>CAZWDQ010000063.1:0-11302 GCA_964632475.1 uncultured Acidimicrobiaceae bacterium
TCGAGGTAGGAGTCGACCGATTCGCGGCGGCACCACTTGCGGAGCGTGCCGACGGGGATGCCCGTTTCGTCCGATGCTTCGCGCAGCGTTCGCCAGTCGCCGTCGGGGGCGGGCGCCGTGCGTTGCTGTGATACGGTCGGCCGCGTGTTTCGACGATCACGCGACTCGCGAATCGCCTCCGTCTCCCACCTGCTCGCAGCCTCCATACCTGAGAGAGTAGCGGTCGGTCACGGCGCCGACTCGGTCGCGGCCATTCCTCTACACTGGCATCCGCAGCGATATGGGGATCGGCACGTGCCAGAAACACCGCCACAGCTTCAAGACGAGGTCAGGGATCTGGTGCGGAACATCGTCACCGGCGTCCTCGACGACGCGGGTCGGGTCCCGCCGCTGCCTGAACGTGAAGCACCGCAACCTACTGGCGGTACGGCAACGATCGCGATCGGCTCCGATCACGGCGGCTTCGCACTGAAGGAGCGTCTGGCGTTCAGGCTCAAGGAGACAGGGCACGACGTCCACGACTGTGGAACCGACTCCACCGACGCCGTCGACTATCCCGACTATGCACATGAGGTTGCTCGACTCGTCGCCGACGGTACCTGCCGCTGGGGGATCGTCATCGACGGAGCCGGTATCGGTTCGGCCATGGTCGCCAACAAGGTTCCCGGTGTTCGCGCCGCCCTCTGTTACGACCTCTCGACGGCCCGTAACAGCCGGGAACACAACCACGCCAACGTTCTCACCCTCGGCGCGGGCCTGATCGGCCCGAACCTCGCGTGGCAGATCGTCGAAGAGTGGCTCGCAACACCGTGGGGCGAAGGCCGTCACGCCGACCGGGTGGACAAGATCAGCAGAATCGAGAACAGATACGCCGGAGGGTCCCAGTGACCGACGACATCCTCGACCGGGAGATCCTGGTTGAACTCATCACCAAAGAAGTCCTCTCAGCTCTGGCCGAACGGTCCGACATCTGCAAGAACCCGGAAGCGGTTCGGCAAGTCGTGGCCAACGGCGCGGACCGCGTTGCGTTCCACGGAACCGCAGCCGACGTGCCGCTCGACGTGGCGAAATACATCGATCACACACTCCTCAAGCCCGATGCCACAGCCGACGAGATCGACGTCCTCTGCGACGAGGCGAAGGAGTTCGGTTTCGCCTCGGTTTGTGTTAATCCCACTTGGGTGAAGCGATCGGCTGATCGTCTCCGGGGTTCCGACGTAAAGACGTGCTCTGTGATCGGCTTTCCCCTCGGTGCAACGACGCCGGAGATCAAGGCGATGGAAGCCCGCCGGGCACTGCGCGACGGTGCCCGGGAAGTCGACATGGTCATCAACATCGGAGCACTCAAGTCCGGCGATCACGAACTCGTCAAGACGGACATCGAAAAGGTCGTCGACTCGGCCCACGAGGGCGGCGCGATCGTCAAGGTGATTCTCGAGACGTCGAAACTGACTGACGAGGAAAAAGTCGTCGCGTCGGCTCTCGCCAAGCAGGCCAAGGCCGACTACGTCAAGACATCCACAGGGTTCGGAGGGGGAGGGGCCACCGTCTACGACGTCTCGTTGATGCGTGAGACGGTCGGGCCCGACATGGGGATCAAGGCTTCCGGCGGTGTTCACACGGCCCAGGAAGCAGAGGATATGATCGCAGCGGGCGCCACGAGAATCGGGGCATCCGCAGGAGTAGTAATCGTTGGAGGAACAGAAGGAGACGCCGGTGGCAAAGGGTATTGAGGTCCGGTCGTACACTTTTCTGGATTCGCTGCAGCCGCAGTATGCAGCGTTCCTCGGCACCGTGGCTCAGGGGTTCCTGCCCCTCGCCGGCGACGCCTCGCTTTTCGTCGAAGTCGCCCCCGGCATCGAGATCAACCGCCTGACGGACGTCGCTCTGAAAGCAACGTCCGTCAAGCCGGGTATGCAGATCATTGAGCGCTACTACGGCCTCCTCGAGGTCCACTCTCCCGATCAGGCAGAGACGAGGGCGGCTGGCGAGGCGATCCTCGAATCGATCGATCACGTCGAGACCGACCGCATCAAGCCGAAGATCCTGTCGTCCCAGATCATCCGACGCATCGACGATCATCATGCCCAGTTGATCAACCGGACACGGCACGGTCAACTCATCATCCCCGGCCAGACGCTCTACGTTCTCGAGTGCGAGCCCGCCGCCTACGCGGCACTGGCCGCAAACGAGGCCGAGAAGGCTGCGGAGATCAACATTCTCGAGGTCCGGTCCCATGGCTCGATGGGCCGCATCTACCTCGGAGGAGAAGAGCGGGACATCGACGTAGGTTGGAGAGCCGCAGTAGCAGCCCTCGAAGGCATCGAGGGAAGAGTGGTTTGAGCTGCCAGCTACCAGCCACCAGCCGGAATCAGACTCACCGCCGACAGCGGTGAACGCCTAGAGTCAATCGAAATCAGAGAAGGAGCGAAAAATGGCTGAAGCATTGGGGATGATCGAGTGCCGGAGCTTCGCAGCGATGGTCGAATCGGCTGACGCGATGGTGAAGGCAGCGAAGGTTGAACTCGTGTCATACGAGGAGACCGGTGGCGGCTATGTGACGGCGATCGTCCGTGGCGACGTTGCCGCAGTGAAGGCCGCCGTCGATGCCGGAATCCGCGGTGCGGAGAAGGTCGGCGAGGTCATCTCGACGCACGTCATCGCCCGCCCGCATCTCAACCTCGATCTCATTCTCCCGCTCGGACGGGCCGGCGAGGCCAAAGAAGAGCTCGGCTGATCCGGACTGTCCCGCGAACGTAGGAGGTGGGATAGATGCAGCTCGGAAGGGTCACCGGGACACTGGTGTCGAGTCGCAAAGAGCCCCTCATGGAGGGGATGAAGTTCCTCGTCGTTCGTCAGATCGACGTCGACAGTACCGACACGAATACGTACGTCGTAGCGGTCGATGCGGTCGGCGCAGGCGTCGGAGAAGTCGTCATGTATGCCTTGGGCAGCTCCGCCCGCCAGACCGAACTCACGAAGGACAAGCCGTGCGATGCCGTGATCATGGGCATCGTCGACACGTGGGAGGTCGACGGCGAAACGGTGTTCGTGAAGTGAGTCGCCGGTGCTGACCGAACAGGAGATCGCAGACATTATTGCCCGCGTTAGCGGACGTGTCGAAGCCGTCGAGGGCCGGAATCGGACGGGACCGGCGCTGCGGGCAGCAGCCGAGAGCGCAGCGTTCTCATCGAAGCTCGGTGACGGGATCTATGCCACGATCGACGAAGCCGTCGCTGCCGCGCGGCGGGCATTCCTCGCGTATCGCGAGATGGGGCTCGAGAAGCGCAAAGTCATCGTCGACGCGATGCGTTCGAAGATGCTCGCGGACGGCGAACGCCTCGCGTATCTGGCCCGCGAGGAGACCGGCCTCGGACGAGCCGAGGACAAGGTGCTCAAGAATCGTCTCGTGACGGTGCGCACCCCGGGCCCTGAAGACCTTGAGCCGCAGGCCGTCACCGGCGATTCGGGCATGATGGTCACCGAGTATGCCCCGTACGGCGTGATCGGATCGATCTCGCCCGTGACGAATCCGACTTCGACGGTGATCAACAACTCGATCGCGATGATCTCCGCCGGCAACGCAGTCACCTTCAACGTCCACCCGCACGCGAAGAACGTGTCGATCGAGAACATTCAGGTGATCAACCGGGCGATCGTCGCCGCCGGTGGGCCCCCCGATCTGGTCACCGCGATTGCCGAACCAACGCTCGAATCTGCAAAGCGACTGATGGGCCACCCCGATGTCCCGGTGTTGCTGGTCACCGGCGGTCCCGGTGTGGTTCGTGAAGCGCTCGCTATGCCGAAGAAGGCGATCACAGCGGGGCCAGGCAACCCTCCGGCAGTCGTCGATCAGACGGCAGACTTCGATCAGGCAGGCCGAGACATCGTGCGCGGTGGTTCGTTCGACAACAACATCGTCTGCGTCGATGAGAAGACGACCATCGTTGTTGACAGTGTCGCCGATCGCCTCGTGCAGTCGATGGTCGCTCATGGCGCCTACCGGCTGAAGGAGCACGAACTCAAGCGACTCGAACGGGTCATCTTCAGGGAGATGGGGCCGCAGGGGAAACCCGGCGTCATCAACCCGCCGTGGATCGGGAAGGACGCAGCCATCATTCTCTCCGAGATCGGCGTGTCCGTCGACACCGATATTCGTCTCATCGTCGCTGAGGTACCGGCAGGCCACAACCTCGTGTGGACAGAGCAGATGATGCCCGTGATGCCCGTCGTTCGAGTCAAAGACGTTGATACCGCCATCGACCTCGCCGTGCGATCTGAGCACGGGTTCCGACACACAGCATCGATTCACTCCACGAATGTCGACGCGATCACACGCATGGCACGGCAGATGAACTGTTCGATCATGGTGGCGAATGGGCCGAACATCTCCGGTCTCGGTGATGGGGGAGAGGGATTCAGCTCCTTCTCGATCGCAAGCCCCACCGGTGAGGGGCTGACCCGCCCCAGGACATTCTCCCGCATTCGTCGGGTGACGGTCGTTGGAGCGATGCGCATTGTCTGACCCGGCAATCGCCATCGTCGAGTTCGACTCGATCGCCTCGGGCATCTTCACGGGTGACGCGATGGTGAAGTCGTCTCCGGTGACCGCGATCTATGCAGGAACCGTTCACCCGGGCCGGTACCTGGTGCTCGTCACCGGAGACACGGCAAGCGTCGAAGTCGCGATCGAGACCGGGCGTGACGTAGGCGCCGACTCTGTGATCGATTCGATATTCCTCCCCGCCGTCCACGACGACGTTGTCGCCGCGATCGTTTCGTCGGTTGAGGCGGCCGACTTCGATGGGGATGCAACCGGCATCGTGGAGACCGACACGGTTGCCAGCATCGTTGAAGCCGCCGACGCAGGGGTCAAGGCAGCAGCCATCTCGTTGCCTGCCGTCCGCCTCGCCGATGGGCTCGGGGGGAAGGGCTACGCCGTATTCACCGGCCCCGTCGCCGACGTGGAGGAGGCCGTTGAAGCGGCCATCGAACGATCGGCGCCAACCGGGCACCTCATCGGGCACGTCATCATCGCCCAGATCCACGAAGAGATGCGCCAGAACCTCGCCGAAGATCTCCGCTTCAACCAACGACTCTCTCGACACTCCGGAGACCGCTGATGCAACTGGGCAGAGTCACCGGGACGGTCGTAGCAACGATCAAGTCCGAAGGCCTCGACGGGATCAAGTTCCTCGTCGTCCAGCCGCTCAACAAACTGCAGGAGCCGGTCGGCCGATCGGTCATCGCCGCCGACGCCGTCTACATGGCCGGACCCGGGGAACTTGTCTATTTCGTCGCGTCTCGAGAAGCTGCCGAGGCCCTCGAACCTCGCTTCGTACCGGTCGATCATGCGATTGTCGGGATCGTCGATCAGGTGACGCTATGAAGATCGGGAGAGTTTCCGGAAACGTCGTCTCGACGATCAACCACCCGTTCTTCGATGGACGGCCTCTCATGATCTGCGACATCCTCGATGTCAACGGCGAACCCGACGGGTACACGATCGCAGTCGACACCGTGGGCGCCGGCGTTGGCGAGACGGTATTGATCATCGACGAAGGCAACTCGGCACGCCAGATCTTCGGCCTGACGACCGGCCCGATCCGGGCCGCCATCACCGGCATCATCGACTCGATCGACACCGTCTGATACGCCGGATACTCGACGTTGCGGTCTAGCCTCGATGCCGTGCTCAAACGAACTCTGATCCTCCTTGCGATCGTGCTCTCCCTCGTGCTCTCCGCGTGCGGTGGTGGCCAACCGGAGACGTGCGAAGACATCTCGGACGTCACGATCGATCTCATGCAGGAGCTCATTGACAACGTCGAGGAGGAAGTCGGGGATATGACGGTTGAAGAGCTCGTCGCGACGCAGGGCGACCTCCCGTCGGTCGAGCAGTTCCAGGAAGAAGCGACGACGATCAACGAGCAGGCCCTCGAACTCGAGTGCAGCCAGGCCACCATCGAATCTCTCGTCGCCGAGCGAGTTGACCAGCTAGAAGCCACCAGCCCTATAGGCCAGTTCATGATCGAAGCGATCAGGTCGGGCGGGCTCTGACGAGTAGAGCAGCACTGATCTACTCGCTACTGCTCTACTGATCTACATCTCTCCCGCTGCCTCCCGGTCCAACAGCCACGTGACGTCCGACGCCCCTTCCGCCACCAGACCCGCCGGGAACGGTTCGTGGTCGACGAGGATTCTTCTCAGCACGTTTGCTTTCGACACGCCTGCGACGAGGAACACGACGTGTCTCGCGCTGGTCAGCAGGGAAGTCGTCGCGGTCAGTCGCCATGTGCTGAGCGCCGGTACCCAGTTCGCCACGTAGGCGGATCGTTCGACAGCGAGCGCCTCGGTCCCGGGGAACAGCGACGCTGTGTGACCGTCATCTCCCATCCCGAGGAGCACGACGTCGGGAACCGGATCGAGTTCTGCGGCCAGGAGCAAGTCATGGGCTTCAGCCGCGATGCTCGGATTGTCGAGTGTCGTATCGGGAGCGAGAAGACGCGCCGGCACGTGATCGAGCAGCTCTCGTCGAGCCATCAGGGCATTCGCATCAGGATCTTCGGGCGGGACCCAACGCTCGTCGGGGAGCCAGCAGGTCACCTGATCCCAAGCGAGATTCCGCGTTCGGAGTTCGCGGTAGGTGGCCCGAGGTGTCGAGCCCCCAGCGAGACCGAACGTCTTCGGTCCGCCATCGAGCAGTCCGCAGAGGACATCTGCTCCAACGATGGCAAGTTCTTCGGCGGAATCGGCAATCTCGATGCGCATGTCGACAAAACTAGTGCCATGGACATCACGTATGACGGCGGGACGGTGACGGGAACCACATCCGGGACGCCCGGGTCGGTCGGTGTGCTGCTCGCCCACGGCGCCGGAGTCGGCCAGGACCACCCGTGGATGGTCACGGTTCGGGAGGGTCTCGTCGATGCGGGTCTGTTCGTCATGTCGTTCAACTACCGGTACACGGAGGCAGGCAGGAAGGCTCCGGATCGCATGCCGATGCTCCTCGCGGTGCACAGGGCAGCAGCCGACGCGCTGGCAGGGGAGTGCGATCGCGTGGTGCTCGCGGGCAAGTCGATGGGGGGAAGGGTCGGATCGCATCTTGTGGGAGACGGCGGGTGGCCCGCGGCAGGGCTCGTCTATTTCGGATACCCGCTTGTCCCGATGGGGAAGGGTGAGCCACGGCCAGTCGGTCATCTCGAAGCGATCGAAGCCCCACAGTTGTTCTTCGCCGGTACCCGGGATCGCCTCTCCCCTCCAACACTGATCGCAGAGATCGTGAGGTCTGTTCCGGATGGCACGCTGGAGATCGTCGACGACGGCGACCACTCGTTCAAGGTCCCGAAACGGGCGGGCAAGTCGAACGAAGAAGTCCTGGCGGGGATCGTGACGAGAACGGCCGACTGGATCAGTAGATCAGTACTGCTCTACTGATCTACTCGTCAACCACGATCGGGAGAGTCCCCGGAAGCGCGCACGGCCTCCTGGAGAAGAGGGACCTATCGCTTGGGGGGTATGTAGCGGCCGGAGCGGATGAGGCCCTTTCTCGCTTCGAGGACCCAGACCGAGCCCTTCTTCCACTCCATGGGGCCCTCGAGATCGACGCCGTCCGCAGCGAGGCCTCCGATGACGGCGCCAATCACTTCACCGTGGGTGATCACGACCGCCGCTTCTCCCTTGAGTTCGCGTATCAGCTTGATGACGCCATCAGCGTTCACATGGGCGCTCAGCCGACGATCCGTCTCTGCCGTCAACCGAATGGCGTTCTCGAGAGGCTTCGCAGTCTGGAGGCATCGCTGATAGTCCGATGTCAGGATCCTGGTGATCGGATGGGACCTGAATCGGATGGCCAGGTCGATCGCCTGCTTGCGACCGCGTCGGTCGAGGGGCCGCTTGCGGTCCTTGCCAATCCACTGAGATTTCACGCCTGCCTGGGCGTGTCGCGTGAGGTAGATCTTCGAGTAGGTCGGGTCGTCGACAAGAGCGTTGGCGCGTCGCAGCACCTTCTGATCGTTCGCGTACTGGAGGTGCTTCTCCGCCTTGCGGAGCGGGAGCCAGATGACCTTATCGACCTCACGGTTCGGTCGGAACTTGCCTCCTACTGCCTCCATCAGCCACCAGCGCACGAGCTTGCGATTCCCGGCATCGGTCTCGTATCCGACCGACCCGATTTCGATGGGGTAGTTGGCCTGGATCCCGGTCTCCTCGCGAACTTCCCGAAGACCGGCTTCAAGGAACCCCTCCCGCCGATCGAGCTTGCCTTTCGGGAGCGACCAGTCGTCGTACCGGGGCCGGTGGACGAGCAGGAATTCGCGCTCGCCTTCGTCGTTCGGGCGGTACAGAACACCACCGGCAGCCTTGATCGATGCGCGAAATCGTTCGGGACTCATGACGGGTACGGCGTTTCTCCGCGGGCCCGTTCGCCTGCGAGATCGAGCAGTCGTTGATGCGTGTCGATGCCGACCTCCGTGGGTACCTTCGTCCAACTTCCGTCGGGTGCGGCTTCCCACGCGAGCACGTCATCGGCAATCTCGACTTGAAGGACCTCTTCGATCCGACTCTTCAGCCGTGGATCGGTCACCGGCACCAACGCTTCCACCCGGCTGTTGAGGTTCCGTTGCATCATGTCGGCCGAACCGATGTAGTAGACGGCCGTGGGGCCCGGTGTCCCAAAGCGGTAAATGCGGGAGTGTTCGAGGAACCGTCCAACGATCGACCGCAGCGTGATGGTCTCAGAGAGGCCGGGAACTCCTGCTCGTACCGAGCAGTTGCCGCGAACGACGAGATCGATGCGGCAGCCTTTGCTCGATGCTGCGTACAACTCGTCGATGATCTCCGTGTCGACGATGTGATTTGCCTTCATCAGAATGCGGCCGTCCGCTCCGAGCGCTGCCTGCTCTTTGATGCGTTCAACGATCCTGGATCGCAGGAAGTGGGGAGCGATCACCAGCTTGCGGTACGAAGCGGGACGGGCGTAGCCGGTGAGATGATTGAACAACTCCGAGAGGTCGGCGCCGATGTCCTCATCCGCTGTGTACAAGCCGATGTCCTCGTAGATCCGTGCCGTATTCGGATTGAAGTTCCCGGTTCCGACGTGCGAGTAACGGCGGATGCCGTCCTTTTCGCGCCGAACGATGAGCAGCGTCTTTGTATGCGTCTTGAGCCCTTGAACGCCATACACGACGTGGACGCCGGCGGACTCGAGCATCTTCGCCCAGTTGATGTTGGCGGCCTCGTCGAAACGGGCCTTCAACTCGACAAGCACCACAACCTGCTTGCCGGCCTCTGAGGCTTCGATCAGCGTCCGGACCACTGCCTCTTCACCACCGATCGCCGGGTCGTTCGGGATCGACGTGCGGTAGAGCGTCTGCTTGATGGCGAGGACGTCCGGATCGGCGGCCGCCTGGGCGAGGAAGGCCGCGGTCGACGTTGCGAACGACTCGTACGGGAAGTGAACGAGGATGTCGCCCTTCTTCAGTTCAGTGAAGAAGTCGACGTTTCTGCCCCCCGTCTCAGCAAGTCTGGGCTGCGTCGTCGGTGTCCACGAAGGGTCCTTCAAATCGGGACGGTCGAGGCCGTAGACACTCCAGAGGTCGGAGAGGCCGAGCGGCGCGTCTCTCGTGTAAACCTCGTCGTGTGTCAGTCGCAAACCCCGGAGCAGAAGCGTGATTACGTCGTCCTCAACACCGGCGTCGACCTCGAGGCGGACCGCCCGGGCCGCACGCTGCCGGTAGCGGAGCACGCTCTCCATCGCTTCGAGGAGATCGGCGGCCTCTTCTTTCTCGACGGCGATGTCCGCGCTTCGTGTGACCCGGAACGCGGTGGAGTTGACGACATCGAGACCACCGAAGAGCCGGCCAAGGTGGTTGGCGATGATCTGCTCGATCGGGACGAAGCGCAGACCGTCCTGCAGCGGAATCAGACGCGGTACGTTTGGTGGGATCTTGACCCGGGCGAACTGTCGATTCTTCGTGTCGTGATCCTCGAGCAGCACGGCAAGATTGAGAGATAGGTCGGAGATGAACGGGAACGGGTGGGTTGGATCGACGGCAAGGGGAGTCAGAACGGGGAAGATCTCTTCCTCGAACACGACATCGAGATCCTGGCGGTCCTCGGGTCCCAGCGTGTCGTATGTGGCGAACTCGATCCCCTCACCGGCAAGGGCGGGGCGAAGCTCGTCCAAGAAGAGTTGGTCGATCTCACCGTTGAGTTCGATGATCCGCTCTCGGATCGCCGCGAGTTGCTGCCGGGGTGTCAGACCGTCCGGACCCGATTTCGTGACTCCACCGGCTGCCTGCTCGAGGAGGCCGGCAACGCGTACCTGATGAAACTCGTCAAGGTTCGACGACACGATCGCTACGAATTTGATCCGTTCGAGCAGAGGGCGACTCGGCGTCGTAGCGAGAGCAAAGACGCGCTCCTGGAACTCGAGCAGCGAGAGTTCTCGGTTGACGTATGAGGTTCCGTTTGTCGAATCCATGGTTCCAGTCGATCGGGAGATCCCGGCATATTACAGGGCCGCCTCCGGCGGCGTACTCGGTATCCGGTGAAGTCTCCATCTTCTCGTTCTGAGCTCGTGGCTCTTCGCTCCGGCTCGGCGAATCAACTCCTTCTAAGCCCGAAGCCGGTCAAGTTCGTTGAGCTTCTCTACGCGTCGGAGATGGCGCTCGTCACCGGTGAATTCGGCTCCGAGGAACGTCTCCACGATCTCCCACGCGAGTTCGGGCCCAACGATCCGCCCGCCGAGTGCGAGCACGTTGAGGCCATCGTGTTCGACGGCCTGGTGGGCTGTGTAGACGTCGTGGATGATTGCTGCTCGAACGCCTGCGATCTTCCCTGCGGCGATCGACGCACCGGCACCGGAACCGCACAACACGACCCCGCGCTCCGCCTCACCCGCTGCGACAGCACGGGCCGCAGGAGCAACGAAGTCGGGGAAGTCGACAGACGCAGAGGAGTCCGTGCCAAAGTCGATCACGTCGTGCCCGGCCGCCACAAGGCGAGCCTTGAGCTCCTCTTTGAGCTCAAACCCCCCATGGTCAGTACCCATCGCTATTCGCATGCGCGCCCTTTGATCGTTGAACGCTGAGGGTAGCCGGGACGGGTAGATCAGTAGATCAGTACTGCTCTACTCGCTACTGCTCTACTGTTCTTCCCATGCCTTCACGCATCGAATCTCTTCGGGTTGTGGGTGGTGCTCGTCTTGAGGGTGAGGTTGCGGTTCTTGGTGCGAAGAATGCGGCGCTCAAACACATGGTGGCGACACTGCTTGCCCCCGGGGTTCACCGCCTCTCGAACG
>CAZWDQ010000064.1:0-11189 GCA_964632475.1 uncultured Acidimicrobiaceae bacterium
TCTCAACGAGATCCACCCCGAGGCCCTTGATCTCCATTCCTTCGCTCCCTAGTGCCGCGACCACCAACCTTTGCGCTGTTCTCTCGGCCAGGAACGCCGCTCGCAGCGTCCTCGACGTCGACACCCCGAACGTTGGTGGACACAGCACTAGCCCACCCGCTCCGATGCAGGCTCGTCGCTACTCGACCGTTACCGACTTCGCCAGGTTACGCGGCTGATCGATGTCATGCCCCCGTAGACGGGCAACGTGATACGCGAGCAGCTGCAGCGGCACGACGGCCGCCACGGGTGCAAGCAGATCGTCCATCTCAGGAATCCGAAGCGCCATGTCCACGTGTCTTTCGATCTCGGTATCGGTGTCGTAGGCGACCGCGATCACCTTGCCGCCGCGGGCCTTGACTTCCTGGATCGCTGAGATCGTCTTGCTATAGACGGCACGCTGGGTGACGATCGCCACGACCGGCACCCCCTCAGTGATGAGAGCGAGCGTCCCATGCTTGAGTTCGCCGGCGGGCATCGCCTCCGAGTGCAGGTAGGAGATCTCCTTCAGTTTGAGAGAGCCTTCCATGGCGATCGCATAGTCGAGGCCGCGACCGATGAAGTAGACGTCCTCTGCATCAACAATTTGCTCAGCAACCGCTACGGCATCGTCCTCCCGCTTGAGGACCTCCTCGATAGCGGCCGGCATGAGCTGCAACCCGTGTGCAACGGCCTGAGCGCGAGCCTCATCGACGGTACCCCTGGCCGCCCCGAGCCGAAGCGCCAACAGATACTGAGCGATGAGCATCGCCATGTATGCCTTCGTCGAAGCAACAGAGATCTCTGGACCGGCCCGTGTATAGAGAATGTCATCCGCGTAGCGTGCCAGTGTGGATCCGACCACGTTGGTGATGGCCAGCATGCGCGACCCGTGGGCGGGAGCGATCCTTGCGGCGGCGAGCGTATCGGCCGTCTCGCCGGACTGGGAGATTGCGACCAGCAACTCGCGCGGGCCGATGATGGGATCGGCGTATCGCAGCTCGTGCGCGTACTCGACGTTCGCCGGGATCCGCAACACACGACGGAAGATCTCCTGTCCGATAAGACCGGCGTGGTACGCCGTACCACATGCCGTAATCCACACTCGATCGAGATCGGCAATGTATGCATCATCAAACTCGATGCCCTCGAGCCAGACGGTGCCTTCTTCGTTGATGCGTCCGCTCAGAGTCTCCGTGATCACCTCGGGTTGCTCGTAGATCTCCTTCAGCATGAAGTGCTCGTAGCCGCCCTTCTCCGCTTGCTCGGCATCCCAATCGATGTGTGTGATGTCACGATCGATCGGGTCGCCGGCGATTGTCTCCACCGACGCTCCCTCAGCAGTGACGATGACCATCTCGTCATCCTCGATGATCAGGAAGTCCCGGGTGTGATGAAGGACCGCTGGTATGTCAGAGGCGAGGAACGTCTCTCCTTCGCCCAGACCGACCACCAACGGGCTGATCTTGCGTACGGCGATGATCTTCTCCGGCTCCCTCTTCGACATCACGACCATCGCATAGGCCCCCTCGGAGAGCGCAACGGTTCTGCGAACAGCATCGGCGAGGTCGCCGTCATACTCGCGAGCTACGAGATGGGCGAGCAGTTCCGTGTCGGTCTCGGACGCAAATTCGGACCCGTGCGCCGCCAATTCATCTCTGATGCCCTGGAAGTTCTCGATGATTCCGTTGTGCACCACGACGAACTCGCCCGTCGGATCTGCATGAGGGTGCGCGTTTGCATCGGTGGGCGGCCCGTGAGTGGCCCACCGGGTGTGGCCGATACCGATATGTCCGACCGAGGGCTCCGCCTCCAGCAGCGCTTCGAGATTGGTGATCTTGCCTTCGGCCTTGGTGACCTTGATCGCCCCATTGCTGATCGCTATGCCGGCCGAGTCGTAGCCCCGATATTCGAGGCGCTTCAACCCATCCATGATGATGGGGGCAGCTTCCTGCGGGCCTACGTAGCCCATGATTCCGCACACGAGCGCAACCTCCTTGAGATTGGACCGGAGGGCGCTGCGGGATCGATTCCCGCCTCACTCGGAGTGGCTTTGTCCCCGGAATCACTCCCGGGCTTTACCCGACTCCGTAACGACCGTGAGCGGCCGAGAGGGCACCCGCCGACTGTTCGATAGTCCCTCTTCCTCGTCACCTCGCGAATCGCGAGGGCAGGCGCTTGGGTTGGTCTCCGGTCGGTGTTCAGTTGTGGGTGAGAGAGTAGCCGTGTAGCCGAGTAGCTGAGAGCCGGTGCTGCGCCAACCCGCCGTAACCGCGCTACGCCAGTTCGGCCTCAACCGTTGCGGCTACGGCTGCTGCGACTTCTTCGGCTTCGGACTCCGTGGGGGCTTCAACCATGACCCTGACGAGTGATTCCGTACCGGATGAACGGACCAGCAGACGCCCACGGGTCCCGAGAAGCCGCTCGCCGGTGGCGATCGCAGCTGCGACGGTTCCGTTGCCTTCGAATGCCTTGTCCTTGACGACGATGTTGGTCAGGACTTGCGGGTAGGCGCTCATCACGGTGCGTAGCTCGCGGAGTTCCTTCCCGGTAGAGGCCATGACCTCCATCAGGCGGAGTGCAGTGCGAAGTCCGTCGCCCGTAGTCCGATCCTCGAGAAGGACGTGGCCGGACTGCTCACCGCCGACGACCGCACGGGAGGATCGCATCGCCTCGAGCACATAGCGATCTCCGACCGCCGTCTCTATCAGATTGATCCCGAGGTGCTCCATCGCTTTTCGGAATCCGAGATTCGACATGACGGTGGCCACCACTGTGTCGTTCTTGAGCTGGCCGCGTTCCTTCATCCACTGAGCGAAGACCGCCATGATCACGTCACCGTCGGCCACCACACCGTCTTCGTCCACAGCGATCAGCCGATCGGCGTCGCCGTCAAACGACAGGCCGACGCGACCGTTGGCATCGCGAGCGACTCGCTCGGGGTGGGTGGCTCCACAGCCCTCGTTGATGTTCATACCGTCTGGATCGACGTTGATGAACTCGACGGTCGCACCAACTTGATCGAACAGCGCAGGTGCAGCGAGGAACGCAGCTCCGTTCGCGGCGTCGGCGACGAACTCCATATTTCGCATCGAGTACTCGACGGGACGTGAGATCGTATCGACGTAGCGCTCGGTTGCGTCGCCCATCACGGTCTGGATGCCGATCTTCGGACCGATACTACGGATCCACGGTTCACCCTCAAAGAAGCGGGCCTCGATCGCAGCCTCGTCGGCATCGGCAAGCTTCGTGCCGTTGGCCCCGAAGAACTTGATCCCGTTGTCCGGAGCCGGATTGTGAGATGCGCTGACCATAACTCCGAACAGCGCATTGGTATCACGGACAAGCCGTGAAACGGCACCGACGGGGATGATCCCGAGGTCGACGGTGTCGATTCCGACGGAATTGAACCCGGCCATGAGAGCCGCGGACAGCATTGGGCCAGATCGACGGGTATCGCGAGCGACGATTACGTGTCCTTCGCGATTCTCGCCTGCGGCGCGGGCGAGGTCGAGCGCTATCGTCGGAGTGAGGACCTCGTTGGCGAGGCCGCGAACGCCATCGGTACCGAAAAGGTGCCGTTCACCCATCCTGGCTTCCCCCATATTGCTCGATGTGATGCAGGCCCAACGCCCGGATCAACGCTTTGTGAACTGAGGTGCGCGACGGGCCTTGCGGAGACCGTACTTCTTGCGCTCGACCTTGCGGTCGTCACGACGGAGGAGACCGGCCTTCTTCAGGACCTGTCGCAGCTCCGGATCGATCTCGACGAGAGCTCTGGCGATTCCGAGGCGGAGCGCATCGCTCTGTCCGGTTGTCCCGCCGCCCTCAAGCGTCGCGCTGATGTCGTAGCGGCCATCGAGTTCGGTGATCCTGAGGGCCTCCACGGCGCGAATACGGTGAGCGGCTTGCGGGAAGTAGTCATCCAGGCTCTTACCGTTGAGCGTGAACTGTCCGCTGCCGTCGACGAGGCGTACACGGGCGACTGAGGTCTTCCGGCGGCCGGTGGCCTGAACAAGCGGTTTCGTCATCAGGCTTCAGCCCTTCCCTGCGTGAGTGTGAGCGGTTGCGGCTCCTGAGCGCGGTGCGGGTGATCCGGACCGGCGTAAACCTTGAGTTTCGTGAGTATCTGGCGGCCGAGTCTGTTCTTGGGGATCATCCCCCTGACAGCATTCGTCACGAGTCGATCGGGATGATCGATCCGCATCTTCGCCAGCGTGTCGCTTCGGAGACCTCCGGGGAAGCCGGAGTGGCGGTAGTAGACCTTCTGGGTCTCCTTGTTGCCGGTCACCGCAATCTTGTCGGCGTTGACAATGATGACATAGTCGCCCATGTCCATGTGGGGAGCGAACCTCGGCTTATGCTTGCCACGCAGGATCTGCGCGACCTCGGAAGCGAGACGCCCAAGGGGAATTCCCTCAGCGTCGACGACGTACCATTTCCGGTCGATATCGACGGGCCTGGGCGTGAACGTTTTCTGCAGCTTGGCTTTCATCGGGGGTCCTCAGACGGAACGAAACGACCCCCGGGGACCCGGGAGCGAAACCGAATGCTATCGGGTCCTCGGAGATAAGGCCAACCGGGATGGCTCAGAGAGTTGGAGGATGCATGGCCGGCGTTCAAAGCACTACCCAAGACGGTACCTCTGCACCGTTCGACTCGTCATAGATCACGGTCATGAGCGTCAGACCGTGCGGTGGAGCAAGGCCCTTCACGACGTCTCGGTTGCGTGCCTCGAGGATCGTTGACACGTCTTTGGGAAGGGACTGTCCCTTCCCAACATCGACCGATACGGCCACGATCGATCGAACCATCTGATGGCAGAACGCGACAGCTCCTATCGAGAGTTCAACGATGTCTCCTGTTCGAGTCCACCGTGCATCGAGCACCTCGCGAACGGTTGTCCGTCCGGGAGCCTTGCGGCACAGCGATGCGAAATCGTGGACCCCGACGAATGCCGCTACCGCTTGATTCATCGCCTCGGTGTCAAGTGGCTCGGGCACGTGCCAGGAGGTACGGGCGGTGAGGGGATCATGCACGCGACGATTCGAGATCCGGTACCGGTACCGTCGCTCGATGGCAGAGAACCTCGCGTGGAATCGGTCCCTCACCTCGGTGATGGCATTCGCAGCGATCTCCGGTCCGAGCTGGGCGTTGAGACTGCGTTGGAGCCGCCCGGTGTCGAGCGGCTCATCAACGGAGAAGCTCACAACCTGGCCGGCGGCGTGCACGCCGCCATCGGTGCGCCCGGCGACAGCAGTCTTCACATCTCCGGTGATGCGGTACAGGGCCGTCTCCAGGTCTCCTTGGACGGTCCGCACGTTGTCCTGGCGGCCGTAGCCGTGGAAGTCCGTCCCGTCGTATGCGAGGTCGATACGGTACGTCGGCATCAGCTAGAAGATGCTGAATCCGCCGAGGATCGTCGAGACGACGATCCAACCTGCCCATCCGAGAACAGCAGCCACGATGGATCGATCCAGTGGCAGGTCTGAGATGTAGTGAGTTCCGTATGCGACGACAAGGAGGAACCACAGCGACCCGAGGAGCGTCCCGATCAGCCCTGATCCGAGAATCTGGGTCGTGGCGATCGTCAGCAGCAGCGTGGGGAACGCGAAACCTACGATGCGGAGATACACCGGATAGTGCCCGTCCCCCCGCATGAGGAAGGCGACAACGGCGTACACCAGGCCGCTGTAGATGAGCCAGAACATGACCGCGGACAGAAGGGCGTAGAGAACACTGGAGAGACCGGTGACAAGGCCAAAGAGCGACGTTCCTCCGGCGAATAGGAACAGGACTTGTGTGATGGCCACGATGATGAGCGCGTCACCAGTTGCGCGATCGTTGAAGTCCATCCAGACGAACGCGTCTCGATCGAATCGGATCGCTTGGAGGAGTCGATTGAGAACGACGCCCATCGCCTGCCTTCGGTTGGATCAGGGCAGGTTACCGCCGACGCGTCACGAGCACTCCCGCCGCAGAGCCGCGGTCGCTCGCGTAACGGACGCGTCGACAGCGTACGCATCGAGATCGTCCCACGGAACCCAGATGGCGTCAAAGACCTCCTCGTCGGCGACAAGGGTCTCATCCAGCGCTCGGAAAGCGAAGCGGAGGTCGAAGTGCTCGTGTGCCGGCTCCGGGGCGCGGGGCGGGATCGGATGGATGTCCAGATCGATGAGATCGGAGAGGATCGGCACCACACTCACACCCGTCTCCTCAGCGACTTCTCTGGCGGCCGCGGTGATCGGCGAGATGTCGTCGGGATCGATGTGCCCCCCAGGTTGGAGCCATCGGTCGAGCCGTCGATGGTGGATGAGCAGAAGTGACGAAACGTCGGGAGAAACGACGAACCCCGACGCCGTGAAATGCCCAGGGTCGAACCGATTCCGATCCGTCGGATCCGATGATCGGGCAAGCTCAAGAGCCCGCTCAACAACCGCCGGCGAGGCAACTGCACCAGCACCGAGCAATAGGGATTCAATCGTCATCACGATCACCAGATCGTACCCCAAACGCGAAGATGCCCCGACCGAGGTCAGGGCATCTTCAATGCTGGCAGCCGGTGGCTGGCGGCTTGTAGCTTCAAACCAGCTCGATCAACGCCATCTCGGATCCGTCGCCGCGGCGCTTGCCGAGCTTCGTGATCCGGGTGTATCCGCCGGGACGATCCGCGTAGCGCGGACCGACATCGTCGAACAGTTTCGTCACGGCATTGTTGTCGCCGATCTTCGCGAGGACGAGACGACGAGCGTGAAGATCGCCGCGACGGCCCTTCGTGATGATCTTCTCCGCGTACGGCCGCAGGTCACGGGCCTTCGCGAACGTCGTCGTCAGCTTCTCATGCTCGATGAGCTGAGCGGTGAGATTCGCGAGAATCTTGCGCTGATGGCTGGGGCTACCGCCGAGGCGAGCCCCTTTCTTCGGTCGTGGCATCAGACAACGCTTTCCGTGCGATCTGCGTCGGCGAGCGACTGCAGAGAGAAACCAAGTTCGTCGAGCTTCGCAACGACCTCTTCGAGCGATTTCTGCCCGAAGTTGGTGATGTTGAGGAGTTCTTCTTCACTCTTCTCGATCAGTTCGCCAACGGTTTGGACCTGAGCGCGACGCAGGCAATTCCTGGGGCGTTCGGACAGGTCGAGGGCCTCGATCGGGAGATCGAGATGCTCCTGGCCGGCGGCCTCGGGCTGAATGATCTCATCGAGCTCGAGGGCGTCGTAGTCATCGAGGTCGGCGAACATTTCGAAGAGATTCCGAAGCGTGCCGCCCGAAGAGGAGATTGCCTCTGCAGGAGTTACCGATCCGTCGGTCTCTACATCGAGAACGAGTCGGTCGAAGTCGGTCATCTGACCGACCTGCGTGCTCTCCACGCGATATGCGACCTTGCGCACCGGTGAGTAGATCGAATCGATCGGCATCACGCTGATCGCATCCGTCGTCTTGTTCTTCTCGGCGCTGCGATAACCAACGCCGCGCCCTGCCGTCATCTCAACTTCGAGCTTCGCCGATGACGACAGCGTCGCCAGGTGATGGTCGGTGTTGACGATCTCGACGCCGTCCGGCGCCTGGATGTCACCGGCGGTCGCCTCGCCCTTGCCCGAAGCGGACAGGTACAGCGTTTGCACCTCGTCAACGTCGATGCGAAGCACGACCTGCTTGAGATTCAGGATGAAATCGACGACGTCTTCGACGACGCCCTCGATGGTCGAGAACTCATGCTGGACGCCTTCTATACGGACGGACGTGATCGCTGCACCGGGTACCCGGGACAGCAGCGTGCGCCGCATGGTGTTGCCAAGCGTGTAGCCGAAGCCCGGCTCGAGCGGTTCAACGATGAACCGCGACCTGGTGTCGTCGACAATCTCTTCTTCGATGGTGGGCCGCTGCGTAATCAGCACGGAACCACTCCCCTTTCGGGTTGAGGTGCTACTACTTCGAATACAGCTCAACGATGAGCTGTTCCTGGATTTGGGTGTCGATCTGTTCCCGGCTGGGCAGATCCTTGATGGTGATCTTGCGCTCGTCGACGTCGATGTCCATCCATTCGGGGACCGTCCGGTCACCGGTGTCGATGGAGTGGAGGATCGGGAGAATCTCGAGGCTCCGTTCCTTGACAGTGATGACCTCGCCGCCACGGACTTGATACGACGGGATGTCGACTCGCTTGCCGTTGACGAGGAAGTGACCGTGGTTCACCAACTGACGGGCCTGCGGCCGCGTTCGGGCCAGCCCGGAGCGATACACGACATTGTCGAGTCGGGTCTCGAGGATGACGAGCAGAGTGGTGCCGGTGATTCCCGACTGACGGGCGGCTTCCTTGTAGTAGCGACGGAACTGCTTCTCGAGCACGCCGTACATGAAACGTAGCTTCTGCTTCTCGCGGAGCTGGATCTGGTACTGGGACTCGCGAATGCGTCCACGGCCGTGCTCACCCGGCGGGTAGGGACGGCGGTCGAAGTACTTCGCTTTGTTCTCGTCGAGGAGTTGGCGAGCACGACGGCTTACCTTGGTTCTGGGTCCGGTGTAGCGAGCCATCGTTAACGCATCCTCCGCTTCTTGGGGCGACACCCGTTGTGCGGTACCGGTGTGACGTCCTTGATACCCGTGACCTCGATGCCCATGTTCTGGAGCGTGCGGATCGCGGTCTCACGACCGGAACCCGAACCACGAACGATGACGTCGAGCTTGCGGATCCCCATCTCACCGACCTTGCGAGCGGCCTGCTCGGCGGCAACCTGTGCGGCGTACGGCGTGGACTTCCGAGAGCCCTTGAAGCCGACCGACCCGCCGGATGTCCATCCGACGACCTCGCCCTTCTGGTCCGTGATCGTGATAATCGTGTTGTTGAAACTGGCCCTGATGTGCGCTTGCCCGTGGGTGATCGTCCGACGGGCTTTGCGACGCGGCCGTGGTGCCTGTTGGGCCATTACTTCGTGACCTTCTTCTTGCCTGCGACCGGAGCACGACGCCCCTTGCGGGTACGAGCATTGGTGTGCGTGCGTTGGCCGCGTACCGGGAGGCCGCGACGGTGGCGGAGACCCTGGTAGCTGCCGATTTCGATCTTGCGCTTGATGTTCTGTGCGACTTCACGCCTCAGATCACCTTCGACGTTGTAGTTGCCGTCGATGAACTGGCGGACCTTGACGACTTCGGAGTCGGTCATGTCCCGCACCTTGGTGTCGTACGGAATCTCGAGTGCGTCGAGAATCTGCTTCGCTCGGGTTCCCCCGACGCCATAGATGTATGTCAGGCCGACTTCGACCCGCTTGTCTCTGGGGAGATCTACTCCGGAAATTCGTGCCATGTGTGCGCTACCCCTGACGCTGTTTGTGTCGCGGGTTCTCGCAGATCACCCAGACGCGTCCCTTGCGCCGGATAACCCGACACTTGTCGCACATCTTTTTGGCGGATGCTGATACTTTCATCAGTGGTGATCCTGCCTCGGTTCGATTCTTTCGGACGTCGCATCCGAGAGTCACCGAGGCGCACACCGCAGTGTCCGCAGCGAAGGGTGACCTCTACACCGTCGGTGTCCGGGCGTTGCCCGAACCCGCCGATATCAACGACGTCTTTGCATAGGAAAACGCAGCCCGATACCGGGCCGCTGACGGGAGTGTAGGGAGGGCCGTTGTGTAACGACAAGTCGGGTTGGAACGTTACTGGGTACTGAGTACTCGGCACTGAGTACTGCCACCTGCCGCTGGCTTTGTCCCTGGGTCATCTAGCGTTGTCGCCATGTCCTACCGATTTGCCGCTATCGCTTCTGCTGCCGTTCTTGTCGCGGTCGGGTGTGCCGATTCGGGGGATCCAGGAACCGAATCGGCAGGAACACATGCCCGACTTGTCTATGCGTTTGACGGTGATTCGATGGAGGTCAACATCGATGGTCGCGTCGAAGAGGTTCGCCTCCTCGGGATCAACGCCCCGGAGGGAGACGAGTGCTTTGGCGACGAGGCGCGTGACTCTCTCATCGACCTTCTCGCCAATCACGATCTTGCCCTCGTCCCAGATTCGGCCGACGACGTCGACCAGTACGGCCGACTCCTGCGCTACGTGTACGTCGACGGAGAGAACGTGAATGGAACCATGTTGGCTGAGGGGCACGCCGTCACGCTTCAGGGCGATCACCGGTACAGCGACGAGTTCGTCGAGATCGGCAGCCTGGCCGCTGAGGAAACGCGCGGCATGTGGGCCCCCGATGCGTGCGGGCCGGCGCCACCGTTCGGAGCCACGATCATCGCCGTCGAACACGACCCACCGGGTCCGGACGATGAGCGACTCAACAACGAGTACGTGACGATCTCGAACGAAGGCACGACGCAACTGAACCTTTCCGGTTGGACGCTGCGCGACGAGTCGTCTCAGAACCGCTATGTGTTCACCGGCCTGGACCTGAAACCGGGTGTGTCTGTGACCGTCAGAAGCGGATGCGGTGAGGACCGCCCCGACACCGTCTACTGGTGCTCAGAGCGATCCATCTGGTCGAACGGAGGAGATACGGTGATCCTCCAAGACCGCCACGGCAACGCCGCTGATCGATGGACCTATATCCGTAGTCCGTAGTCCGTAGTCCGTGGCCGCCTCCGGCGGCGTACTCACTGCTCAGTATTCAGCAGCACTCAGCGCAAGGCTCTGCTCGTCGCTCACGGCTCTCGAACGGCGGCCTATTTACTCACCCTGGTTGATCGTCACACAGACGGCGTCGAACTCGTCGTTCTGCGAATCCGGCAAGTAGCAGTCACCGACAATGATGACGCCTACTCCCGAATCCGATCCGAATATCGTGGACCTCATGGTGCCTTCGCCGGCATCGACGCTCATGATCTGTGTGTTCCACTCGTCGCCAGAGTTGCTCGTCCATTCCTCGTAGAACCCGATAATCTGGTCGAATTGTCCATGGTCGTAGATCAGGGTGACAGAGACACCCTCGCCGGACGTTATGGAACTCATCACGTCTCCACCATCGGGAACCGGGATGTCGAGTTCATCGGGCAGTTCGGTACCGACACCGATCGAGACCGACCCGTCTTCGGTCTCCATCTCGATCGTCATATCGTCGCCATCACCGGAGACATCGACGCTGACATCTCCACCGCCGCTCGCTTCGATGAGTTCTTCTGCGAGCTGCTCGGCGGCCTTGTCCGATGCGCTGCCGCACGCCGCCACGAACAGCG
>CAZWDQ010000065.1:0-6808 GCA_964632475.1 uncultured Acidimicrobiaceae bacterium
GAAACCACCTCGTTCTTCCGCTACGTTGTCCGCGGCTGGAGGGGGAGGAAACGATGAGGGCATGGACCACTCTGCTCGGAGCATTGCTTGTCGTGCTCGTGCTCGTGCTCGCGCTCGCCGTTCCCGCGCTCGCCCTCGAAGACGGGGTCATCGATACGACCAGCACGACACCCAACGAGGAGTTCACTCACGCGGAATTCGAGAGGGTGATCACCAACACGACAGAAGGCCCGATCGACATCGAACCGCGGGATCTCCGGATGGCCGAGTATCCGATCATGGCTGTCGCTTCCATCACCGTCGGCACCTTCGACGATGGCATCTGGACGATCGGATCACTCGAGGCAGGGCAGACGGCATCGATCACCTACACCGGTGATGCCACCACAGCAGCTCCGGAGGAACTCCCCCAGACCGGTCAGAGAGATCACCTCGCCACATTCGCGTTGGCCGGTCTGGCACTGATCGGCCTCGGGGTGTCCCTCCTCCGCTCCACACGAGACTGATCGAATCGTGAACCGTTCGACCTGGGCCGTCCTCCTCGTTGCTGCCGTTGGCTGGGGCACCGGTGGTATCGCCGTTCGGGCCGCGTTCGGAGAGGGCGTCGGGCCGTGGACGCTCATCGCTCTCAGGGTCGGGATCGCCGCCATCCTCGTGATCGCTCTCCTCGCAGTGAAGGGGTTGCGGGTCCCGGACCGCCTCACGCTGAAGGTGGGGATTGTCATGGCGATCACGAACCTGATCATCCCGTACATTCTCTTCACCTTCGCCTACGACGAAGCGTCCGCCGGGTTCGTCGGCCTCTTCGCTGCGCTGATCCCCCTCGCCACCGCCATATACGCCAACTTCATGCTCGACAACGAGCGTCTCACTCGTAGCAAGCTCATCGGGCTGTTCATCGGGTTCAGCGGCGTCGCGGCACTCCTCATCTCCGGCGATTCAGGTCTGGGCGCGGACGGAAGGCCGCTCGTCGCTGCGGTTCTCGCGATCGTCTCGGTCGTGGCCATCGGCTATGCGGGGGCATACGCGAAGCGCTATGCCGGCCAGTACGACCCCATCGAGATCACCGGACTCCAGTTCTCGCTCTCGGCAGTGGTGCTGATCCCCGCGATGTTGGTATTCGAAGGGATCCCCCACTCCCTCACGACCCCCGGATGGGCGCTCATCCTCTACATGGCGATCGCTTCGACATTCCTGCCGTTCTACCTCTACTACCGCCTGCTCGAGTCGATGCCGGTCACGACCGTGTCTCTGATCGGGTATCTCGTCCCGCTCGTCTCGTTGATCGGCGGCGCTCTCCTGCTTGGAGAACAGATCGAAGCCGGCATCGTGATCGGAGGTGCGCTGATCCTCGCCGGCATGATCATCACCGACCGCGCCGGCCGGACCCAATCCCCCGCAACACAGAAGTGACCGGTACCGCTCGATCGTCGGCCCTGCCACAATGGAACACATATGGGTGACGGATTGATCCTTTCGGCTCGCGATCTCGGGCATGCCTACGGCTCCATCGTTGCACTGCACGGTGTTGAGTTCGACCTGCCGCCTGGACGGATCGGACTGGTCGGGGCGAACGGCGCGGGTAAGACGACCCTCATCAAGATCCTCCTCGGTATCCTGCGCCCCACCACCGGCACGGCCACAGTTCTGGGCTTCGATGCGACGAGAGACATGCTCGACGTTCGGTCTTGCATCGGATACATGCCCGAGGACGACTGCTTGCCGCTCGATGTGACTGCATCGGAGTTCATCGTCTATGCCGCCGGTTTGGCCGGGCTTCCTCCGAATGCTGCCCGACAGAGATCCTCCGACGTTCTGACACTCGTTGGCCTCGAAGAGGAGCGGTTCCGCCCAGTGGGTGGCTTCTCAACCGGCATGAAGCAACGGACGAAGCTCGCCCAAGCGATCGTTCACGATCCCGAACTCGTCTTCCTCGACGAGCCGACGGCCGGCCTGGACCCGGAGGGCCGCGAGGAGATGCTCGAACTGATCTCGCGTCTCGGCGAGTTTGGGATCAATGTGCTCGTCTCCTCGCATGTTCTCGGCGATATCGAGCGGACCTGCGACCGGGTGCTGATGCTCGATGGCGGACGTGTGCTGCGAACGGGTCCGCTGTCGCACCTCGTGGACGCGGACGTCGTATCGGTGGACGTGATCGGGGATATTTCGGCCGTCGTCGAGCATCTGACATCAGCGGGTGCCACCGTCGAGGTCGGAGGCTCGCGCCTCCTCGTATCGTCGCAGAGTGACGACCCATTCCGACTAGTCCGGGACGCCCTTGCCGAGACCGGAAACGGCATGCGCTCGCTGGGGCCAAAAGCGACGACCCTCGAAGACGTGTTCTTGGAAGGGAGCGCGCCATGACTGAACGTGGCGTTGTCTTCGATCTCGGCTACACCCCTCACGAGGGGGAACGTCGCGGTCGGCGTGGTGCCATCACCACCACGTATCGCGATGGCCTGTATCGCGTCTTCGGTATTCACCGTCGGGCCAGGAAGAAGATCTTCCCCTGGCTCCTCGTCGTCTTCGCGATCCTCCCTGCGGTCGTCTTCGTCGGGTTCGCCTTCCTCCTGTCGACGTTCGCTCCGGGAGCGGACTCACCGTTCGGAGGCCACGCGGAGTACTTCGGCATCACCGCCAGCGTCATCTTGCTGTTCGTCGCTCTTGCGGCTCCGGAACTCTTGATCCCCGATCGTCGAGAAGGTGTGCTTGCGGTGTACTCATCCCGCCCGCTTCGCCCCGACGACTACGTAGGTGCACGGGCATCCTCGCTTCTCACGGTGATCGCCGGGTTCATGCTGATCCCCCAGGCGCTCATGTACGTCGGCTTTGCTGCCCTGTCATCGGATGGTTTCTTCCAGGCACTCGGATCGAATGCTGACGAGATTCCGAAGATCCTCGGCGCTTCAGCCGTGTACGCGCTTGCGTTCGCTCCGATCGGCCTCCTGATCTCGACCATCGCGTCACGCAAGGCTGCGGCGACCGGCATCTACTTCGGGGTCATGCTCATCGGCACCGCACTCGCAGCGGCACTTGTTGAGGCGACCGGCGTACCCGGTCATCGCTACGCAGCGCTGCTGGGGATCGCTGAGCATCCGACTCACGTCAGCGACTGGATCTTCGGTCGAGTCGGATCGAGCGACCTCGTCGTGGCGAGCGCCGGCTTCGACCCGTGGGTCTCGCTCGCCGTGATCCTGCTGGTTGCGGGCGTGTCGTCAGCGATTGTGGTGCGGCGATACCGGAGGATCATGTGACGTCGAACCCCGCCCTCGTTACATCTCCCACCATCGAGGTCGACGACGTCTCGAAGTGGTTCGGCCAGAAGGTCGCTGTCTCGAACGTGACCTGCTCGTTTGGGCCGGGTGTCACCGGACTCCTCGGCCCCAACGGTGCCGGCAAGACAACGATGCTCCGCATGCTCACCGGCCTGATCCGTCCATCGCAGGGCGCCGTCCGGGTGCTCGGCGTGTGGCCCAGGACAACGCCGTCCGTGTACGCGAGTATCGGTCTGGTCCCGGAAGAGGCCGCGGTGTATCCGACGATGACGGCCCGGGAGTACGTACGCTACGGCGCAACACTCTCCGCAGTTCCTGACGCGGATGCTGCGGCGAATCGAGCGATCGATACCGTCGATCTCGACGATGCCGCCGATCGGAAACTCTCTGGGTTCTCGAAGGGCATGCGCCAGCGGGCGAAGGTTGCCGCGGCTCTCGTCAGTGATCCCCAGATCCTTCTCCTCGACGAACCGCTGAATGGGACGGATCCGGTCCAGCGCCTTCACCTCATCAACCTGTTCCGCCGCCTCGGAGATGAGGGCCGGACCGTCGTCGTGTCCTCCCACATCCTCAATGAGGTGGAGCGCATGTCGGATCGCGTGATCGCCATCGTCGATGGTCGACTCGCGGCTGCAGGTGACGTCACCGCTATTCGCAGCGCCATGTCCGATATCCCGTATCGGGTGCGGATAGAAACAGATCAGGGTCGCGTGCTTGCGGCGCGGTTGCTCGAGGAATCGCTCGTTCACGGCGTGTCCGTCGACAACGGCATCCTGCATGTCGAGACTGATGATCTCGCCGCCCTGGGCGGTCGCGTTGCGGCAGTCTCCCAAGAGGTTGATGCTCGGATCACGACCTTCCAGCCTGAAGACGCCTCGCTCGAGAGTGTGTTCCGCTACCTGGTGAGGAAGCGATGAAGTCGCTCCGAGTCATCACCGCAGCAACGGTCCGGCAAGTCCTCGGACTCCGTCGAGCGATCATCTTCGGCCTCGCGGCAATGGCGCCTGCGCTCGTGTTCCTGCTCACCTCCCAGGCCCTCATCGATGACGCCGCGCTTGACCGGTTCGTCGGCATGATCGTCGGCCTCTACTTCCCGCTCCTCGTTCCAATTGTCGCACTGATCATCTCGGCGTCTGCGCTCGGCGACGAGCGACGAGATGGAACACTGTCGTTCCTTGTTCTGCGCCCGATCCCCCGATCGGTGATCTCCGGATCGAAGCTCCTCGGTGCGGTGCTCGTCGCCTCCGGACTCAATGCCCTCGGGGGTGCAGCACTCGGCATCGTGTACGCCATCGAGACCGGATCGTGGGACGTGGTCCTCCCTCTCGTCGTGGGTGGAATCGTTGCCAGCGTCGTCTATGCCTCGCTGTTCGTGCCGCTCGGCTTCTTCACCGATCGCGCCGTTCTTGTCGGTCTGGCGTTCGTCTTCATCTTCGAGAATGCCGTCGTCAGCGCTCTGAGCGGCTTGTCATCCATATCACCCTGGCGCCTTGGCATGTCGGCGTTTTCGAGCCTTGCGCCCGGAGAGGTCGCATCGCAACTAACCATCATCGGAGTCGACAACCTCTCCGGTCTTGGATCCACCAT
This sequence comes from uncultured Acidimicrobiaceae bacterium, assembly GCA_964632475.1. GTDB lineage: Bacteria > Actinomycetota > Acidimicrobiia > Spongiisociales > UBA5794 > JAHEEL01. The sequence goes on from CAZWDQ010000065.1 coordinate 4,863, forward strand.
GTTCAGGACCGTTGTGGTCGCAGCGCTCTCGATCGCAGCGACCACCATGGTGTTGCGCAGACGCGATCTTGCGTGAGTAACCACGCTCTGGAGCCTCGACGCTCTACGCTCAGACTGTCATGAGTCGCGTCACAGACCGCCTGAGACCAGGCAGGATGGGCATCGCCGCCCTCATCGTCTCCGGGGGCATCCTGATCTCCCGGATGCTCGGCGTTGTCCGCGAGATCATCTTCGCCGGGATGCTCGGCGCCGACGGCGTCACGGACCAGTACGTGGCCGCATTCCGGATCCCCGATTACGCGAACTATCTCCTTGCAGGCGGGTTCCTGACGATCACGTTCATCCCCATCTTCTCGAAGTACATGGCCGACGACGACGAGGCCGAGGGATGGCGCGGCTTCTCGTCGATCGTGCGATGGCTGGCCATCGGTATCACAGCGTTGATCGTCGTCGCCTGGTTCGCCGCGCCGTGGATCATCGAGACGATCTATCCCGAGTTCACCGCAGATCAGATCTCGAACACGGTCCGCCTGACGAGGATCGTCATGCCGGCGCAGTTCGCATTCGTCGTCGGAGCAATGTTCGCCTCGGTGCAATACGCCAAGGGGGTCTTCACGATCCCGACCCTCGCCCCGATCATCTACAACATCGGCATCATCGCCGGTGGCGTCATCTTCGCCTGGGTAACGGGAACGGCCGATCCGGAGGGTTTCGTCTGGGGGGCCGTCGCAGGTGCGTTCATCGGCAACCTCGCCGTGCAGTGGTGGGGCGCACGTCGAGTCGGGATGCAACTCGATTTCAGCGGCGGTTGGCGGCACACCGCCGTGGGGCAGTACATCCTGATGGCGATCCCCCTGATGATCGGGCAAACGGTCGTCGCATTCGACGAGACCTTCATGTCGGTGTTCGGCGATCTCGTCGGCGACGGTGCACAGACACATCTCCAATACGCTCGGCGAACGATGTTCGTTCCGATCGGGATCATCGCTCAGGGAGCCGCGGTCGCTGCGTATCCGTTCCTCGCCCGCCTGTGGGCGGAAGGAAACATCAAGGCAATGCAGCGCACGGTCGACAAGGCGATGCGCTGGGTGCTGGTCCTGTCCATCGGAGCGGCCGGTCTCCTCGCCGCCCTGGCTCTGCCGGTGGTACGGACCCTGTTCGAACGCTACGCCTTCGACGTCCTCGACAGTTCGGCAACCGCCGCTGCGCTCTTCTTCTACGCGTTCTCGATCCCGATCTGGGGAGCTCTCCAGATCCTGACCCGTGCCTTCTACGCACGCCGGTCGATGTGGACGCCGGTGATCGTCGGCACGGCTGCAACCGTCGTCGCTGTGCCGCTCTACATCTCGCTCACCGATGCGTTCGGTATCCGCGGCGTTGCCCTCGCGAGCGTGCTCTCGCTCGGTATCTACACAGCAGCGCTTGCACTCCTCTGGTACCGGGGCGCCGAGGGTCATGCCCGGCTGCGCAAGGTGATGTCTGTCGCCGGACGGGCCATCCCTCCAACGGTTCTGGGAGCGGTGGCTGCGTTCCTCATCGGCTGGGCCGTGACGACGAACATGCCGGGGCAGACGACGGTGGTGAACCTGGTTGCTGTGCTTCTCGGTACCGCAGCGTTCGCCGGTATCGCGTTCAGCCTCGGCTCGTTCCTCTACGACATCCTCACGGCAGCGGCACGGAAGCGCCCAGCAGTGGATCCGGATGAGACGGATGTGATGGAGATTATCGGTTGAGCTGCGAGCCGCCAGCCACCAGCCGCCAGCCCGACCGGGACTAGGCCACAAGATCGGTGGGGTGGATTTTGATGGTCATTGGGCCGGCGTTCAGGGTGGCTTCTTTGTTGCCGGAGTGACGGCCTGTCTCGATGTAAGCGCCATCGCTGAGTTCGTAGGTGACGATCTCGGGTCCTGCATCTTCATCGAGATCAACGATCCAGTAGTTCGGCA
>CAZWDQ010000065.1:6908-11076 GCA_964632475.1 uncultured Acidimicrobiaceae bacterium
GTGACGATCTCGGGTCCTGCATCTTCATCGAGATCAACGATCCAGTAGTTCGGCAATCCTGCAGCCTCGTACTTCGAGAACTTGCGGATGAGGTCCGCTGCCCGATCGGTAGACAGAACCTCAACGGCAAGATGAGGCACGGCAGTCAGCCGCTTCATCTCATCGGTCTTGTCAAAGGCGATCACGTCCGGAATGAACTCGTCGGATCCCACAAGCCAACTCCAGGCCTGCACCACCTCGACATCGGCTGGTGTAGCTGCGTCCAGCACCATCCACAGCCGAGAGGAGACCCTCTGGTGCAACCGCGTCGGCGACGGGCTCACGACGAGTTCCCCGTCGACGTATTCTCCGCGCACGGTGTCGTCAAGAGCCTCATATTCCGCCCATGACATTGGCGTACGATCGAGTTGCTCGGTAGTTGCCATTGCAGCATTCACGTTACCCCCTTCAAGTAGGTCGTGAAGACAACGTACGACACAGGAGTGACAAGAAAGGGACAGCCTTCTCCTCTCCCACCTCCTCTCCCACGAAGTGGGGGAGGAGGCCCGAAGGGACGGAGGGGGCTTCGGGGCCTTGCACCTGAAGACGGGGCAAGAGAGACGGCCCCCCTTCCCTTGTTCGTCGCAAGCTCCTCGCGTCCCCCCCCAGCAAGCTGGGGGACAGTCAGAAAGTCCGGTACCGACGACCGATTGCTCGGCGAAGCGCTACCCGTTGATCGCTGCGATCAGCTTCTTCGGTGAGAGCATTCCGTAGTCGAAGACGAACTTGCTGCCGTCGTTCATCGTGATGACGGCTCGTTTCATGATGCCCTTCTTGGCCTGCTCTGCCGATGCGATCTCAACACGGGGCAGCACGACCTCGAATTCGGTATCGGTGTTGTGGATGTAGACCGCGTGTCCACCGGTTCCGGCGAACGCCCCGGCGGATCCGAGGATGCCCTTGATGACTTCCTTGTTGGAGGAGTCGTACAAGGCATCGAATCGGACTTCTTCGGCTCCAACGCTCAGCTTGCCGGTCAGACGACCGCCGTCCTCAGGCAAGTAGTTGATCGTCCACGTGTCTCCCATGAGGTTGCTCCCCTATGCCGGCGGATAGACGCCTGCGCCCTTGGCCTTCTCAGTCGCCCAGAAGACCTCGGAGACTTCACCGATGAGATCGATCATCTCCTGCTGCGCTGCGATGTCCATCGTCTTCTTCGCTGCGCCGGCCGCCTTGGTGGCACGCCAGAAGAGGTCGTGGAGGTTCGGGAACTGCTCGACGTGCTTCGGCTCGAAGAAGTCGGTCCAGAGGATCCAGAGGTGCTGCTTGACGAGTTCCGCGCTCTGCTCCTTGATGAAGATGGCCCTGGTGCGGAACACGTCGTCGGTGGAGTCGTGGTACTTCTTGACGATCTTCAGGCACGAGTCGGCTTCGATGGCCGCCTGGGCGGGGTCGTAGGTTCCACAGAACAGGTCGCAATGGGCATGCGCATCGTGGCGCGGCGCGAGGATCTTCTCAACGAGATTCATCGTTTCCCTCCCGGGAGTTGGCGTCACGGTCACCCTACCGGACGAAGTGGCGCCATCTTGGGGGTTCTTTCCGTACACTCGCTGCGGGCAGAGGAGGGCATATCCGCAAGAGGGGCTTGGTAGCCGCGACCGTCGGTGTCGCGATGATCGGGGCCGCAGCGTTGCGCGGCATGTCGCGGCGGTTCGCCATCATCGACGACTCGATGCGACCCGCGTTCGAACCCGATGACTGGGTGATAGCCCAACGTCAACGTGGCATCCCGGCACGGGGAGACGTCGTCGTATTCACCCACCCGTCGTATCCGGATCGGTTCATTGTCAAGCGGGTGATCGGACTCCCCGGGGAACGAGTCTCCTCGTCGGATGGACAGATCTGCATCAACCGCCGGGTCTTGGCCGATCCGTGGGCCGATGGGCCGATGTGCGCCGAGTCCGACGACGCCGTCCCCGCTGGCGCCGTGTGGGTGCTGGGAGACAATCGCTGCGGCTCTTCGGTCGACAGCCGCGTTCTCGGCGCCATACCGATCGGAGACGTCGAGTGGAACGTCGTCGCTCGCTACTGGCCACCCTCGCGCGCGGCCAGGATCTAGATCAGCGGCATCGCTCCAACGAAGACGAGATCGATCGCGTCACCCTCGTCGGTCGTCCGGATCACTTTTTCGTTCCGCAGAATCTTGAGATTCGAGAAATCATCCGCGAGTTGCTGCTCGGTGAACAGCAGTTCGGGGACCGGAGGTCCGCCGACGCCGTTCTCGAAGTTGTCCAGGTGATGAGCGATGACGAACAGCCGACCTCCCGGCGCCACAGCCCGTCTCGCCGCGGCGTGGACCACCGGTCGTCGCTCGTGCGAGAGGTGCAAATAGGTGAGCACAACCAGATCCCAGACACGCCCGGCGGGATCCCAGGTCGTGAGGTCGACGGACTCGAATGACGCGTCAAGGTCGAGTTCCGCTGCGACCGCCTTTGCTTGTTCGATAGCGACTGAGGACAGATCAAGCCCGGTGACCTCGAAGCCACGGCTTGCAAGCCAGAGCGAGTTGCGGCCCTGACCGCAGCCCAAATCGAGGGCTGTGCCCGGTTCGAGGACCTCCGCTATCTCAGCCAGGAACTGATTCGGCTCCGCACCCCAGAGCGCGCCCTTCGCTTCGTACCGTGCATCCCACAACGACCGCATGTCACTCATATTCATGTCCGTGACGCTATCAGACGTCGAGGTGTTTGGTGGCCTCTCGATAGGAGAGGCCGGACAGAGCATCCCGGTTCTCGGTCACGAAGGCGATCACCGCCCCCGGATCAATCCTGGCGTAGTCACGCAGCGCCCATCCGATCGCCTTGCGGATGAAGAACTCGGTCTCGTGCATGCGACGCTCGCACGCCTCGAAGAGGAGCTCGGGATCAGTCGCGTCCTTGTGGCCGATCTGGGCGAGGATCGAGGTGCGCTGCAGCCACATGTCTGAGTCATCGATCCATGCTTCGACTCTCGGTGTCATCGCTGTTCTCTGGCGAAGCAACACGTCTCCCACGAGGTGTGTGGCGATTTCGTCGACGAGATCCCACCAAGCCCCTTCGACGATCAGACGGCGGTAGAGCGGAATGGACGACAGTGTGACGAAGCGCGGAAACGAGCGGGCGTATCCGATAGCGAGGTACTTCTCTTCACGATGCGGCTGTGCCCAGAGGGCCAGAACGGCGGTTCTGTAGCCGTCCCGATCAGTGGACGGAAACGTCTTCACTGCCTCGCGCAGGATCGGAACCCGGCCGGCCTTCTGGACACCATAGAACGGCATGTCGGTCTTGAGATAGGCGGCCATCGGCCCGGCCTTCTCGGGATCGGAGACCTGTGCGAGCCGCTCCGCCACGAAAGCGGTGAGCCCCTCAGCGTCCACGGCAGTCCCCCAACGCGTCTGGCGTAGGAAACGGCACGATTCGGCCGTCATCTACGCCAGACGCCTCAGAGCCCACGGCCAGCCTCCAGCCACTGCTCCCCCAACGTTCCAAATGGTTCAGTTCGCATCTCGACGGCGATTGCCAGTCGGGCAGCTTCGGTGCGAGCCTTGTCAACGACGTGATCCGGGTAGCCAAACAAGACGCGGTGCTCTTCGAACTCGTCCTCGTCGTCGATCTCGACCAGGCCATTGCTGCGCCGGATCACGTCGAGGTCGAGGTCCACCATATGAACGGTTTCTCTGTCCCAGACGGCAGGCGTGATCACATCGACGTAGACCTCGATGGATCGGTCTCCCTTGAGGGGCCCAACGTTCCACACGGCCGTCCACCACCGATTCGGGGTGATGACCTTGACGAACCCTCGCTCGGCATGGATCGTCTTGTCGAACCCGCGCCGCAGCTCTGTACCTGCTGGAGCCCACAGCCACACGCCGTGCTCGTCCTCGCCGAGACGCTCCATGTCGAACATCCAATGGGCGCCACCGTCCCACTTGGTGAAGCGAATGTGAACGGGTTCAGGCACGCCTCGGAGACTACCTACTCGTAGCCGCCGGGGTCGCGACCAGCTCTACTCGGTTGTCCACGTCCCATGGGACCGCAGTAGCGCTGCAAGATCGCCGGTGCCCTTGTGTTCCTGGGCCTCTTCGATCTGACCGACCATCAGGTCGTCGTAGACCGGACGGTCGACGTCACGGAAGATGCCGAGCGGCGTG
>CAZWDQ010000066.1:0-10614 GCA_964632475.1 uncultured Acidimicrobiaceae bacterium
GTAGAGCAGTAGCAAGTAGAGCAGTACTGATCCACGCAGAAACGGGGCGACCCGAAGGCCGCCCCGTTCTTTGTGAGTTGGTAGCTCGCAGCTGGCAGCTGGTAGCTCCCTAGAACCCCATGCCGCCCATGCCGCCGCCGTCGTCATGGCCGCCGGCAGGCATCGGAGGAAGGTCTTCCTTCTTGTCAGCGACGATCGCTTCGGTCGTGATGAGCAGGGCCGCAATGGAAGCGGCATTCTGCAGCGTCGACCGGGTCACCTTGGCAGGATCGATGATGCCGTCCTCAATGAGATCGGTGTACTCACCCGTCATGGCGTTGAAGCCCTCGTTGCCCTCGTACTCGTTGAGAACCTTGTTCACAACGACGCCGCCTTCGTAGCCAGCGTTCACCGAGATCTGACGGAGCGGAGCTTCGAGCGAACGCAGGACGACCTGGCGTCCGGCCTTCACAGCATCGCTTCCACCACGGAGCTTCTGGATCGCAGCGCCGGAACGAAGCAGAGCAACACCGCCACCGGGGACGATGCCCTCTTCGACGGCAGCACGGGTCGCCTGGATGGCGTCCTCGATGCGATGCTTCCTCTCCTTGAGTTCGACTTCCGTCGCAGCGCCAACCTTGATGACGGCAACGCCACCGGAGAGCTTCGCGAGACGCTCTTGGAGCTTCTCACGGTCCCAGTCGGAGTCGGAGTTCTCGATCTCCTGGCGGATCTGCTTGACCCGGGCCTCGACGTCAGCGTGGGTTCCGGCACCCTCGACGACTGTCGTGTCATCCTTGCTGATGACGACCTTGCGGGCCTTGCCGAGCAAGTCCATCGTTACCCCGTCGAGCTTGAGACCGACCTCTTCAGAGATGACGGTCGCACCCGTGAGGATGGCGATGTCCTGGAGCTGAGCCTTGCGGCGCTCACCGAATCCGGGAGCCTTGACGGCCACGGACTGGAAGGTGCCACGGATCTTGTTCACGACCAGCGTCGCGAGCGCTTCACCCTCGACATCCTCAGCGATGATCAACAGCGGCTTGCCCGACTGCATGACCTTCTCGAGGATCGAGAGCATGTCCTGGACCGAGCTGATCTTCGAGTTGACGATCAACACGTACGGGTCCTCGAGGACGGCTTCCTGACGATCGGGATCGCTGATGAAGTACGGCGAGATGTAGCCCTTGTCGAACTGCATGCCCTCCGTGAAATCGAGCTCGACACCGAACGTCTGGCTGTCTTCGACGGTGATGACACCCTCGTTACCGACCTTGTGCATGGCGTCTGCGATGCGATCACCGATGATCTTGTCGGCGGCGGAGTTCGCTGCGACGTAGGCGATTGCGCCCTTGTCTTCGCTCGACACGGGCACCGCACCCTCGGCGATGCTCTCGACGACCTTGGCGACGGCCTCTTCGATGCCCCGCTTCATCTCCATCGGGTTGGTCCCGGCGGCGACGAGACGGAGACCGTCCTGCACCATCGCCTGGGCAAGCACCGTTGCCGTCGTCGTGCCGTCACCGGCAACGTCGTTGGTCTTGTCGGCGACTTCCTTGGCGAGCTGGGCACCCATGTTCTCATAGGCGTCCTCGAGCTCGATCTCTTTGGCGATCGTCACACCGTCGTTCGTGATGGTGGGTGAGCCCCACTTCTTCTCGAGTACGACGTTGCGACCCTTGGGTCCAAGTGTCACTTTGACGGTGTCGGCGAGTTTGTCGACACCTGCCTGGAGACCGCGACGGGCCTCCTCGTTGAAACGTAGTTCTTTTGCTGCCATTGGGTGAGTCCTCCTAGGCGAGAACAGCGAGAACGTCGCGGGCGGACAGAATCAGGTAGTCCTCACCCTCGACCTTCACTTCGGTGCCGCCGTACTTCGAATAGAAGACGACGTCTCCGACATTGACGTCCATGGGAATGCGCTCCCCATCTTTGATCTCACCCGGTCCGACGGCGAGTACTTCGCCGAGTTGGGGCTTTTCTTTGGCCGTATCCGGGATCACGAGGCCGCTCGCTGTGCGAGATTCCTCTTCATCCTGTGGCTTCACGACGATGCGATCGCCGAGAGGCTTCAAGTTCATCCGACTCCTCCTTGTTTGCTGGCAGTCGGTCAGTGCGAGTGCCAATTGTAGCACGGTTCTGGCACTCTAGAGCGGAGACTGCCAGAGCGAGTAGACCAGCAGAGCAGCAGCAAGAAGCGCAGTACTGATTTACTGATCTACTACCGACCGCAGGTCTGCACCCTCGATGATGCCTACAGCACGTCCGTTCTCCGCCACCACGAAACGGCCGGTCTTCCCCGCTGGACGGGTCGCCATCGCTTCGAGGGGCATGCGGATGTCGATCACATCCCCCGGCCCGATCTTCGCCATTACTGCCGACGCGCGACTTGAGACCATGCGAGCGGGCGACAGCTGTTCAAGTTCCGATTCGCCAAGGATGCCACGGATTCTGCCGTCGACTTCGACTGGGAGCGATCGGAGGCGAGCACCTATCTGGAAGAGATCGACCACCGTTCCAACGAGCATCTCCCCCGGAACGGGATCCGGCGTCTTTCGCATGACATCACCGGCGACCAACCCGTCCACCTGGGCGAGGATTCGCTCTCGGCGGCCCGCAACTCCGGCGCTGCGGAGCAGATACCACCCCAGGAGGATCCACAACAACGCCCATGGACCGAAGCCGGTCAGAGCGGCCACGGTCGCCACACCGATGACACCCCAGCCGAAGACCCTGCCGGAAGCCACAGCGATGTCGGTCGCCTTCACTCGATCTCCCGTGAGGTGCCAAACGGCGGCCCGGAGCGCCCGGCCTCCGTCGAGAGGGAACCCGGGCAAGACATTGAAGACGGCGATGAAGAGATTTGCGAACGCAAGGAAACCGATCGAGGACTGTATTTCCGGTGTTCCCCCTGCCGGCAACGCGATCAGCCAGAAGATGCCGGCCACCAACAGGGATGCGACCGGGCCGGCGACCGAGATCAGGAACTCGTCGGAGGGGCGTTCCTCCTTCCCTTCGATCTTCGTGTACCCACCGAAAGCAAGGAGTCGAATTCGACGAACCTTGAGGCCGCGGCGCTTTGCGAGCACGGCGTGGCTTCCTTCGTGCAGGAGAACCGATAGAACGAAGAGTGCGCCCGCCACGACTGCGATCGTCGTCGCGAATCCGGAATCCGTCTGCGGATACATGACTCCGATGTCGACGTAGAGCACCCACACCATCGCTGCGGCGATGACGAAGACGGACAGATCGGCAACGATCTCGACACCGCCGATCCGACCGAGACGGATGCCCCTGTTCACGAACCGAGCCGCATGCTTGGGTCGACGTCGGCATTCCACGCGTCCGGGGTTGCACCACTGCGGACGCAATCCACGCCGACGGCCGCCACCATCGCCCCGTTGTCAGTGCACATCTGGATGGACGGGATGAACAGATCGACCCCGCGTCGGTCCGCTTCCTCCCAAAGCCGGGTGCGGAGCCTCCGGTTCGCGAGCACACCACCTCCACCACCGACTACCCGGACGCCGGTCTCCTCCACCGCATTGAACGTCTTCTCGACGAGCACGTCCACGATGGCCTCCTGGATGGACGCGGCCACATCCGCCCTCGGCGGGAGTGAGCCGTCGCGCTTGGCCTTCTCCAGGTAGGTCACCACTGAGGTCTTGAGTCCTGAGAATGAGAAGTCGAACGGGCGGTCTCGCAGCGCCCGCGGGAATGCGATCGCTTTCGGATCACCGTTCTCCGACTCGGCATCGATAACCGGTCCCCCGGGATATCCCAGCCCGAGGAACCGGGCGAGCTTGTCGAATGCCTCCCCAGCCGCATCGTCGATCGTCATGCCGAGCGTCTCGTAGTCGCCCCACTCACGAACGTGAACGATCTGGCTATGACCGCCAGACGCGAGCAACACGATGGCCGGAGGCCGGTACGCCTCGAATTCCAGACGGGGTGCATAGAGGTGTCCCTCCATGTGATCGATGCCGTAGAGCGGTTTCTCGAGCGTCCAGGCGAGAGACTTCCCGAAGGCGTAGCCGACCATGAGCGCGCCGATCAATCCCGGGCCCCGGGTGGCTGCCACCGCATCGAGTTGGTCGGGATGAACGCCCGCGCTTGCAAGCGCTTGATGAACAAGCGGTCTGATCGCTTCAACATGCGCCCTGGCCGCGACTTCCGGCACCACACCGCCGAAACGGGCATGTTCCTCCGTTTGGGATGCCAACACGAATGACCGCACTTTGAACCCTTCCAGAACTGCGACACCCGTCTCGTCGCAGCTGCTCTCTATCCCGAGGATGAGTGGATCGTTCATGCTGCTTCGTTCCCCAAACTGAGGCGGATCTCATCGAGGAGAAGACCATATTCATCGGCATCGACGTCAAGGGCCCACATGACGATCGCATCCTCCCCGGCGTAGTAGCCCGTGCGCTTCCCGACCGGGGCGAAACCGAAACGTTCGTAGAGCTTCTGGGCATCCGTGTTCGTTGCCCGAACCTCGAGCGTGAGATGCCGGGCGCCGGCTGCAAGGCCCTTCTCAACGAGAGCAAGCAGGATGCGGGTTCCGAGCCTCATACGCCTGGCACCGGGAACGACAGAAAGCGTCGTGATGTGAGCGTCATCCTCGATCATCATCAGGCCGCCGTATCCAAGAATCTCTCCGTCGTTCGTGACCACGATGTACGTGCGGTTGCTCTGGGCCAGTTCGTCGAAGAGGATCCTCGCCGACCACGGCTGCGGGTAGATCGCGCGCTCCAGGGTGGCGACCGCCGGCACATCGCTGCGGGACATGGTTCGGATCGTCACGGCCAGAGCCCTTCAGATCGGAAGGTCTTCCAGTTGATCTGCACATCGGGTTCGCGCATGTAGTCGGGCCGCAGATCCTCTGCGGAAACGAAATCTCCGTGAGCCGCCCTGATGGCGGCGATCTCGAGCATCACGTCGGCCGACGGGTAGCGAGGATGCCCGCGACGGACCCGGTGGAGTCCACCCCACATGGCCTCTGGCAGGGCCTGCCAATCGCCCACGACGAGCGTATCGGATTCGTCGGTGTCGAGAATCGCCCGGAATTCCTCGGCCCCCAGCACTTCGGCTGGACCGTCGGGGGCGACTCCACCTGGCAGCGGTCGATAGGGCGCTGCGGCGACCTGGCCTCGCCTGACATCAACGATCGACCAAATCCGCCGATGCCCGGTTGCAGCTCGAAGTGCCTGGATGGTCAGCGACGACACGGCGACGATGGGTGCGCCAACGCCCGCGGCGAACGCCTGGGCGGTTGCGATCCCTGCCCGGATGCCGGTGAACGGACCGGGCCCGACGTCGACCGCCACTGCATCGATGTCCTTTCGACTCCAACCCGATTGCTCGAAGCAGAAGTCGACAGCGGGGATCATGAAACCGACATGTCCACGCCGATTGACGCGGACGCTCATGGCAGCAAGAGTTCCACCATCGCCCAGAGCGACCGACGATGCGGGCGTGGCGGTCTCGATCGCGAGGATCTTCATGCGACCTCCTCCAATGACCGGTCGAGCCACGAGCCGAACGGGATGATCCGGAAGCGTCGTCCCGTCTCACCGTCTATCTCGATCTCGACGACGAGCCGATCCGTCGAAACTGCTTCCTCGATCGCTTCCCCCCACTCAATGATCAAGACGCCGTTCGCGGCCGTCTCCTCCAGATCGAGGTCTTCGAATTCGAGGATCGAACCGAGTCGATACACGTCTGCATGAACGAGCGGCACCAATCCGTCGCGATAGACCCGGGCGATGACGAATGTCGGACTCGAGACAGGGTCGGGCACACCGAGGCCCTCTGCGATGCCAGATGTGAGCAGCGTCTTGCCCGTGCCGAGTCGACCGCTGAGCAACACGACATCGCCCGGACCCAGGACCGACGCGAGGCGTCTGCCGAGAGCCAGTGTCTCTTCCGGGGAATCAGTTCGTATGGTGATCATGCTCATCTCAGCGGCCGAACAGGCCGAGTTGTTTCGGGTCCACTGCAGGCACGATTGGCTCTGTGGCAGCGGCTTCGTCGACCTCTCCGACGAGGTTACCGTCGATTGCGTCCCGGACGAGACCGAAGTCGCACCTCATGTCCTCGAGCACCTTGGCTGATCCCCGCAGAGCGGCAGCCGGATGGAACGTCGGTACGAGATGGCGACCCCACCACTCGTACGCCGTGCCACGTAGACGGGTGATTCCGGTCTCGGTCTTGAGAAGGAGCTTCGAGGAGAAATTCCCGAGCGTGACGACGACCCTGGGATCAATCAGTTTCAGCTGCTCGCTGAGATACCCTTTGCAGGCCTCGATCTCATCGGGCCGTGGATCCCGGTTGCTTGGGGGACGGCACTTCACGACGTTTGCGATGTACACATCCGCGCGCTCGAGTCCTATCTCGCCGAGGAGTTGGTCGAGCAGTTGACCGGACCGGCCGACGAACGGCACGCCTTGTTCATCCTCGTGCTGCCCGGGAGCCTCACCCACGAACACCACGTCGGCTTCCGGATTTCCGTCGCCGAACACAACCTGGGTGCGCCCTTCGGAGAGTCGGCATGCGGTGCATACGAGCGCTTCGGTCCGCAGTTCACTGAGCCTCCCAATGGCCTTCGTACTCACTCCGAGCCCCGAGATCCACCGAGGGCGGACTCGATCGCCCGTCCAACGGCAACGAAGGCGGCCTGCTGGACGACGTCGATATCAGCAGGTTTGGATCCGAAGGACACAACGAACGCCGAGTCTCCGTCGTATCGGGTATGGGTCGGTCGGACGCAGGCACCGAGGGCGTCGTGGGCCCGGATGGCGATCCGACGTAGTTCGTTTCGGTCATCGATCCCTGCGTCAGTGGCGACACAGATGAGCGTCGTGTTGTCCCCGAGAGACGGGCCGATGGGAGGTGCGAGCGAGGCCGGATCGCCTCCCGTCAGTGACTCTCCTTCGAGGGAGAACACGTCACCGGCAGCGTTGAGCACGACGAACGCACCGACCGTGGCGTCGCCGACGGCGACGGCTGCGGAACCGACGCCCGCGAACCGGATTGCCGATGGGCCGCGCCATGCACCGATCGTCGTCCCTGAGCCTGCCCCGACGCGACCGAGGAGGACGGGCCCGGTGGTGCGATTTCGGTATGCGACCGCTCCGTCCTCGGGAGAGGGTCGTCCCGGTTGATCTCCTGTCATCAGATCGAACACGATCGCCGATGGAACGATCGGGACCGGGCCGGCAGGCGTGGGTGCACCACGCCCTTCGGATTCGATCTCGGAGACGACGCCGGTCGCAGCGGCGAGGCCGAATGCCGACCCTCCGGCGAAGACAAGAGCGTTGATCGTGACGGGCTTGATGGCTTCACCGAGCGTGCCAATCTCACGGGTGCCCGGTGCCCCTCCTCGCACATCCACCACTGCAACGTTGGGCTCCGGGAACGTCAGCACCGTGACACCGGTGGCGGCCACAGGATCGGTGTGGTGCCCCACGGCGACGCCCGGCACGGCTGTGATCGTTGGACTCCCCATCAGGATCCTTCGCGAACGTATCGGCGAGGCAGCCTCGGCCCGAACTGACAGACAACTTCGTAGTTGATGGTGGAGAGCAGGTCAGCCCATTCGGTCGCCGTAACCTCCCCTTCGCCCTGGGTCCCAATGAACACGACCTCGTCCCCAACGGCGACCGGGTCGTCCCCAACGGCGATCATGACCTGATCCATCGTCACGGTTCCGGCGAACGGATAGCGCTTCCCATTGATCAGGACCTCCCCGCCGAGCGAGGAGAGTCGGCGCGGGATGCCGTCCGCGTATCCGAGGGGAACGGTGGCCACGGTCGAGGGACGCTCGAGGGCTCGTGCGCGCCCGTAGGACGGTCGGGCGCCTGCGGGGAGCCGCTGCACGAACGAGACCGCCGAGACGACCCGCATGGCGGGTTTGAGGTCGAGACCGGAACCGGTTTCTGGAGACGGCCGGAGCCCGTAGATACCGAGGCCGATGCGGGCAAGGTCGAGTCGTGCGTCGGCGTGGTCGAGGGCCCCCGCCGTGTTCGCCGCATGCACGTATTGGACGTCGATGCCTTCGGATGCCAGGAGGTCCCGGAACCGGGTGAGAGCGCCCACCTGCCGGGCGGTGAACTCAGCATCCTCCTCCGCTACGGAGAGGTGCGTGGCGATTCCTTCGAGGATCAGCCGCTCGTCTGCGCTGATCCGTCTGGCCAGATCGATGGCGTCAACAGGGGATGCACCGACGCGGTGCATCCCTGTATCGACCTTGAGGTGGACCGGGTACGGAGCGTTGCCGAGACGGTCCGCGGTCTCGGCAACGGCGTCAACGAAGTACTGTCGATAGACGATCGGCGTCAACGACCAGTCGATGACAGTTTCGATCTCTTCGGACAGCGGCTCGGAGAGAACCAGGATCGGCGCCTCGATTCCGGCCTCGCGAAGACGCACTCCTTCGGACACGAGAGCCACGGCCAGGTGGGTCGCCCCGCCGGTGATCGCCGCTCTGGCTACGGGGACATCACCGTGGCCGTACCCGTCGGCCTTGACGACGGCGCACACCACGGTCGGCGAGATGGCCTCACGGATGGCGCGCACATTCGATTCGATCGCGTCGAGGTCGATTTCGATCCAGGAAGGACGCATAGGGAGCAGGGTAACGAATGTCGGTGCCTCACGGCTCCCCGCACGATCGCGAGGAAGTGGGTCATTCGACCCTAGAGCGGGTCAGGACGGGGCCGTACTCTCAGTAGGCGGAAGAAGTCCGGTCGGAGGATGAAAAGCCCCGACCCCGAGCCAGGAGATGAGCGACACCAGCGAGGAAAGCGAAATCAAGAACCGGTCGGACCGTATGCGATCCGGTACCCCCGGCGGGAGTGGACACATCACCGAAAGGTGACATCCCCCGGGAATCGGATCACGATCTGCAGAACATCGTCGCCTATCTCCGCACTCTGCAGAAATCCCCTCCCCGGGACGGGTCCGACCACAGAAGCGGCCGCTCTTCGGAGCGGTCGCTTCGCGTCCCCGTCCTGTCATTTGTGCGTACGTTCACAATTGTTGTGCGTACCCACACAGAGAAGGCTGAGGATTGATGCCCGCCACGTCGTCTGTGCCTGCGTTCACATCTGCTGTGCTTCTCGACACAGACGATCGGTGCCGACGATCGAACCTCTTCCAATGACGGCCTGCGTATGTCACGTTGTACGCGTGTCTGACGTTGATCGCCTTCTCGCCGTCGTCGCGAGTCGCCAGCACGGTGTCTTCAGTCACCGTCAAGCCATCGCTGTAGGCGCCACTCGCCGTCAAATCGAGTACCGACGGTCCAACGGCGCATGGGTCGACCTCGACTACGCCGTCTACGCACTCGACTCCTCACCGCCGACATGGCACAGACAGGTAATAGCCGCTGTCCTGACCAAGAACAGAGCTCGTGCTTCCGGAACTACCGCCGGAGTTCTTCACGGCATGGTCAACTGCCGCAAAGGAAGACCCGAGATCACCGTTCCTGCAAGCGGGAATGCGCCGAGCAAACTTGCGGTCGTGCGGCGCCGAACGGACTTCGGTTCGCTCAAGCTGGTCCTCATCAACCGCATACCAACGTTCGATGTGCCCACCACTCTCTTCGATCTCTCGTCCCATCTTCAACCGTCGCAACTCCAGCGAACGATCGATGACTGTCTCGTGCGGCGCAAAGTGACACCCGACGAGCTTCGCTCTGTTCTCAACGCCTACGACGGGCGTCGTCTCGCAGGAACGGTCGCATTCCGGGAGGCCATTGAGGAGATCACCGATCAGTATGTGCCCTCGCAAAGCGTTCTCGAGGTGCTGTTGATTGGTCTCCTCGATGATCCGAGAATCCCGCCCGTACAACTTCAGGCAAGGCTTTCATGGTGGCAGGAACTGCCTCACAGGGTTGACACCTTCATCGAGCCATGGGCACTCATCATCGAGGCTGACGGCCGGACCTACCACACGAAACGGGCGGACTTCGAGAACGATCGCCGCAGGGACAACCTGGCCGTTGCTCACGGGTATCGGGTGTTGAGATTCACATACCGAATGCTCAACGAAGATCCCGCCGAGGTGCTGCGGGTCATACTCCGGGCCGGATCGCGGACTGCGGGACCAATCGCTCGTGTCTAGAACCACAACTGTTGTGAACGTAAGCACAAACGACCAAGGGTCAGCCAAGTAGGTCAATCGTTCGTGTGGATAGTCACGACAGTTGTGAACGTAAGCACAAACGATGTCGCCTCAGGATTATTGGCCCGTGGCGATCGCCATCACTACCGCCTGATCACGGGTGTGCGTGATCGTGACGAGGACCTCGCTGACTCCGAGCATCTCCGCCCGCTCGGCCGCTCGGCCGGTCAGAACCACGCGGGGGCGTCCTCCGCCCGTGATCTCGATGTCGGTCCACCGCAGATGCCGCCAGCCCGTGCCGAGACTCTTCATCACCGCTTCCTTGCCGGCGAATCGAGCGGCCAGGCGCGCGGACGGGTCGCGAAACCGGGAGGCGTACTCCCACTCGTGCTCGGTGAAGCAGCGCCGACGGAACGCCCCACTGTTGCGATCGAGAAGAGATCGAACGCGTTCGATCTCAACGAGATCCACCCCGAGGCCCTTGATCTCCATTCCTTCGCTCCCTAGTGC
>CAZWDQ010000067.1:0-1398 GCA_964632475.1 uncultured Acidimicrobiaceae bacterium
GGTTGGTACGTCGACCAAGAGAACCAGAACGTGTCGAGGTGTTCGACTCGATCCAGACTGGATCCTTCGAGCGGTCCTGAGATCGCTTCACCGCTGATGAGCCATACGCTCCCCGTCTCCTCGTCCACGAATTGATCGTCTCCGACGGCGAAGGTCAAGAACTGTCCGTCCACCGCCCTCGAGAAGACACCAACCGAGCCCACGTCGCGACCCTCTTCGAGGATCCCTTCGTCGAGGGCAGAGGCTTGGCCGGCTTTCCAGAAGATCACGAGATCCTGGGAAGCCACGGAAATGTTCGTGGCGGTTGCCTCCCCGACGCTGAGAGCGTTCAGGTCATAGGCCACCGCTTCATCGTCCAGAGCGATGCCAACGACTCGCTGCTTGGCAAGTCCGCGATCATCGAGAGAACCTCTGAAGAGGAACGGCTGGGTGGTGTCATCGTCATAGCCCTCGTAGGGGTTCCTGCCGTAGTCGCGGCTGAACCCGGTTGCGTTCCAGTCAAGGATCTTTCCCGTCGGATAGGCGGCTGCGAAGTCCCCCCATGCCATGAGCGGTGATCCGATCGCTTCGAGCTGGGTACCGGTGAGAACGCCGACGACGGCCTTCCCATCAAAGTGCGTCCACAGTGACTCGGTGGCCCGATCGTACATGACCAGTGCTGATGCGAAGAGCCTTCCTGACGTGCCGAACGTCGTCTCGATTCCGTTGATTTCCCGCCGGTACGTAACGGCGGAGTTGCAGAGCGGGCAGTAGGTGACCGACACCGGGACTCCCCCAACGGTGTCATTCACGATCTCATGCCAGATCATCGCGCGAATTGGATAGGCGCGTGCATCGCCATCGATCTCAAGGGCAACGACGGGTTCGGCGGGATCGAGGATCTCGAGATTGTCGGCGACGTCGAGGAAGACCGGATCCTCGATCGGTGGGATACCGTCGGGGGGTGGCCCGCCGGAGATGATCTCATCGAGCGGCACCAGGGGCTCCGGGAATTCGCCTGAGCCCGGATCATCCAGAGCAGACGGGCCCGCCGGAAGGGCAGAGCTTGCGGCTTCAGCGGTCACCGTGGTGGACGTCGATGCCGTGGTAGCTGAGGGAGCCTCCGTGGCTGGGTCCTCGGCTTCGGAATCGTCGACCGAAGCCCCGCAGGCGGCAGCGACGAGGGCTATTGCGGCGAGCATTGTCACCATGGAGGTTCGTGTCACGGATTGTTCCTTTCGCTATACCTCTAACGAACGCATCGAGATCGCGAGGTGTTCCTTACTGTCGCTAATCGGACAGTCTCATGCAGATTGACGCCACGACCGGTTGCCCTCCGTATGACCAACGCCCGGAGACCATCGCAGCCGGTCCGGCCCCTCCCGGAATCGTGAGGACCCGGTTCGACACCGTCGCTAC
>CAZWDQ010000067.1:1498-10603 GCA_964632475.1 uncultured Acidimicrobiaceae bacterium
AGGGCGCCCTCTGGGGCAACGCCATGACGTGGTGGGATCATGGCACCGGAAGCGTGTGGAGTCAGCCGCTGGGTGAGGCGATCCTCGGTCCACGTAAGGGTGACCGCTTGGAGCTCTTCCCTTCCTCGATGACCTCGTGGGGCGCATGGAGAGAAGAACATCCAGAGTCCCTCGCTCTCGATGCACCGGGTGGGTTCGATCGAACCTCATTGAGCAGACTTGCCATCGTCGTCGACTTGGGCTCCGAGACGGCTGCCTATCCGATCCCCGTCTTGGAGCGAACCCTCGTTGCAAACGACACGGTCGCAGGCGTTGAGATTGCAGTTGTGCTGGACCCGAGCGAACCAACGCGCTGGGCGGTGTTTAGCAGGGATGTCGACGGCACGCTCATAGAACTGATCCACCGTGACGGAGCGTTCCTGGACGAAGAATCCGGAACGTCATTCGATCCCGTCAGGGGTATCGGGACCGGTGGAACCCTGGACGGCGAGATTCTCGGCCATCTGCCGGCATTCACGTCGTTCCCCAAGGATGTAACGAGCTTCTGGCCCGACGCACGCTTCTGGAGCGATTCCGGTTGACCGGCAGTCGCTACCCGATCCCGCCGGCGAGCAATCGAGCCTCGGAGGATGCTCGGAGTCTGATCATGGCGAGGATTCCCACGATCGGCCCCAGGGCAAGCCACGGGAACGCCCACTGCCAGCCGAACGCCTCTGCGAACATGGGCACTCCCCGGATCGTGACCAGGGTCAGCAGGAATCCGAGTCCGGTTTGGAGCGTCAGAGCAGTCCCACGGCGCTCCTCCCTCGCCGTCTCGGTGACCATCGTCGAGAATTGCGCTGAATCCGCGACAACCGTGGCACCCCACACCAAGAAAAGAGGCACGACGAGAAGTGGGGAACGACCGAACACGAAGACAGTGGCGACTGCCGACGCACCTGAAATCGCCATCGCTCCTCCGGCGATCACCGTCCGTCCATGTCGATCTGCCAGGCGCCCTGCCGCATACGAGGCGGGTCCTCCGATCGCGATGATCGCGAACGTGGCGAAGGGAACCCATCCGTCGCCGTCACCGCTTTGGGCTGCACTCGCGGCGAGGAACGCAGCCGTCCACGTCCACATGGCGTAGAGCTCCCACATGTGCCCGAGATATCCGTAGGTCGAGAGTCGGACACCACGGTTGCGCACCGCCGCACCGATGTGTCGAAACGAGAACGGTGACGAGGCAACTTCGAACGGCCCGTCGGACACGGTCGAGATCATCAGTACGGCTCCAGCGACGGCCAGGACGGAGGCTCCAATCAGCACACCTCGCCAGTCCAGCCCGACTCCGCGAATGAGATGCGGACCGGCACTGCCGATCGTGAGTGCTCCGACGAGAACACCAAGAGCCATGCCCCGATCCTTCTGGAACCATCCCGCCATCGCCTTCATCCCACTCGGGTAGACCCCGGCCAGAGCGACACCCGTAATGAACCGCAGTACGTACGCAAGCGCTACGGTTTCGCCGGTTACGAAGATGACGGCCGCGTTCGAGACGGCGCCGACGAGTGCTGCAATTGTGAAGAGCTTCCTCGCGGCGACCGAGTCGGCCAATCCCGACACCGCAATGGCAAATGCCCCGATCACGAACCCGATCTGTACCGCCAGCGTCAACCATGACGATCCGCCGACCGAGAGGTCCCACTGCTCGCGAAGCTGGGGAGCGACAGCGGCAGCTGAGAACCACAGGGTCAATACGAGCAACTGGGAGAGGGCGATCCAGATCAGGGCTCGCTTCTGACCGGCGATCGGGACGAGACCGGATGTGGCGTCGCTACTCATCGATCGAGAGCACGGATTCCGATGGCGTTCGTCGTGATCGCTGTGTCGTGAAGGCGACGAGCATGGCCACGACCACGATCCCGACGAATCCCAGACCCCAGAGAAGCGGAGCGGAAGCAATCGCGTTCTGAGCCGCCTGTGAGAGGTTCTCGATGAAGCGGAAGGGGCCGCTGTCTCCGAGAGCCTGGGCTCCAGATCTCAGGCTCACCGTCCAGAACCACACGATGTAGACACCCGCCACGATCAGGATGACCCCAGATACTCTGCTGATGTAGCGAGCCGATCCACGGAGCCAGGCGATGAGTGACTGCTTTCCAACTGCCATTGCCACGGTGACGGCCAACAAGACAACAGCCATTCCCGCGCCGTACGCCACGAAGGTCGCGATGCCGGACACGAACGAGCCTCGCGTCACTTGAGTCGCCACAACGGTCAGGAACACGGGCAGGGTGCATGACAGTGAGGCTACGGCATATGAGACGCCGAAGAGAAACACCGACCGATATCCGCGTCCTGATGCTGCCTTGCCTGCCTTGGGGAGACCCACGTTCAACTCGTAGCCTCTGACCAGAGCGATGCCGAGTCCGATGACTGCCACACCGACCACGATCGCCACCCACGGAATCAGATCGATGACGACACGGAATCCGGCTGTAATCAGGATTCCTGCGAGACCGAAGACAACGAGAAAGCCCGCTGACACGATCGAGCCGACGACGAGCGCCCCTCGCAGTGCAGCGGGCCGACTCTGGTCTGCTTCGTCGATCCCCATGAAATACGACAGGTATGCCGGCAGCATCGCGAACCCGCACGGATTCACGGTGGCAACAAGCCCCGCCGCGAACGCGAGTGCGAGGGGAGCATCGATCATGATGCGAACGCTTGCTCGATCATGTCCAGTAGCTGGGCCTCATTCAACGGTCCGTTGTGCTGCTCGACGATGCCTCCATCTGCATCGATGAAGATCGTGAACGGCATGCCGATGCCGCCGAACTCGAGGTAGAGATCACCGAGCGGATCGTCGCCGAGGTCGAACAGAACCCCGGTCTCCTCGATGAGTCGGACAGCGTCAGCTCGATCGTCTTGGATGTTCAGCCCCAAGAAGGCCACCTCATCACCGAGGCTCTGCTGTACCGGCTTGAACGCTGCCGCCATCTCGGCAACACATGACGGACACCAGGATGCCCAGAAGTTGACGACCAGTGGCCGTCCTTCGTAGTCGGCGAGCGTGGCAGATGATCCGTCGAACATCGCGAATTCGGAATCGGGGGCCGGCTGGCGGTTCTCGACAACGACTGTGGACGGTGCGGGTTCGTTGTCCGTCGCGGTGTTGGCATGGGTATCTGATGCTGAGCACGCCGCTGCGACGAGGGCAACAGCGAGTCCGAGTGAGGCGAGAGTGATCTTTGTCATGTCGCGTGGAACGCACTCCGATGTGGTCGCTCCGTGAGAAGGTCGGTTTTCGGACGATTCGGCTGCGCGAGCCTTCGCTATTCCGGGACAAAGGTCCCTGCATTGAAGGGTCCCATGCCCCTACGGCAGACGGGCAATCGGTGCTTCGATAGCAGGGATGCACGAGCAGTACGTCCAGCTCTACAAGGCGGTGGGTGTTCCATTCGCCCTGGTTCGCCAGTTCCTAGCGGACCAGTCGCTCCCTGCACTCGACGCGCCACGGAGAATCGGTGTGGATTGGCTTCGAGAGGGAGACACGCATCTTGAGGTCGATCTGGCAGGACTCCACCTCGTGAAGGACGTCTGCTTCCGTGTCACTGACTTCACCGATATACCGGGTCCGCTCCCGATGGGTCGCATCCAACTCTCTTGGGAACCCGTCGAGCACGAGGACGTCTACCCAACGGTGACGGCCGATCTCGAGATCGAACCGATCGATGATCACCGAACGATGGTCTCGCTTCTCGCCTCGTATCAACCGCCACTCGGCCGCATCGGGGCTGTCGTCGATCGGGTGGCGATGCACCGTGTCGCAGAGTCCGCGCTTCGCAGATTCTTCGAGGGGCTTCTCCGGGAACTCAAGACGAACGCCACCGCTGCCTCCACCTAACGTCGCTGCCCGAGTCCGGGCTACTCGTTGAGCACGAAACGGATCCTGCGGAAACCCTTCCCCTTCGATTCCGTCTTCGTGATACGAATCGGCCCAACTTCGCCCGTTGAATGCACATGAGTCCCACCGTCTGCCTGCCGATCCAATCCGACGATGTCAATCACGCGAACCTCTGTCAGTGATGGCGGGAGGAGACTCACTTTGGTCCTGATCAGGCTCGGATCCTTGTCGGCCTCCGAACGGTCGAGGAAGGACACTTCGATGCGTCGAGCCAGATCGAGTTGACGGTTGAGTTCTGTCTCGATGGGCTCACGGTCCTCGGGATCCCACTCGGGTATCTCGAAATCGAGCCTGCCTCCTCCGGGGTTCATGTTTCCCCCAGTCACGGGGCTCTGGAACCGGTTCCACACCACACCGCACATAGCGTGCATCGCTGTGTGCGTTCTCATCAGTCGATACCGACGTTCCCAGTTGATTTCGCCGGTGACCTCCGTGCCCACCGGCGGAAGCGTGCCTTCGATCCAATGCCACACACCGCGCGAATCCTGTGTCACTCGCACGACGTCGAGACGGTCGTCCCCGATCATGAGTTGACCCTCATCGAACGGCTGACCTCCCCCGCCGGGGTAGAACACCGAACGATCGAGGAGGACACGGCCGTCGTCTCGGTCAACCTCGACGACTTTGGCGCTCATCGACTTCTCGTATGCCTGCGTCGAGTAGATGCGTTCGGTCATGTGACTCCCTTCTCGATGCACCCTACCTTGGACGCCGACCGTGGCTACGGTGCGGCCATCCGATCAGGAGTCGCAATTGCCTGAACTGCTCCCCTACACCGATGACCCCGCTGCGAACGCTCTGCTCGAGGAGGATCCGTTTGCACTCCTTGTCGGGATCGTTCTGTATCAACAGATACCGGTCGAGACGGCGTTCGCCGGCCCGTGCCGCTTGCAGCAACGCCTCGGCGGGTCTCTCGACCCTTCGGCGATCGCAGGTCTAGATCCCGATTCGCTCGAAGCCCTCTTCAAAGAGAAGCCGGCGATACACCGATTCCCAGGAAACATGGCGAAGCGGGTTCAGGCTGTCGCTCAGTTCGTCGACGCCGAGTACGACGGCGACACGAGCAGCATCTGGCTCGATGTCGATGACGCAACCGAGCTCGTCAAGCGCCTGAAGGCCATGCCGGGCTTCGGCGAGTACAAGGCACGCATATACCTCGCAGTATTGGCGCGGCGCTTCGACGTTCAACCATCCGGGTGGGAGGCTTATCTACCGGATTGGCCCAACATCTCAGAGATCGAGACGCCAGATGATCGTGCCGACCTCAAGGCTCGCAAGAAGGAGTGGAAGGCAAGCCAGAAGTCGTAGGCCGACTGCTCATTCAGTGTTTCCGATGTCTTCAAGAGAGGACCGTGCGAGTCCGTAGTAGAGCCGATCGATAAGTTGGCCATCCTTGAGATAGCCGTCGCGAGCGATGCCCTCCAACACGAACCCGGCCTTCTCCGCCACCCGCGCGGAGGCAGGGTTGCTCAGAAACACCCCCGCCTCGACGCGGTGCAGATCGAGATCTGTGAAGCAGTACTGGATCAGGCGAGTCACGGCGGTGGAGGCGATTCCGCGTCCCCACCAGCCTGGTGAAAGCCACCATCCCATCTCGGCTGAACCCCTGGTGATATCGCTGTGAGGTTCACATCCAACGCCGCCCGCCACAACTCCTCCGACCAGGATCGTGAAATTGACCGGAGGGTCCTCGGACAAACACTTTGAGATCCATGAATCTGCATCGTCGGGTGTGTATGGGTAGGGAAACTCATCGGTCATGTGACGAGCAATCCGCTCGCTATCGGCAGCCGCGAGGAGACCACTCCGATGCATTTCTGTGGTTGCTGCGAGCATGACGTCAGGATGCTCGGTGAAGAGGATCGGACCGCGCTCTTCCTGAATGGCAGATTCGACTGGGGGCACGGTAGAGCTGTCGGGGTCATCCGCCGGGAATCGCCCACCACTTCGCCAGTAGACGCCCTCCGACCGGGACAGGATTCCCTCGTCGACGAGATAGCGACGAAGCGCTGCATAGTCCTCGTTGTAGCGTGCGAGTTGCTCGCTCACCGTCTTCTCGTCGTATCGGATCCCGGGTTCGAACTCCTGAGCGAGGCGCTCGAGCACGATGCGACGCTTCGCTTGCTGTGTCGGAATCAATCTCAACTGGTCACCGGAGAAGAAGACTCGCAAGACCTTCAACTCCTCATCCGACCACTCACCCGCCGTGATAGTGTCAGATGCTGGCGCCGGACTCGGAAGCGTCGCTGCGATGCTGTGGAGGCCCCTCCGCAAGAGGCGATCTTCATCGTCGATCAGTCCTCCCATGCGGAGATCAGCGATCGCTTCGAGCGCTTCTCGCCGTTTGACACCCATGGCCGCCGTGAGCCCTTCAGCGCTCAGCGTTCCTGCAGCGGCCTCACCCAGTGCAGCCAAGCGCACCGGATCGAGGCACAGTCGGGCAAAACCTTCGTAGTCCATATCAATCGAAGCCGCCGCGTGCCGTATCCCCGCTCCGCCTCGGATCCGCTGCACCGTAGAGTCCGGCGATCGGGTCGAACACTGCTGCCTGCACGCCACCGAAGTACATCGCCAGGTCGGGGAATCTGCGTGCCGTCATGCCGTCGAGAGAGCGAACGTCGAGCCCGGGCTCGTAGGCGATCATCGGCTTTCCCCCAAATACCTCGACGTGGAGACGCGGATGAGAGACCGCGTCTCTCAGTGACATCCCGAGATGGAGGAAGTTGAGGAGTACCTGGGCCACCGCGGTGGTGATGCGCGACGCTCCCGGGCTTCCGATCGCCAGGATCGAACCGTCAGGTCGGCGCGCCAGCGTCGGGGCCATGTTCGAGACCAGTCGAGAGCCCGGAGAGAGGGCGTGGTATTCCTCCGCCATGAGCTCCACCTCCCCGAGGGAGTTGTTGAGATACATGCCGGTGCCCGGCACCAGGGCTCCGGAACCGTAACCGGCGGAGAGTGTGATGGAACAGCCGTTCCCGTCGGTATCAGCAGTCGACGTGTGGACGGTGCTGGGTGAACGTTCAACAGCCGACAGATCTCCATCATGAGCCCACGACAAGAGCTGTTCGGCTGCCTCCGCCCGTGTGCCGTAGTCCTCGAGTTGCTCGGATCTGTAGCGCAGCACAGCTCGTTGGATCCGAGCCATCCGATCGATCTCACCAGCATTCCATCCCTCGAATGGGGGCGACGAAGCGAGGAGCAGAATCGCGCTCGCTACGACGCCTCCAACCGCAGGCGGCGGATTCGTCGCGATCTCCCACTCGTCGATCTGGAACCGGACTGGATCTCGGACTTCGACACGATATGAGTTCAGGTCCTCTTCAGTGAGAATGCCCCCGCCGTCACGAACAGCGGTGGCCATCCGCCGGCCCAGTTCACCGTTGTAGAGGACCGACGCTCCATCCTCCCCGACCCTGCGAAGCGTGTCCGCCAGATGAGGAATGTGAATGATGTCACCCTCTGCTACCGGACTGCCGTCGTCGTGGTGCGTGATCGACCGGCTCGTTTCGTCCCAACCGAAGACCAATCGATGTGAGTGGTCGAGATACTCGGCGGAGGCACCTGAGACGGGGAACCCCGCCTCCACGATCTTGATCGTCGGCTCGAGAATCGCGTTCCACTCAACCGAGCCGAAACGGCGATGCGCCTCGGCGAATGCGGCGAACGCACCGGGCGTTGCCACAGATCCCCACCCGACGATCGTCTGGGTGTGCCCGCCGTAGCTCATCTCGACCTCTCGCTTGCCCCCACCGAATTGGTCGATGGCGAGCCCGCGGCCTGGCATCTCGGCGTAACCGTCGATCACGATAGGTTCGCCATCATGCGGCCACACGGTGATGAATCCGCTCCCTGCCGGCGCGATAATCCCAATCTCGGTGCAAATCGACGCGATCGACGCACCGATTGCAGCATCGATCGCGTTCCCGCCCGCGTCCGCGACGGCAGCTCCTGCGCCTGCAGCAAGACCGGTCGCGGAGGCGATCTGAACTCTTCTCATGGCCGTGAACGTTAGACCGAAGCGGAATCCTCCACCATCGAAGATTCGATCGGCCCGGCGACGCCGAAGTCCGCCTCGACAACGCCCTGCACATGGTGCGCGACCACCTCGATACGACTGCGCCGGCTGTGATCGTCACTCCAGAAGCGGCGCTGGACGGAACCTGCGATCCAGATCCGATCACCCCGGGCGAACCGGGTTGCGTCTTCGTCCGCGTCCCAGAGCACGGCGGGGACAACGTCTATCCGCCTATGGGGTTCCTCGGTCCTGGTCGTAACGAGGTAGCGAACGAGCGTCGCCCCTCCGTCGAAGACTCTGATCTCAGGGGCTGCGGCGAGTCGGCCTGCGATAACAACAAGGTTGAGGTCCATGACATCTCCTCTCGATTCGAGGAGATGCGGGTACCGCGATCGTATGAGGGGGCTGTGACAGATTCGCGTTAGGACGCGCGGGCGATCTCCTGATCGAGGGCGTCGAGCCCGGGGAAGGACGGATCATTGAGGACGATCGCATCGGCGATCCGACGAGCCGTACCGGCATCGCCGTTGCTGGCTGCCGCACGTGCTGCGATGTACCAGACGCGGAGATCGGACTCCTTGGCGTTCGGTCCGACCCGGTCGGGGCCGGTGAGATCCCACGCTCCGGCGGCATCTCCCTCGTCGAGGAGATACGACCCGTAGACGACCTTCCCCTCCTTCCAGACTGCGGGGGCGACGTCGGCCTTCTGCAGGGTCTCCCACGCCGACTTCACGTCCTTGCCACGACCCTTTGCCCTGAGAACGTCCATCTCGATAGGCATGTGCGACGCATCTCCTGCCATGCGGCGGTAGGCGCGGAGCTCCGATAATGCCGTATCCCAGTCACCGATCCGATAGGCAGAGAGCCCCAGGGTCTCTCGAATGGTCGAGTCCTGGGGAGAGAGATTCTTGGCACGCTTCGCGTCTTTGACGGCGGCGTGATAGCGCCCGTCGTTCATCGCTGCGGAAGCCTCGCCGAGGGCCTCGAGCGCCGGGGCGATCCTGTCTTTGGGTGTTACTCGAACGAGTGCCTCGACGATCCAGTTCGGGAGGTCAACGGCCGCACCCTGAAGATCTCGGCGGCGCTTGGTCTGGTGGCCATCCCATTCTGCCTTGTGGCTGCCCTTCGGCGCCCCACGGTCACT
>CAZWDQ010000068.1:0-10379 GCA_964632475.1 uncultured Acidimicrobiaceae bacterium
GGGATCAAGCGTGACTCGAATAGGCAGTAGATCAGTAGATCAGTAGATCAGTAGAGGAGCAGAACAGCAGAACAGTGCCGAGCAGAACTGGTCTACTGATTAGGCCAGCGCGAATTCAACGGCCGCCTCGGCGTGGATCCTCGCCGTCGGGAAATAGGGTTGTTCCACATCCTCCGGAGTGACGAGCAATTCCATCTCCGTGCACCCGGCGATAACTCCTTCGGCACCGCGTTCATGCAGACGGTCGATGATCTGCAGGTAGCGCTGCTTCGATTCCTCGACGATGCGTCCCTGGACGAGTTCGTTGAAGATCACATCGTGGATGAAGGTGCGGTCGCCTCCGCCGGGAACGAGAACCTCGAGGCCGTGTGCAGTGAGCCGCCCCCTGTAGAAATCCTGCTCCATCGTGTACCGGGTCCCAAGAAGGGCGATCGTCTCGATGCCCTCGTTCTCGATGGCTTCTGCCGTCGCATCGGCGATGTGCAGGAACGGGATTCCGATGGCGTCTTCGATCTGCGGAGCCACCTTGTGCATCGTGTTCGTTGCGAGCACGATCACGTCGGCACCAGCCTTCTCGAGCCTCGCAGCGTCGTCGGCGAGCAGTTGGCCCGCCGCCTCCCAATCCCCTGCCTCCTGCAGCGCTGCGATGACTCCGAAATCGTAGGACCGGATCAGGAGATCAGCCGAATGCACCCCGCCGAGCCGTTTCCGGACCTCGGTGTTAATGATCCGCTCGTACTCGATCGAAGATTCCCAACTCATTCCGCCAAGTAGCCCGATGGTTTTCATGAGTCAGACGGTAGACGACAGGTGACGACAACGGGCAACAGCAAGCGGGGGTTCCTACCGATTGCCGACTACCGACTACCGGATATCGAATCGAACGCACGACCGAAGACTTCGCGGACCACGGCGTACGAGTAGTGCTGGACGCCGATCTCGTAGTTGCGTTCGATCGACTCGACGGCACTCTGTGGATCGCTCAACCATCGTTCTGCGCCAGCGACCGCGGCATCGGTCACCTCGCCGTCAATCTCGATGCACTGGACGCCCGTCGGTGCGATATCCCGGCGGTAGACGGGGTAGCGATTCACGAACACCGGCCGGCGGTAGAAGAACGCCTCCAGCAGCGCATTTCCAAAGCCTTCGTAGAGACTCGGAAAACACACCAGATCGGCAGCGGCATACCCGTCGGCGAGCGCGCCCTCGCCGTCGCCAGCGGGTGCAAGACGCATATCGACACCGGCAGCATCCGCATGGATCTGGAGCCGGTCCCAGTATTCACGTGTCAGATCGGATTCGTGTGTGATCACAACCTTCACCGTCGGATCAGCGAGGCGAGCAGCGAGGTCGATGGTCAGTTCGATGCCCTTTCGCTCGATCACGCGGGTTGGCTGTAGCAGCACCAAATCATCCGGTGCGAGTCCGGCTCGTTCGCGATAGGCCTGTCCATCGCCGGACCTGGCCGGACCGTGTTCGAAATCCATGGCGTTCGGGAGCACGAGTGGTTCGGCGCCGGTGCGCCGACGGAGTTCGTCGCGCGCATCCTGGTTGATAACGACATGAGCCAGGTTCGGTGCGATCGGCGGAAAACATCGAGCAACGATATCGGGGACCGCACAGACGGAGAATCGATCGCGCTCCCAACTGAAGTCGTGATGGTGGGCAACGGCCGGGATTCGCGTCTCTTCGATGAGCTGAGCGAGCGCTACTCCCAGCGGGAGCTGCATCGGAATCGCAAGCGCATTTTGGACAATGAGAGCCTCAACGGCGTACACGTCGACGAATCGCCGCAGTGGGCCGAGGAGCTCTTGGGCGGCGGTGTCGATGTGTTCGAGAAGTCCTGGTGCGTCTGTTGAGCCGAATGCTGCTGTCTCAATGCCCTGGTTGAGCCCCCCTTCGAAGTGTGCGGCCGGATCGGTCATCCCGGGCGCAAACTTCTCCCCAAGTTCGCCGGCGAACCATGAGAACGTGTGACCATCCCTCTCGAGCGCGTTGGCGACCTTCGCCGCCTCAAGAGAGACGCCGTCGAGACCGGCGAACCGAGTGGAAATCATACCGATGTTCATCGAGGCGCTAACCCTTGACGCCGCCGGCAGTTAGGCCTTCGGTGAGGAACCTCTCCGCCGCGAAGAAGAGCACGATGATAGGGAGCGAGATGATCACCGAACCGGCCATCAGCATCGTCTTCGGAACTTCCTGGGAATTCAACTGATTCACGCCGAGTGACAGGGTCCACAGCTCTCGCTTCTCGAGAATGAACAGGAGCGCATAGAGGAACTCGTTCCACGCGATCATGAAGACGTAGAGAGAGACCGCAGCGATGGCCGGGGCCGCAAGGGGGATCGTGATCTTTCTGATGACTCCAAGACGCGACAACCCATCGACCCTGGCCGCTTCCTCCAGTTCAACGGGGATGGACTGAAAGTAGCCTCGCAGCATGAACAACGTCACCGGCAGCGTTGAGGCGAGATACACGATGATCAGGCCGTAGAGCGAGTCACGCAGCCCCATCCGGGAGAACATGACGAAGAGCGGGATCGCCACGATGACGACCGGGAACAAGTAAACCAGAATCATCCCGACGCTCACCGCCTTCCGACCGAAGAAGTTCACGCGAGCGACCGCATACGCCGCCAGGATACCGACCGAGAGCGTGAGGACGACCGTAGAGATAGCAACGATGGAGCTGTTCCTGATGAACGTGAGGAAGCCGAATCCGCCTTCGGAGACCGGTCGGATCACCGCCCGGTAGGTCTCAAAGCCCGAGATCTGGTCGAGCGTGGGCCACCACTTTCCAGGGTCGAGCAGCAGATCCTGGATCGGCTTGAACGACAGGGCCAGCATGTAGAGCAGAGGAAAGAGCGCGATGACCGTAAAGAACGCGATGCTGATCCACTTCAACGTTCCGAAGAAACGCTCCTCGAATCGAGCCCGCGTCACGATGCATCCTCCCGATAGAAGAACTTGAAGTAGAGCCCCACCACGACGACGAGGATTGCGGCGAGAATCATCCCAAGCGCCGCCGCCGCCCCGACGTTCCCGCGACCGATCATCCAGTCAACGATCTTGACCGTGATCACTTCTGTGTCGGCGGCTCCGCCGGTGAGGAGGAACACGTCATCGAACTTGTTGAACGTCCAGATGAATCGCAGCAGGAACAACACTGAGATCACGGGGAGAAGTGCCGGAAGGGTCACGTAGCGGAATTTCTGACTCAGCGTCGCCCCATCGACGTATGCGGCCTCGTCGATCTCCTTCGGCATGGACTGGAGCGCCGCGAGGATGAAAAGGAAAGCAAACGGGAAGTATCGCCACCCCTCGAAGAAGATGACGGTGGTCAATGCCAGGGGAATCGTGAGAGTGAACAACCCGAACACGCTCAGCTCGTACGAACGGGTCCGCAGAAAATCAATCGCAGGAATCCCGAACCAACCCAGCCATTCGTTCACGATCCCGAACTGCGGGTTCAGCATGACCTGCCACACGAATGCAGCAGCGATGACGGGAACAACGTACGGGAAGAGCACCACACCTCGGACCAACGCTCGGCCGCGGAAGGCGCCCTTGAGAGACAATGCCGCCACGAGCCCCATCAAGATTGAGAGGATCGTTCCGCCGATCGTGTAGATGAACGTCGTCTGGAGAACCGGCCAGAAGTCCCGCACACCGACGACGGTGTCGTAGTTCTTGGTCGTCCAGTCTGCCCCTAGGATGCCCACGTCCTGGATGTCGATCAGGCGAGCCTTCTGGAAACTGAGAGAAACGTTCCACAACAGCGGGAAGACCACCAAGACGGCGACAACGAGCACAGCCGGCAGGATCAGTGCAACGCCGAAACGTGACTCGCTTCGGGCCATGGGGGTCTTTCGGCGACGCCGCTTGGTCTTGTTCTCCGTCTCCGGGGCGAGAGTCTCGGTCACTGACACCTCATCCATCTGGTCGGCGGTGGGGCCGACGAACTGCCGGCCCCACCGTACTGATCGGTGACTATCGGCTGCTAGCCCTCGTCGGCAAGCAACTCCTGTTCTTCTTCAGCCAATAGCTGCATCTCAGCAGCGCCATCTTCAGGCGACATACCTGCGAACACCTCATCGAGGATCTCGGGGACGATCAGCGTCGAGTACACGGCGCCGACGAGCTCACCTTGACCCTGCTCGAAGCCCCACCGTGCGAAGCTGTCGGAACCGGTGATTAGGCCGTTGATGACCTCTTCGCCGTAGTAGTCGCTCAACGGGGCCCTGCGGTCAACACCGGTCTCGAGCAAGCGCCATCCTTCGATGTACTCGGTCGGATTGTCCGCCGTGCCTTGACGCATCGGGAACTTGCCTTCCGGGGCCACTGACAGCCAATCGATGTAGCCGTCCGAGAGCCAGTACTCGACGAACTGCTTCGCAGCATCCGTCTTGTCGGTCATGCCGATCCCCATGTACGACACCTGACCGTACTGGGCCGGGATTCCACTCGGTCCGGCGAACGCCGGCACGAAGTCGCTGTTCTCAGCGAGATAGGAGATGTTGTCGACACACTGCTCGCACGTCGGCAATGCAGCGTCTCGCAGTCCAGCCATCTCATCCATGATGAACGGCGACCACACGATCATGGCCGCCTGGCCTGCGAAGTAGGTTGCACGGGTCGACACAACGTCCTGCAGTCCGGCCGGGGCGTAGTTGCCGAGCAGGTTTGTGTAGAAGTCGATGGCTTCGACGCAGTTCGGCGTGTCGAGAGTCACCGCACCACCATCACCAACCAACTCACATCCGTTGGCGAGAGCGAAGTGCTCCCACGTCTGCTGGGTGAAGACCGCGTTCGGATCGTTCGATGCTGTGATACCGAACAGGTTGCTGCCCGGTTCGTTCAAGGTTTCAGCTGCGAGCTGAATCTTTGCGAATGTGTCGGGTTTCTCGAGTCCGGCCGCGTCGAAAAGATCCTTGCGATAGATGAGCAGCTGGCCCCAGCCGTCTGACGGAACAGCAGCTGACTTGCCGTCAATGGTGACCATGGAGAGGGCACCCTCGGAGAAGGTATCGGCGCCGAGGTTCGCCACAACCTCACTTGCAGCGTCCATGTCGAGGAGTCCCGCACTCGCCCACCCGATCGTGAAGTCGAGAGGGTGGAATACGACATCCGGCAGTGTGCCGGAGGCGGCGTTCGTCAGCATGAGCTGAGGCAGCGCGTCCTCGTCTGTCGCGGTCAATTGCACGTTGATCCCCGTCGCCGCCGTGAATCCCTCGATGATCGCTTGTGTCTTCTCGAGGCGGGCCGGCTGGGTCTCCGTGCTCCAGAACTTGATCGTAACGCTCTCGCCGCCACCGGTGTCCGGCGCGACCGTCGTTGTTGCTGCCGCGGCCGTGGTTGTGGTCTCATCCCCACCGGCAGCCGTCGTCGTGGTCTCATCCCCACCGGCAGCCGTGGTCGTCGTGTCTTCGCTGTCGCTCGTGCATGCCGTCGCGACGAGCGCCAGGGCAACCAGCAGCAGTAATACGAAACGCATTCGTTTCATGGATCGTCTCCTTGTTGTGATGGTCCCCACGGTTTGGGGGTTGGCCTCCATTGCCAGGTCGCTGCCGGTGGCCGATCCCGACGTGCGCCCTATTTGTCTCATAGTAACAACAACATATGTGCCCTGCAAGGGGATTGTCCTGGACAAATCGGAACTCTCCCACTATTTTGGTACTGATGCGTAATGAATCTGTCGTCAGCGGGTGGAAATCGTCCCTCAGCGCTGTCTATGGACGCGAGCGCGCTGCCGAGCTGTCTACATCGGTTCAATCGTTGCTCGACCGACACCACGGTTCGGCTGCCACGATCAGGCGTTGGAGTGAGCGCGATGCCTGGCTGATCGCCTATCCGGATCAGCTGACAACACCCGGAGAGGCCCCGCTCCGGACGCTGCATCGCTTCTACCTGCGGGATCTGGCCACAGCGTTCAACGGGGTCCACATCCTTCCATTCTTCCCGGCCACGTCCGACGAGGGGTTCAGTATCCGCGACTACGAAGCCGTCGATTCGGCGATGGGGACCTGGGCCGACATCGAAGCCATCGGAACCGACGCTCGCCTGATGGTCGATGCGGTCATCAACCACAGCTCCGTCGGATCGAAGTGCTTTCAGGGATGGGCAGACGGAGACCCGACGTACGGGGAATTCATCCGAACCGCTGATCCGGATGCAGATCTCTCCATGACCGTACGCGCCCGCGAACATCCGCTCCTGACGCCGTTCGAGACCTCGCGGGGCACGGAGTGGGTGTGGACGACGTTCTCTGCCGACCAGGCCGATCTGGACTACGGCAATCCGGAAGTGCTGCTGTACGTACTCTCGATCCTGCTCTCATACGCCGAACACGGGGCTTCGATGATCCGCCTCGATGCGGTGTGCTTCATCTGGAAGGAGGAAGGGACACCGTCGATCCACCTCCCCGAGACGCATCGGATCATCCAGTTCTTCCGATCCTGCCTCGACGCCACCTACCCCAACGTGGTCCTCGTGAGCGAAACCAACGTTCCGCACAATGAGAACGTCGGCTACCTCGGGGACGGTTCGACACCGGAAGCAGACATGGTGTACCAGTTCACGCTCCCGCCGCTCGTGCTACATTCGTTCTCCACAGGGAGCGCCATCGATCTCGCCGAATGGCTCGACACCGTCTCCCCGACGCCTCCGAACACCACGTTTCTCAACTTCCTCGCGTCGCACGACGGCGTCGGACTCCGCCCACTCGAGGGTCTCGTCGATGATGCGGCGGTCGAGCGTCTCGTTCGGGATGCCGAAGCGCACGGTGGTCGAGCCAATCGCCGCACACGACCCGACGGGACGACCGTCCCCTATGAACTCAACGCGACGTGGTATGACCTCATCCGGGGCCCAACGAGCGGTGCCGATGCCATGGCCCGCCACCTGGCATCACACGCCATCATGTTCGCGATCACCGGCATCCCGGCCGTCTACATCCATGGGCTGCTGGCCACGGAGAACGACCTCGACCTCGTCGCTGAGACCAGAGCGGGGCGCTCAATCAACCGAAGCCGCCTGGACCTCGACGCACTCGACCGGCTGCTCGCTGACCCCAAGA
Source organism: uncultured Acidimicrobiaceae bacterium (assembly GCA_964632475.1). Taxonomy (GTDB): domain Bacteria; phylum Actinomycetota; class Acidimicrobiia; order Spongiisociales; family UBA5794; genus JAHEEL01. The sequence continues at coordinate 7,076 of CAZWDQ010000068.1, forward strand.
GCCGCGCCTCGGTCTCACTCGTGCAGATCGACTCGATGCTCCGACTCCGGCGGTCGACCGAAGCGTTCAACCCGAGTTCCCGGCAGGTGGTGCTGCACACCCCGCCATCGGTCGTCGGTGTCGAACGTCGCAGCGACTCGGGCGAAATCGCCCGTGTCTATGTGAACGTGTCGGGCGAAGCGGTCGACGTCTCCCACCGCTTCCGGGCAACGCCGGTCGGCCACCGTTGCGAGGCGACATCGGACGGCCTTCACCTCGAGCCATGGGGTTTCGCCTGGCTCGTCGACCGCGGTGAGATACCTGATTCTCAGTGAACCCATGAACCCGCCACTCGATCCGGACTCCGCGGTCCCCCTCTACTACCAGCTCAAGCAGCAGCTGATGGACGAGATTACGTCCGGTGCCTATGGGCCGGGGGATCGCCTCCCCACCGAACATGAGCTCTGCGAACAGCATGGCATCAGCCGGACGCCGGTTCGCAAGGCATTGACCGAATTGTCCGAAGAACGTGTGATTGTCCGGATCCGGAAGCGTGGCACCTTCGTGAGCCTCGACTGGCGACCCGCCGATCTCGGCAACCACCCCCTCAGAATCGTCGTCTCCGACCCGATCCGTGCGGCACGGATCTCCAACGCTCTTCCGCGTGGGGCCACGGTCGAAGTCGTGGACTACACAGACCTCCGGTCATATCTGATGAAGGCCGTTGCTGAGGGCAGGGCTCCCGACATCGCTCTCATCGACGAAGTATGGATCGCCGAGCTCGCGAGCGCCCACGTGATTCATGCCCTCGATCAGCTAGATCCCGTCTGGTCGGAGTCCGACTACCAGATCGACTTCGATCCGGCCTTCGTCAACGGCGTACGTTTCGACGAGCACGTCTACGCCGTACCGGAGGAGATCAATGTCGCGGGGATCTGGTACAGCCGCGACCTCCTCGCCCGCGCGGGGACAGAGCTGCCATCGAGTTGGGACGAGCTACGGAATCTGGCGGCGATTTCACAGCGTTTGCTTCCCCCGTGGTCCCACGCAATCGTCATGCCGGGGGGGGCCGCCGCCGCCGAGACCACGACATACTGTCTCACGGCACTGCTCGCATCCAACGGTGTTCAGGTCATCGACGGAGGTGTCACGCTCGATACCGGGCATGCGGTCGAAGCGCTCCGCCTGCTCCGGCACTTCATCGAGGACGGGACGATGAGCGGAGACGTCGTGGAGTTCGATTGGCTCACGGCGCCACGGCTCGTTGGCTCAGGAGGAGCCGCGATCGGAATCGGAGGTAGCTACGAAGCCGAGCACATCGCCGAAGCAGCCGGGCTCACACTCGACACGGTGTGGGAACACTTCGTCTTCGCTCCATTCCCGGCGGGACCGCATGGCGCTCCTGCCACGGCGGCGGGAGCGATGGGCTATGCCATTTTGCGCCAATCCGAAGATGCCAAGGCCGCCATGCGTCTCCTCATCGACCTGACAGGTTCCGAACAGCTTGCGGCACGAACAAGTGGTCGTCCGATGATCCCTGCCCGCCGTTCGTCCATCGATCTGCTTCGAGAGAAGCAGGCGTTCGTGCTCGAGACCGCCAAGCTGTTCTCCACGGCCACGAGCCGCCCGCAGATCGTCGGCTACCCCCTTGTCTCCATCCAGTTGCAGAACATGGTCGAGGCCGTCATCACGGGCAGTCTCCGACCTGCCGCGGCAGTTGAGCGCACCGCTGACATCATCGCCGCCATCACCGGACGATCCGTCATCCACTGATCAGTTGATCCCGTTCGCCACCACAACGCCTCCGTACCAGCGGGCGCTGTCCTTGGGAGTGCGTTCCTGGGTCTCGAAGTCGACCCAAACGACACCGAAGCGCTGCCGATAGCCTCGCGCCCATTCGAAGTTGTCCATGAGCGACCAAACGAAGTAGCCGTGGAGGGGGACGCCCGCAGCGATGGCATCGAACGCCGCGACGAGATGATCTCTAAGGAATTCAATGCGTCGGTTGTCGTGCACCCGCCCATCGAGATCGGGTCCGTCGCCGTAGCTGCAACCATTCTCCGTGATGAGGATGCTGAGGGGCCGATATTCGTCGGTCAGATGAACAAGAAGCTCTGTCAGTCCGAGCGGGTAGACCTCCCAGCCCATGTCCGTGATTTCGGCGTCCGGCGGGATCGCCACGTCGGGTGGAGCGCCGGTAGATGGGTTTCGAACGATCGTCCGCTCGTAGTAGTTGACCCCCAGGAAGTCGGTTGTGCCGGCGATGAAGCTGTGGTCGTCGGGCGACCCCAGGTAGCGGCGGTCGACGACAACGCCGTCGCTCTCCAGATCCCCGAGCACATCGTCGGGGTAGCCGCGCCCGTAGAGCGGGTCGAGATACCAGCGATTCCCGTCCCCATCGAATCGCCGCGCCGCGTCGATGTCCTTTGGGTCATCCGATGCCGCGACGACCGGTGACAGATTGAGGGTGATCCCGATGCGCGCCTGAGGGGCGACATCTCGGATTGCCTGAACCGCGAGTCCGTGTCCAAGCAGCAGGTGGTGTGAGGCGAGGACGGCTTCGACCGGGTCGTGGTGCCCAGGCGCCTTGTCTCCGAGCAGGTAGCCCCTCTTGGCAACAACCCACGGCTCATTGATCGTGATCCAGTTGGTGACCCTGTCCCCGAGCCGCTCTGCTACTGCCCGGGAGTATTCGGCGAAGGCGACCGCAGTTCGCCGTTCGGGCCAGCCGCCTCGATCCTGGAGCGCCTGGGGGAGGTCCCAATGGTAGAGCGTGACAAACGGCTCAATGCCACGCTCGAGCAGTCGATCAACGAGGCGATCGTAGAATTCGAGACCCCGGTGATTGACGGCTCCGACACCGTCCGGCAGCACCCGTGGCCACGACACCGAGAACCGATACGCCCCCAGACCGAGATCGGCCATGAGATCAACATCCGCCTCCCACCGACGGTAGTGATCACAAGCGATGTCGCCGGACGATCCATCCTCGATGGCCCCTGGCACTCGAGTGAAGGTGTCCCAGATCGACGGACCCTTGCCGTCGGCCGACGGGGACCCCTCAATCTGATAGGACGACGTCGCGGCACCCCACAGGAAGCCGTCGGGGAAGCCGTGCGTCGGATCTGTCACCGGGCCAGGCTAACGAAGTGAGCCTCCAGCTACGAGCCTCCATGTACGAGCAAGACGCTCCAACAACGTGACCGACCGCGCCTCCCCGTCCCTCGACCGAGGCACGGGTTCTGCTGGTAGCCGGCAGCTCAGAGCTTCCTCATCGCCTCCATCATCGCTGTGCCCATGTCGGTTGGGGTTGGGGCCATCACGA
>CAZWDQ010000069.1:0-10351 GCA_964632475.1 uncultured Acidimicrobiaceae bacterium
CACAGGGGTGCTCGGAGTCTCGCGCCGGAGAACACCCTTGTCGCGGCTTGGAAGGCGCATGCCGTCGGCGCCGACATGTGGGAAACAGACGTCGCCGTCACCGCCGACGATCAACTCGTACTGATGCATGACGACGCTATGACACGGACAACCGATGTCGCCGACAAGTTCCCCGACCGTGTCCCGGCGCCTTTCTCCACATACACCCTGGCCGAAATCCGAACACTGGACGCCGGTTCATGGTTCGAGCGTGACGACCCCTTCGGACAGATCGCCGGCGACGCCGTGTCACGCTCTGAACTCGATGCGTACGCGGGCACGAAGGTCCCCACGCTGCGAGAGGCTTTCGAGTTGACGCACGAGTTGGACTGGTTCGTCAACCTCGAACTCAAGACCCAGCCCCCACCGAAGGACTCCTTCGACGTCGTGAGCGCGGTCCTCGCACTGGCGGAGGACGTGGGGATCGGGCCCGATCATCTCCTGTTCTCCTCGGCTCAGCACGAATGGTTGAGAACCCTGAAACAGCGCAGACCGGACTTCCAAGTTCAAGCCATATTGGGCCTCTTCCCCGAAGATCCGATCGACTTCAGCGATCACTTCTTCGATACGTTCAATCCCCGTATCACACGCCTCTCGACCGAACAGATCGAGGCCCAGCTCGCCATGGGAATCAGGCTCAACCCCTACACTGTCAACGAGTACGGAACTATCGCCCGGCTCGTCGAGATCGGTATCACGGGCCTCATCACCGACTTCCCGCAACGAGGAGCACGATGACGCCTTCACCCACGACCCAGGCACCGCACCGATTCTGCATCGTCAACTGCTACCCGGCCGCAAGCCGCGACAACTTCGACCGATCCGATGTGGGCCACCCCCATGACATGTTCAAGGACTTCCTCCGGCGGGAGGCCCCCAATGCGACCACCGAGATCGTCTACGTCGCCGACCCCGATTTCTCTCTTCCAGACGGCACGTCCATCGAGGACTTCGACGCGTACATCTGGACGGGATCTGACCTCACGGTCTATCACGCGGAGGATCCCCGCGTTGTCATGCAGATCTTCTTCGCTGGAGCCCTCATGCAGTCGGGAGCGGCAAGCTGGGGAAGCTGTTGGGGCATCCAACTGGCGTCGCTCGTGAGCGGCGGCGACGTCGCTGTGAACCCCGCCGGCCGCGAATGGGGCATCGCCCGCAACATCGAATTGACCGACGCTGGTCGAACGTCACCGATGCTGGAAGGGAAGCCGGCGAAGTTCGACGGTTTCATCATGCATCTCGACGAAGTTACGCGACTGCCGGACGGCACGCCGCTGCTCGCCACCAACGCCCACACGCACATCCAGGCCGCCGTCATCGAAGACGGGGATGCCGCATTCTGGAGCACGCAGTACCACCCCGAGTACAACCTGCATGAGATGGGACGTCTCATCGCGGCGCGGGGCCCTGCGCTGGTGAAGGAAGGTCACTTCCCCGACGAAGCGGCCGTCGCAGCATACGCAGCCAAGATGATGAAGCTCGCGGCCAACCCCGATTCGGCCGAATTGCGGGAGGAGCTCGGTGTCGGCGACGACATCATCGACCCGCAGATCCGAGAAGTCGAACTCCGCAACTGGCTGCGGTTCATCGATTCGCGAACGAAGTAGCGAACACTGCCATCCGAGATGTGCGTTCGGTGGCTGTACGCCGACTCCAACTAGCATCCTCAAACATGATCTTCTCCGATCGAACGATCATCGAAGCCATCGAAGCCGGTCGCGTCTCCATCGATCCGTTCGATCGCGCCCTCGTGCAACCGTCGAGTGTCGATATTCGTTGCGATTATCGATTCCGCGTCTTCGAGAACCACCGCTATTCGCTGATCGACCCGAAAGCGCGGCAATCCGACCTCACGAGCGAGGTCGAAGCGAGTACTGATCATCCGTTCATCCTCCATCCCGGCGAATTCGTGCTCGGGACCACGCTCGAGACGATCCGTCTCGGAAACGACGTCGTCGCTCGCCTCGAGGGCAAGTCATCGCTCGGTCGACTCGGCCTCCTCATCCACTCGACCGCAGGCTTCATTGACCCCGGATTCAGCGGTCAGGTGACCCTCGAACTCTCGAACGTTGCGAATCTTCCGATCGCCATCTACCCCGAGATGAAGATCGGTCAGATCAGCTTCTACCAGATGACCACAGCAGCCGAACTCCCATACGGTTCGGCGGCACTCGGATCCAAGTACCAGGGACAGACCGGCCCCACAGCGAGCCGGATGCACAGGGATTTCCAAGGGAGAGACGATGGCTAGACCGGCAGTGGCGCGCGTTGCGTCGATCATGCTCGACTGCAACGACCTCGATGGGATGGTGTCGTTCTGGGGAGAGATCCTGCAAGTCAAGGAGAAGAACCGCTTCCCCGGCTACGTGTGGATGACCCGCATCTCACGCGGTGGTCCTGCGCTCGCCTTCCAACAAGTCACGGAGAAGAAGGCCGCAAAGAATCGTCTCCATCTCGATCTCAGCACGGCTGACCCGGAGGCGCTGATCTCGCACGTCGAGGACCTTGGCGGAGAACGACTTCACGATCACGACATCGCCGGATTTCACTGGACCGTCTGCGCTGATCCCGAGGGCAACGAGTTCTGCATCACGAAGACCGAGTAGTCGCGACGGATTCCATGCGGCCAGTTACCGGCCGTTGAATGCTGTGCCATCCGTGAGCCACAGGCTCAACTCGTCTCGCTGTGGTTTGTGGAGACGCCCGGATTCGACGAAGTAGGCCTCGTCCACGTAGGCAAGAGCACCCGGGTCGTGGGTGGCGATCACCACCGTGGTCCCCGAATCAGCGATCTGACGGAACAATCCGAGCATCGACGCCCCCGTTGCAGTGTCCAGTTCGCCAGTTGGCTCATCCGCGAGGACGTAGCCCGGCTCGTGAACGAGGGCGCGGGCGATCGCTACCCGCTGCTGCTCGCCGCCCGACATCTCGTCCGGCCGATGATCGGCTCGGGCGTCCATTTCAACGGCCTCGAGCGCTGCATTCACTGCATCTCTCGCCTTCTTGCCGCGAACACCGAGAAGCCGCAACGACACGTCGACGTTCTCGTAGGCGGACAAGAGGTTCAGGAGACTGGCCGACTGGAAGACGAACCCGAGCTTCGTCCGACGGATCACCGCAGCGTCATGCTCACTGATCTGATCGACTCGATCGCCATCAATCATCACCTCTCCGGAATCGGGCCGTTGGAGGAGCCCAACCATGTGCAGTTGCGAGGTCTTTCCCGACCCCGACGGGCCAAAGAGCGCCACGAACGACCCCCGCTTCACGGCGAGATCGACGTCGAGCGCGCCGACCGCGCCGTTCGGATACTTCTTGGAGACATTGCGCAGCTCGAGGCTCATTCTGGACGCTCCTCGGGTTGCAAGAGGATCCCATCATCGACCAGCTTGACAAGAACGTGGTCTCCGATCCCGCCTTCGATCAACATGTCTCGGGGGAGTTGCACCATGCCACGCTGATCCACTGCGATCAGCTCTTCTTGGCCCTTCCTCCCTTGCGTGGCGATCCGACCGTCTGCGATGCGCACGATCCGATCCGTGCGCTGCGCAAGGGCTACGTCATGTGTGACCACGAGCACGCTCAAGCCACCCTCGTGAGACAGCCCGCGCAGGAGTTCGTAGATCTCGAGACTCGTTTCGGTATCGAGTTCGCCCGTCGGTTCGTCTGCAAGGAGGAGTTTCGGACCAAGAGCCAGCGCCACACAGAGTGCAAGGCGCTGTTGCTCCCCTCCGGACATGGTCTGGACTTCGGTGTAGGCGCTGTTGCGCAAACCGACCGCCTCGAGCAGTGCAAGCGCCCGCTTCTTCCGCTTCCGACCACCGACACCGGCGAGCAGCATCGGCAACTCGACGTTCGCTCTCGCCTTCAGATACGGAACGAGGTTCCGGGTGAAGTCCTGCCACACGAATCCGACATCGCGACGGTAGAAGCGCGTCAGATCCTTCGGTGCCAGATCGGTCAGATCTCGCTCCGCGACCATCACCCGGCCGGCCGAAGGTCGATCGAATCCGGCGAGGATCGTCAGCAGTGTCGACTTGCCCGAACCCGACTTGCCGACAACGGAAATGAATTCTCCATCGTCCATCGTGAAGTCGAGGCCTTGGAGCGCAACGACTTCGAGGTTCCCTTGCTTGTGGATCTTGATGAGGTTCTCGGTCTGGATCACGGGAGGCATCAGCGATCCACCTCACGGAGCACTTCGCTCATCTTGCCTGCTGATACCCGCCTGGTCGCCCAGACGACCGACACGATGAGCATCAATCCAAGCACCGCCGAAAACGCGGCAAGGGCGCTCACCGGAATATCGATGAGTATCGCCGGGACGATCTCTTCAGCCGTCTCACCCAACTGGAGGAAGGGGAGCATGACGACAACGAGCGCTATCCCACCCAGCACGCCGATGATGGCCCCGAGACCAACGACAACCAGTTGCTCCACGGCGAATGTCGTGGCGACACCACGTCGTCCGAACCCGAGTGCCCTGAGCACGCCCATCTCTTTCGCGCGGCGGGTGACCGCGAGGAGCACATATCCGGTCACTCCTGCGAGAGCGAGGACCACAGCAACGGCTGCGCCGACGAAGAGAATGGCAACGAGACCGACCTGAATGGGACGACTCGAGAACGAGGCAGCGACGCCGCGGATCGTCCACACCTTGTCGGGTTCCTCTCCGAGTTGCGCTGTGATGCGTCGAACCGTCGTATCGACGTTGTCCGTCTCCATCCAATATTCCTGCGGTGCTTCAGGCCGCGAGAGTCCCCCGATGAGGCTCCAGGTTGCTGATCCGTTGGTCCAGGCGCTGATGGCATCGAGGTCCACCACCATCGCTCCCTGCTTCCTCCTGTCGGTCATCGTCGGAACAGCCTCGACGAAGCCGACGAGCGTTCCGGTCATCACGTCCGATCCGACCGAGTACGACGACGTATCCCCGACGTCCAGGCTCGCGATCGCCGCAGCCTCGCGATCGAGGAGCACGAAGATGTCGTCCGGGATGCGCCTGAGTTCGGGCACGTTGGTGCTGGCACGCGATCGCTTCGGCACCGTCCACATCGATACGTCTCCGGCCCGATACAACGGCGAGTTTCTCAACTCCTCTTCCGTAGGTTCGTCCGAGCCTTCGGGAAGCTGTGCATATCTGGCCCGAACCGCAGTATCGCCCGCTACGTTCCTGCGAATAGTCAGGTCGTTGAGCGGTGACATCTCATCAAGATCGAGGCTCATTCGATTGCCGTCCGCAACGACAACCAGGCCGGCCATGAGCACGGAGTCCCCGTTGACGGCGAGCCCGCCAACCGCACGCCTCTCGATCCACATCGTGTGCAGGGACAGCGGCGGTTCCGGTGGCGTCGAGAAGTCGTTCTCCCCGGTGGTGAGGTCGATCGAGACGGTCCCCCACCCGTCTGAAGTGATCTCCGCATCGGACACCATCGTCCAGACCCTTGTCTTCCCATCGATGACCTTGACCAGGAGCTGGTAGTCGTCCTCGACGGTTCCGGCCTCGGCTTCTGCTGCGAGGCTCATCGGTACGACCAGGGCATCGACCCGCAGCTCCGTCGACCCGGGCGGCAGTTCCACGCCGACGTCCGGCGCCGTGCCATCCGGACGGAGCAATGGGAAGAGATCGGCGGGATCCTCCGCACCGAAATCAGGACGCCACGTCACGACCTCGGAGAATGATGCCGGATCGATTGCCAGCACTTCAGCGCGCCGGCCGCTCTGTCGAGGCGCCCCGTCGGTCCGGAGCACCGGAGAGCCGACGGCGCCGTCCGGATCATCGAGGTATCCGGCTTGGTCGGCCACGACACGGACGTCGGCGCCGGCCGTGTACGCCGCTCGATCGACGAACGATTGCTCCAGCGTGGCCGCATAGGTGAGGGCGAACGCCCCGAGGCCGGTGGTGAGCCATACGAGCAGGGCCAGCCGACCGTAGGGGATGGGATTCCGGCCCAGATGCCACCCTGGAAGTGAGAGCGAAAGTGATCTCGACTTCGTCATCGCCCAGCCGACGGCTCTGAGCAACATCGGGAAGAGCCGGAGGAGGATCAAGGCACCGCTGAAAAGAAGAAGCACGGGGAAGACGATCGCCAAGGGATCGAGCGTGGCCTCGTCTCCAGAAGTGTTGACGAACCCGCGCTGGCTCAGTTGGAACAGCACAACGAGTGAGAGAGCGATCGCGAACAGATCGAGGTTGTACCGCTGCCACACCGACTTCGTGCCGGGGCGTGCGGCGAGTGACCGGAGTTCCAGGATCCCTCGCCGCACGTACGGAACGATCGCTACGCCCATGGCCAGGAACGTGATGACAGCGCCTACAAGGAGCCAGCCGGTCACCGGATTCACCTGAGTGACGTCCAGTGGCTCGCCACCCGTGAGATCGGACAGCGGGGGTATTCGACCCGTGACACCGACGAGGAACCTGGCCACGAACGGGGCGATCGCCGCAGCCACAGCAGCAACGAACAGCGATTGACCGAGGTGGATCCCGACCGTCTGCCACGTCGAAGCGCCCCGGCTCTTGAGCAGCGCCAGATCGGCTCCCTCGCGTTCGACGGTCAGCGCCGACGTGTACACGAGGAAGTAGATGGCGCCGCCGACCACGAGGGCGAGCATCGCAAGGATTGGACCCCCGATCACCACTGAGCGGATGGAGAACTCGTCGATGAGGAGCGGCAGGAAGGTGTTGGTCGGAATTGTCCCTCCTGCTTCCTTCGCCACTTGAGCCTTGAACTGGTTGATCCTGCTCTCGATCTCATCGAGGTCCTCGAGGACGACGGTGTCAACGTCGAGCGGCATCCGCCATCTCTGCGTGACGGTGGGGCCGGCGAACCCGCGTACGGTCCGATTCCACGGTTCGTTCTCTGGATCGACCGGGATCTGACCCGTCCAGATGTCGAAGGTGGCCTGGTCGAGGTAGACCATGGTGGAAGGGTCATCGACTCCCCAGATCGTGGCGTCCGGGTCGGCGGGCACGACGATCGCTGCTACTTGCACGTACTCGAAGACGCCCGGGAGGCCGCTGAACGGTCTCAGGAAGAACGAGTCACCCACTCCCGAGCCCGTCAACTCTGCGACACGTTCCCCGATCGCTATCGGCAGCGGAGCATCATCCGGAACCGGTGCGCCCAGTAGGGGTGGCGGGAGCCCACCGTCAACGACGACCAAACGGCTCTCAAGATCCGGTGTCGTGAAGATCCGAACCTGCAGGGCTTCCGGAGGTGGTCGTGGGTACGGCGGCGACGGCCACTCGTCTTCGGGAGCGCCTTCGATGACCAACGCCTCGATCGTTTCCTGCCACGTCTCGGCCTGAGCGATCCAACCGTCATCCGACCCTTGACCGCTGGGGATGACGGCGTACTCCCGCGTTTGTGAACGCTCTTCGATGGTCGGGAACCATGGGAACAGCCACTGCTCGTGTGCATCGTTGACGATCACCCGGTTGGAGGTTCCGACCACTCTCGAGTAGTCGTTCATCGTCGAGAACGCGGTCATGTCGACCTCGTCGGCGACGGCGCTCCGGACGCTGAAACGCAGGTCTACGGCTTGCACGGACGACTCGTAGAGAGGCACAACGACAAGAAGGGCGATCACCAGTGTCGCCCCAAGGAGGGATCCGATAAGGATCCCCTTCTTTGCCCACACGCGGCGAGCAACGAGACCTATATATGTCCCGAGCTTCATCTATCGAGTCCCCTTGCCTCCGGACCCATGCCGCAGGCTACACGCCTCTCTTGGGGCGTTCAGCCGATGCCGGGGAGATCTAGATCGGCGGCGCGATGGCACGCCACCGTGCCAGGGCCCGTCAGCTGCAACCGGGGTTCCGATTCCAGACAGACAGCGTCGACGAACCGGCAACGGTCGGCAAAGACGCAACGCCCGGACGGGACGGCAGCAAGGAGCGGCTGCTCGCCTGGGATGGGTCTGAGCCGCCCGGTTGTCAGGGCGGGGAGTGAACCAATGAGACCGGAGGTGTACGGGTGCATCGGATGCCTGAACATGGACCCGACAGCCCCCTCCTCGATGACCCGACCCGCATAGACGACCGCAACACGGTCGGCGATGCGGGACACGGCAGCCAGGTCATGGGTGACGATGATCATCGCCATGTTGCGACGCCTCTTGAGGTCTTTGAGGAGGTCCAGGATGGCCGCGGCAACCGAAACGTCGAGACCGGAGAGCGGTTCGTCAGCAATGAGGAGTTGAGGTGCCTTGACAAGCGCCGCCGCGAGCATGGCTCTCTGTCCCATCCCGCGGCTGAGTTCGGAACTGAAGGCCCCGAAGAGCCGCTTCGACTTCGGGAGATGAACTTCACCCAGAGCATCCATGACGCGCTTCTCTATCTCCTCTCGGGAGAGATCGGTGTACACGTCGAGCACTTCCCCTGCTTGCGGGCCGATCTCGATGATGGGAGTCCATGCAGAGATCGGATTCTGGAAGAGGAACCCCACCTCCGTCGCGACGAGGTGCGCCCACTCTGGATCAGCGTCGTCCATCACCGTCCCGGCCCATCGGAAACGCTTCCTCTCCTTACGGCTAATCGGTTGTGTTGTCTCGTCGCGAAGTCCGGCCGGCTCGGACGTCGTATCCCGGTAGGTAGCAGTCCCGCCGAGCACCCTTGTTCCGCTCGGTAGCAAGCCGAACGCTCCGAGAAGCATGAGCGACTTCCCCGACGAAGACTCGCCGATGATCGCGAGCGTCTCGGCGGCGTCGACGCCGAACGACACCCCTGGGATGGCTTCGACCCAGCCGAACGGGAGTTTCTCCCCGTGGACACTCGTCGGTGGCTCCCGGTCCCCACGAACCGCTGCACCCTGATCGTTGATGGCGATCCGGAGTCCCTCGACTTCAAAGAGTCTCTGTGACACCAACGACCTCCTCGTCGGGCACTCCTCGCGTTGCGATCGTACCCGCGACGACCACGAGAACCACTCCGAGCCATGTCAGCACGTCCGGCTGCTCTCCGAGGAAGAGGGCTGCCCAGACCACCGCCGATGCCGGTTCGAGGTACATGATCACGGAGACCACTGCCACGGGTAGTTGGCGCATCGACGTCCAATAGACAACCCCCGCAAGGCCCGTGAAGACCACCCCAAGGACGACGAACTGTGGCCAGAACTCACCGGAATCTCGGACCGCCTGGATCGTAAACGGTGCCAATACGATGGAAGCGACAACGAGCTCCCAGGTTGCCACGACAAGGCCCCCGAGATCAGCGGCAAGCGGCTTGCCCAGGAGCATGATGACTGCCAGAAGCACCCCGGAGATCGCCGCCACGGCCACCCCCGCCACCGTGGCGCCCGAACCCGGTCGGATGACGAGCAGCGTTCCTACGACTGCCACAACGAGGCCGACGTAGGCGTGCCAACTGACTCGCTCGTGGAGCACCGGCCCTGAAAGCACCGCGGCGAGCACCGGCCCGATGTAGAGGATCGCGAGCGTCACAGCAACAGTGGTCAGGTTCAGGGCCACGAAGAACGAGAGCCAGTGGGCGGCGAGAACAGCCCCGAGCATGGCGACGCCCCGCCACCGGTGTCGCGGGATCGTGAACCGTTTGGTTGCCATCGAGAACAGCACGAGCACTGCCCCACCAAGCGTGACGCGCATGGCGACCAGATGGGTCGGCGGAACTTCGGCGCGGACGAAGAGCGGAATCGCTCCCCAGGCAACGGCGAGGAGAGCGAGCGAGCCGATGGCGATCGCGCGGTTCGTTCGACTCGTGAGGGGCATTGCGGCAGGCTACCGGCAGGTTCGCCGCTGGGATCAGCAGCGCACCTGAAGGTCGGCGAACCTACTCGGGGTAGTAGCCGGTCGTCTCGTCGATCAGCTCTCGAGCGATGTCGGCATGGCCGGCATGGCGCGCCGTCTCCTCGATCATGTGGGCAACGATCCAGCGCAGGCCAAACCTCGCTCCGTTGCGTGAGCGAGTCGAGAGGTCGTCCATCTGAGCTTCGGCCGTGATCTCGTTGGAGCGAGAGATGGCACCTGTATAGAGATTGACGATGTCGTCAACCGTCTCGTCGTCCTCGATCCGGAAGTCGGCATCCGGATCCTCTTCGGTCCACGGGTATTCGACATCACCCCCTGCGAAGAAGTCATCGAACCACCATCGCTCGACGAAGGCCAGATGCTTCACCAATCCGAGCAGGCTCGTGCCGGAAGCCACGACGGGGCGAGTCACTTCTTCTCTGGTAAGTCCCTCGAGTTTCCACACCATGATTGCCCGATTGTTGTCCAGCATTGCGAGGAGCGTGTCCTTGGCGGGGCCGGTCTTGGGTGTTTCGCGCGTCTCCACGACCTTGACGCTAGTGCTGCG
>CAZWDQ010000070.1:0-10120 GCA_964632475.1 uncultured Acidimicrobiaceae bacterium
TGGAGACGTTCATCAACGTGGTGTCGATGACATAGACGAACATCGCCGCCGACAGGACCGCCAGCACAGCGGCAGCGCTGTTCGGCGCCGTTGTCTTCTCGAGGTCGTCGGTCACTGGGGGCCTCTTCAAGTCTCGGGAGTTCCGGCACCCTACCGCAGCCACCAGCCTGTGGTTCCTCCGTTCCTCTGACCTTGCCACGAACCGGCATCAGTGACAAGGACTCCGTCGCAGGTTTCGCCGGACAACACCAGGAATTCCTATGTAGCCCGAGTTCAGTTACCGTTCCCGTCGATGCGACTAGGAATACCACTCGAACGTGCCGATCATGAGCGTCGTATCGCCGTCGTCCCCGCCTCCGTCAAGGTGTTCACCGGATGGGGTTGGGATGTACGCGTGGAGACCGGAGCGGGCAAGGCCGCCGGTTTCCCCGATGAGGCGCTCGTCGAGGCAGGAGCAACGATCGTCGCCGATTCGGCGACGGCACACGACGCCGACCTCGTTCTCAGGGTCGGCCCGCCAACGATCGAAGAGATCGGGCTGATACCGGAAGGCGCCGTCCTCGCCGGCTTCCTCGACCCGTTCGTGGAGATCGACCTCGTTGAGGCGCTGGCTGCACGCAATGTGACAGCGCTCGCTGTTGAGGCGGTTCCGCGCACCACGCTGGCTCAGGCCATGGACGCACTGTCGTCCCAGGCCAACGTCGCCGGGTACGCCGCCGTGCTCCTCGCCATCGACGCTTCCCCGAAGTTCCCGTCCATGCTGGTGACAGCTGCTGGGACGATCCCTCCGGCACGCTCCCTCGTGCTGGGCGTCGGCGTCGCCGGTCTTCAGGCGATCGCAACGCTCAAGCGGCTCGGAACCATTATCTATGCGTACGACATTCGACCCGAGACGAAGGAGCAGGTCGAAAGTCTCGGTGCGAAGTTCGTCGAAGCCCCCACTCAGAAGATGGATGAGGGCGGCTATGCCACCGAAGTCGACGCGGAGACCGCTGCGAAACAGCAAGAGACGCTTGCGAAGTTCGTTGCCGAGTCCGATCTGATCGTGACAACAGCTCAGATCCCCGGTCGCCCCGCACCGCTCTTGATCACGGCCGATATGGTCGCTGCGATGCACCCCGGTGCCGTGGTCGTGGACATGGCGGCATCATCGGGCGGCAACGTTGCGGGTTCCCGACCCGGCGAGATGGTCGATGTGGATGGCGTCTCCATCTACGGACCGATCGACCTCCCGAGCCGTGTGGCTACCGACGCGAGTCGCATGTACGCCCGCAACCTGCAGGAGCTCGCCGGGCGGTGGCGCACCGAAGATGGGTTCGCCGTCGACCTCGAAGACGAGGTTGCCGGTCCTGCAACGATCACCCACCAGGGTCAGGTCGTTCACCCCCGCACCCGATCGGCCATGGGCCTGGAAGAGGAGGCCTCGTGAGTCCCGAATTCATTCAGGGGATCATCGTATTTGTCCTTGCAGCCTTCATCGGCTTCGAGGTCATCTCGAAGGTTCCGCCGACGTTGCACACTCCGCTCATGTCGGGGGCGAACGCGATTTCCGGCATCACCATTGTCGGAGCGATCATCGCTGCCGCCTTCGCTGAGGGGACCTTTGCCATCATCCTTGGCATCCTCGCCATGGCCTTCGCCATGATCAACGTCGCAGGCGGCTTCCTCGTCACTGACCGCATGCTTGAAATGTTCAAGAAGAAGCCGGTGGTGAAGAAGTGACCGCTCTCCTCTACCTCGCAGCCGGTGTCCTATTCATCCTCGGCCTCCGTGGCCTTGGCTCGCCGAGAACCGCACGGCGCGGCAATCAGATTGCAGCCGTCGGCATGCTCCTGGCATCGGTCGTCACGCTCGTTTACGTCTTTGACCAGGCGAGACAGACGGATGCGCTGAGCGTTCTCTGGTGGGTGATCATCCTCGGTGCTTTGATCGGCGGGAGCATCGGTGCGGTTCTCGCACTCAAGGTGCAGATGACGTCGATGCCCGAACTCGTCGCCGCCTTCAACGGTTTCGGTGGTGGAGCTTCTGCACTCGTTGCTTTCGCTGCCATCGTCGCAACCGACACGATCGTCGGCGCGGATGTGCAATACGCGACAGAGACCGAAGTCACCGTCGCCCTGTCGATTGCGATCGGTGTCGTCACCCTGTCCGGAAGCTTCGTTGCCTACGGCAAGCTCAAGGGGATCATCACCGGTAAGCCGGTGGCACTCCCCGGTGGCCCCTACTTCAACCTGATGCTGGTGATCCTGATGACGGCAGCATCCGTGTGGGCCATCGCATTCAACGAACCGATGGGCTACTGGATCCTGGCCGCCATCGCTGTGGTGCTCGGAATCACCGGGGTCATTCCGATCGGTGGAGCGGACATGCCCGTCGTCATCTCGCTGCTGAACTCACTGTCCGGGGTCGCGGCATCCATGGCCGGATTCGTCATCGGAAACCAGGGGCTGATCATCGGCGGTGCCCTCGTCGGTGCCGCGGGATTCATCCTGACGGTTCAGATGTCCGAAGCGATGAACCGTTCGATCGCGAACGTGCTCTTCGCAGGCTTCGGCACGGAAGGCGCCGCACCAATCGACGCCGGAGACAAGCCAGTCAACAGCGCGACTCCCGAAGATGTTGCGATCGCGCTGGCATACGCGCAGAAGGTCATCGTCGTACCGGGGTATGGACTCGCCGTGGCGCAAGCCCAGCATGCCGTGAGGGAGCTCGCGACCGCGCTCGAAGAGCGTGATGTGACCGTCGAGTATGCGATCCACCCTGTGGCAGGTCGTATGCCGGGCCACATGAACGTGCTGCTCGCCGAAGCGGACGTCCCGTACGACGTGCTCCTGGATCTCGATCAGTCGAATCCACGTTTCCCGCACACGGACGTGACGTTGGTCGTTGGCGCGAATGACGTGGTGAATCCGTCGGCTCGTGATGACTCCGGCAGCGCCATCTACGGCATGCCGATTCTCGAGGTCGATCTGGCTGCCACCACAGTCGTGATCAAGCGGAGCCTCTCCCCCGGTTTCGCAGGCATCGACAATCCGTTGTTCTACCTGCCGTCAACGATGATGCTCTTCTCGGACGCGAAGGCGGCCCTCGAGAACATCCATGCTGCGTTGATCGAACTCTGACATGGAGTTCGGCGAGGTTGTTCGCCGCCGCCGGATGGTCCGCAACTACACGGACGATCCGGTCGACGGGGACGCCCTTGATCGTATCCTTGACCGGGCCCAGCGAGCCCCAAGCGCCGGCTTCTCTCAAGGCGTGTTCTTTGTCGTCGTCACCGATGAAGACCGACGGAGGGAGATCGCCCAACTCGCCCACGAGGATGAATACGTCGCGGACGGTTTCGACCCGTGGATCTCCCGTGCACCGGTTCATGTCATCATCTGCGTCAGCAAGGACGCCTACCTCGAGCGCTACAGCGAACCCGACAAAGGTGGGCCGGATGGTGAAGCAGGGACCGAAGAGGGATGGCCGGTCCCCTACTGGTGGGTCGACGCGGGGGCTTCGATGATGCTTCTCCTGCTGGCCGTTGTGGACGAGGGTCTCGCCGCCGGCTTCCTCGGCTCGCACAACCTCAGAGACCTGTCAACGCTGCTCGACATCCCCGACGATGTCGCCCCGATCGGCATCGTCACTATCGGTCACCCTGCATCCGACCGTCGATCCGGTTCCCTCGCACGAGGCCGACGAACCGACGCGATCCATCGGGAACAGTGGAATCCACCTGTCCCGGATTGAGCTTCGCCACCGGTACGATGCGCGCCGACTCAGGAGCCGTCCATGGACCTCATCGTTACCCACCGCTTGCCATACGACCCGCCCGTCGAGTTCGTCGAGCGCAAAGGTGCCGGGCATCCGGATACGATCTGCGACCACCTCGCTGAGGAACTCGCTCGCGACCTGGCACGCTCATCACTCGAACAGACCGGACGGGTCCAACACTTCAACGTCGACAAGGCGATCTTCGCCGCCGGTTCGGTGGACATCGAATTCGGCCGCGGCGAACACACCAAACGTTCGAAACTCGTTCTTGTTGGAAAGGTGAACTTCACCGGCGACTGGAGACCCGATGTCGAGGCCCTCACCGCGGATACCCACCGGCGTCTCTTCGCTCTGCTTCCGGATGCGACTTCGGAAGCATTCGAGGTCGAATTGTGGATGAACCAGGCATCTGCTGATCTTGCCGACGTCGTCAATCGGGGGCATCGCGAAGCCGCACCTATGTCGAACGACACGTCGTTCGCAGCCGTCTCCCTCCCCTTCTCTCCGCTCGAGAACGTCGTGTATCGCCTCGAGCACTATCTCAACTCGGCTGCGTATCGGGCCGGCGTCCCGATCGGTCGCGATATCAAGATCATGGGTGCCCGTGAGGACGGAGAAGTTGTTGTAACCGTGGCGGTTCCGGTTCTTGCGCGGAACGTCGAAAACCGATCCGAGTACGACGCCGTCATCGAACGGGTCAGGATCGACGCGCTCGCCCTCGTTCGCGACGGATTCGGCAACGACACGACGGTTCGCGTCAATCAGGCCGACACGGCCGACTCCCAGTATCTGACGCTCACGGGGACCTCGGCCGAGGCCGGCGACGACGGACAGGTCGGTCGGGGGAATCGGTACGGCGGTCTGATCACGCCATATCGCCCGATGAGCCTCGAGGCGACGGCCGGCAAGAACCCGGCTGCCCACGTAGGCAAGACCTATCACGCCTTCGCAGAAGACATCTCACGTCGTGTCATGGCCGAGACGGATGCCGACGAGACAACGATCAGGATGCTGTCCTCGATCGGACGCCCGGTAACAGAGCCCCAGGTCGTCCACGTCGAGACCGCCGGCAGCGTCGACGAAGCCGCCGTCGAGGTGATCGTCAGGGAATCCTTCGCAGACTGGCAAGGGGTGAGAGACAGGCTGATCGCAGGGGCGTACGAGTTGTATTAGTGAGTAGATCAGTAGCAAGTAGAGCAGTACTGATCTACAGGTCTACTGATCTACTGATCTACCGCGGGGCGCCGATTGCACTTGTGACACGGCAGCGACCATCATCTCGCCTATGAACTCGCGTTTGCGCTCAATCTCTCTCTTCGTCCTCGCCTTCGTCGCCGTTTTCTCAGTGGCGTCGCCGGCTGCGGCTCAGCGGGAGACGGTTGAGTGTGGCGAGTACCAGGGTGTTGTGTGCCAGGGGTACTTCACCGACGAGGCCGGCGTCGCCGACGATCCACAGCGCATCGAGGACGCCATCTCCAGGATCGTGGTCCACTACGGCAACCCCATCGCTGTCGTCGTCGTGCAGGACAGCCGCGGAGCCGATCCTGCAGACTTCGCCGCCGGCTTGGCGAACGCCTGGGGTGTCGGGGATCCGGTTGAGGAGAACGGGATCCTGATCCTCGTCTCCCTCGATGAGCGCCGAACCGAGATCGTCACCCAGGATGGGATCAGCGTGCCCGGGGATGCCATCGCCGGATCGGCCAGAAGCTTCTTCTCAGCGGGCGACTTCGAAGGCGGGCTCTTGGCCATCGTCGGGTCGGTCGAACAAGCACTCGCGGGAACACTCGTCGACGAGTCGGACTCAGGCGGCGCTCCCATCGGAGCGATCGTCTTCTTCGGGATCGTGGGGATCTTCATCTACTCGATAGTCAGACTGGTCTTCGGGAACAAGGGAAAGCAACGCAAGGCGGCCCACAGCGAACGCGAGGAGCTCATCGATGCCGACCTCGCCGATCTCGAACCATCGGGAGCCGACCTCCCCCGCTACGCCGACTACGCAGATCCGGCTCCGAAAGTCATCGACGTTCCCACGTCTCAGGGTGTCACCGTGCTCTGGCAGGTCGCTTCAGGGCGCTCGACGAGTCCCGACGTCATGAGATCCCTGTGGAGCCTGGGACTCCTCGAAGTTGTCAACCGGGACCGCCTTGTGGCCGATACCAGGGAACCGCTCGATCTCAGAGTCTCCGATGAGCGCTCCATGCTCGAGAGTGCCGTCCAGGATGCTGCCGATGAGGCGCTCGCTGTCGATCACGGTGACGAAGCAGCGTTCGAGTCGAAACGGCGGAACCTTCGTCGGCTGGTCGCCTCGCTGCGACCTCACCGGGTTGCGGCAGCTCGGAGGCGTACCGCCGATGCGCTCGTCGCGGACCTCATCCCTTCTCCGATCGGATACGTCTCGTTGACCGCTCTCGGACTCGCCGTCGCGGATGCTGCACCGACCTTCGAAGGGGAATTGCCGCTCAGCGAGTCCGTTGCCGAATACCGGGCGGCATCCGCGGAGGCCGAGGTGAAGGTCGCTCGTCTCGAACGCCTCTACGACCACCTTCCGGAATCGACCGCCCGTCCGGCAGTCGCAGCGGCGCTTGCCGATCTCGACGACAACACCGATCACGCAATCGAACGGTACGAGAGTGTTCGAGGATCACTGGCCTCCGACGCTGCGGGGCTCACCGCCGACGGACTCGATCCTGCGGCGATCGCTGCCCTCCTTCTCATGAACCGCAACGAACGGAACACCCGTGAGTTCCTCGATGGATACCGGCGGCACCGCGATCGGGGTTTCGATCCGGCCGAGGCCGTCGAGTTCGCCCTCGCCGGCTTGATGTCGGACGGGGCCGTCGATCGCGTTCGCGAGGTCACACGCCGACTCGGCCTACCGATCTCGATCACCGCCGCACTCCTCGAACGTCGCGACGACGGGCCGGAGGTGTACGAACAACTTCGCGACGAACTCGCCGCCTACACGTCGAGCGATTCGGCTCGAACGATCGCAGGAGTCTTGGCCATGTCGCTCGAACCGGCCCAGGCGATGCGTCGATGGCTTCAGGCCCGTCAGGCGCTCCACGAACTCGGCCTCGTTGGTTCGTACGCAGACATCGCTGCGGCGTTCGGTGCCTCAGATCCGCGGGGACCCCGCGCATTCGCAGTCGCCTACGCCGCTCAGCGACGTGCGCTGGCCGACAGCAGCATCGACGACGCTGACCGATTTGCCCCCGAACTCGCCCACGCAGGTACGAGCGGGCAGACAGACACGTGGGACGGGACACCGATCCCCGATGGCATCGGCTCCTTCGATCCCTTCACCTTCTTCTACCACCACTGGGTGATCACCAGGGGCGTCTCCGGTTCCTACGGATGGGAGCCCGTCTACGCCGACGCATCATGGTCGAAGGACCGTGGATCGTGGTGGGGCGGGGGCGGTGGGTTCGGCTCGAGTGGCGGCTCGTCATGGGGCGGATCGTCGTGGAGCAGCGGCAGCTTCGGGGGCTTCAGCGGCGGCGGCGGTTTCTCCTCGGGCGGCGGTGGCGGCTGGTGAGCGTCGACATCGAGAGCCCATCCAACCGACGGATCATCGAGACCGCCCGTCTGAAGAAGCGGCGACATCGAGACGCTGAGGCTCGGTTCCTCATCGAAGGAACGAGAGAGACCGGGCGCGCAGTCGAAGCGGGCGTGTCTGTCACGGAGGTGTTCCTCTGCCCTGAGATAGCGCCGCCATACACGGCCTCCCTTGCCGAACGCATCGCCGAAGCCGGTACTCGTTTCACCACCGTGTCGGCCATCGCGTTCCACAAGCTCACGATGCGACAGAACCCGGATGGCATCATCGCCATTGCATCAACGTGGGCCGCCGAGATCGAGAATCTCGATCGTGACCTGGTGCTGGTTGCCGAAGCCATCGAGAAGCCGGGGAACCTCGGCGCCATGTTCCGAACCGCAGACGCCACCGGCGCCGCCCTCCTTATCGCCGACGCCACGGTCGACCCGTTCAACCCGAATGTCGTGAGAGCCTCCCAGGGAGCGCTGTTCTCGGTCCCCTTCGCCGTCGCCGACACGACAACTGCGCTCTCCTGGGCCAATGAGCACGGCACGATCATCACCGCTACTCCGGATGCGAAGTCGGCCTACTGGGACATCGACCTGTCCGGCCCTGTCTCCATCGTGATCGGATCCGAACATGACGGGCTCTCAGATGCATGGCGGGATACAGGAACGCCCATCCGGATCCCCATGGCAGGAGACGCTGATTCCCTGAACGCTTCCGTGTCGGCCGCAGTCCTTCTCTACGAGGCGGTGCGTCAGCGCCGGTAGCCGCCTGCGGCGTTGCAGTCGATAGCCGGCGGCCTGTATCGGGCGAGGTCTTCGGTGTCTTGCTCGTAGCTCGTGGCTGGCAGCTCGCAGCTCGGGTCTCAGGGTGGTGCTCGGGTGGTGGTGTAGGTGTGGTCGAGTTTGCTGGTCCAGAGGTAGTCGCCGTTCGACAGGCGCCGGTAGGTCCATCCTGCGTTGTGACGGACGGTGATGTGATCGTGGCGACAGAGCGGAGCGAGGTGCCGAACGGTGGTTGGTCCCCCTTGAGACCAGGGGATGCGGTGATCGAGATCGCACTCGATACCCGGCATGCGACACCCCGGGAAGACGCACATGACGTCGCGGGACTCGACGGCCCGGCGTTGGGCGGCGGTTGGTCGGCGTCGGGTGGTGCCGTTGTGGATCGTCTGGCCCGTCTCTGTGTCGGTGACGGTGTAGCGCCACTCGCATCGTTGCTGGTCTTCAGTGACCTGTCGGGCGATGTCTGAGATGACGGGTCCGTAGCCGGC
Organism: uncultured Acidimicrobiaceae bacterium; assembly: GCA_964632475.1. GTDB lineage: Bacteria > Actinomycetota > Acidimicrobiia > Spongiisociales > UBA5794 > JAHEEL01. The sequence goes on from CAZWDQ010000070.1 coordinate 8,574, forward strand.
GAGTTCGCCGGGATGGCCTGTCAACGCTGCGAGCGTGTCGAGATCGACGCGGAGATCGACTACTCCCCCGCGACCCGAGTCGCTCTGGCTCTTGCCTGCGAGGAGGTCGAGATACACGTCGGCTCGCAGCTGGTCCATGGTGCGTGTCTCACCGCCGCCTCGCAGGCTTCGTGCGAGCCTGTTGATCCGTCGCGTGACCGCGGCGACCCTCTGCGGCGGGAGATCCCAGCCGTGGAGATGCGCTGTGCCGATCTCGGTGGGTTCCATGACAACCCGACGATCAGCGACAGCTTGGCGGTATCGGTCTTCGGCCTCGTCCGGTGCTGCTTCGATACACAGCCTGCGGATCCTCGCCGCCAGCTCCCCCGTCGTGAGCCGGGAAGCGATATCGGCGATCCGGTCCACGACACCTCGGGCTGCCTTGTCGCTGAGGTGCACCGTGTTGCGCTCGATCGTTCTGGCACGCCGCACATCAACCTCACCGGCCTCGAGCATCCCAGCAAGGCGGGGAAGACGATCACGCAGATTCAATGCGAATGCCAACTCCACGTCGGCGGCACGCCGTGTGAGATGCAACGCAGCACGGATCTCCGCCGCAGCAGATTCTGCAGCAGACTCCCAGGGTTCTTCGTACTCCACGACCATCGCATCCGTTACCGCAGCCATGTCCTGATAGGCCTGTGCCTCATAGTGCGACGCCATACGCCGATGCGCACGCAACACGACAATGCGATCGAAACCCGAGAGTCTCGTTACATCGACCGACGCCAGAAAGCCCGCCAAGACTGGACCCGGTTCCATCGAATCGAGCCCCGCAGGGATGACATCGGTGACTACATCGACCATACGAACAACGTATCAAACGCCTGTGACAAGAAACCGTTGAACAGACCTACTCCTCAGTCGAATGTGGAGAAACCAGATCGTCCCTGCCGGGTCTCATCCCTCACGGCTTCTCAAGCACCCAGATTCCGTCGTCTTCCAGCACGGCGTTGATTCGACTGAGGCGTTCGAGCACGTCTCCCTCATAGGCTACGGGGGTCACGTCGACCCTGAGAACGGGCCCATGACGGTGAATCGTGGGCGTACCCGAAACCCCCAATGCCCGACCCACCTCAGTTGAGGCGGCAACCGCATCAGGACTCGGCTCGATCACACCGGAGAGACCCGCTGCTTCCGCCGCTGCGACCGCGGTGCGCGGATCAGCGAGGTCTGCGCCCTCGACGTGGCGCAGAGCGAGCAGCGCCTGGATGAAGACCCCGTGGCGTTCGGGGGCGACCCGGCGGACTGTCTCAACCAGTGCCAAACCGGCTGCGCTCTGTGGATCGTCGTCTCCGAGGAACGATCGCCAATCGAGACGCAGGTCGGCGCCCTTCTTCCCTGCTTCCGCAAGAAAGCGGTAGAGGCGCCACACCCGAGATGAGAAGTCGTAGTAGATGTGTCCTTCGAATCGCATTCGGCAAGTCTCCAGCGTCGGCGGCGCCTCCGCAAGTCGTTCGTATTTGAATCGAACACCTGTTCGCTGTAGCGTCGTCCGTCGGAGGTAG
>CAZWDQ010000071.1:0-7964 GCA_964632475.1 uncultured Acidimicrobiaceae bacterium
TCGAAGACTCCAAGCGCTACATGCACCACTACAACATGCCGCCCTTCGCCACCGGTGAAGCAGGCTTCATGCGTGGTCCGAAGCGTCGGGAGATCGGTCACGGGGCGCTCGCCGAGAAGGCACTCCTTCCGGTCATCCCTGATGATGAAGAGTTCCCGTACGCGTTCCGTCTCGTGTCAGAGGTTCTGATGTCGAACGGTTCGTCGTCGATGGCTTCGGTCTGTGGATCGTCGCTCTCGTTGATGGACGCCGGCGTTCCGATCGCGGCTCCGGTCGCCGGAATCGCCATGGGCCTCATCAACCACGACGGCAAGTTCGTGACACTGACCGACATTCTCGGTGCCGAGGATGCGCTCGGAGACATGGACTTCAAGGTCGCCGGAACCGAGGACATGATCACGGCGCTGCAGCTCGACACCAAGATCGAGTCACTCCCCGCACAGGTGCTCATCGATGCGATGAGCCAGGCGAAGGACGCAAGGCTGTTCATCCTCGGCAAGATGACCGACGTTCTCCCCGCACCCCGCGAGGAGCTCGCGCCGACGGCGCCGAAGATCGAAGCGATCATGATCCCGAAGGACAAGATCGGCGAGGTCATCGGACCCAAAGGTAAGACGATCAGGGAGCTCGAAGAAGAGACCGGCGCCAAGATCGAGATCGAAGACGACGGAACCATCCGCGTCGGCGCTCCCGATGCGACGTCACTCGAACTCGCCAAGGAGCGGATTCTGGCCATCGGCTATCCGCCCGAGGCGAACGTCGGAGAGACGTATCAGGGCGAAGTCGTGAACATCACGAAGTTCGGGGCATTCGTCAACATCCTGCCGGGACGTGACGGCCTGTTGCACATCTCGAAGATCGGTGGCGGGAAGCGTATCGACAAGGTCGAAGACGTACTCGCCCTCGGCGACAAGGTTGACGTCGTCGTTCGCGAGATCGACGATCGCGGCAAGGTCAGCCTTGACCTCGCCGGTGCACCGGCACCGTCCGACGACGGTGGCTCAGCGCCGAAGAGTGACGAGGGTCGCTCCGATCGGAACGAGGGACGTCGCGACGGGAACCGTGATCGCAATCGTGACCGTGATCGAGGCGGACGCAGTCGTGGAAAGGACCGCGGCGGCGATCGAAGCGATGACCGCGGCGGCGAGGCCAAGCCGGGTCGTACCGTTGTGTCGTTCGAAGACGATTTCGAAGGTGGCGCCTCCTAGAGGAAGCACTACCCACGAACAGAAGGAAGCCCCGGGCGGATGCCCGGGGCTTCTCTCGTCGCGGGACTCTGGACGCATGGAGAGACACCCAACGTCGTCGTACCCCGCCCACTTCGGCACTGCGGTTCCTTGGCCGTGGCCGATGCTGTTGAGCTGCCGGCTTCCGCCCCCGGCGACTCGGGCTCAGCCGAAGCGGTCTCGCTCAGCGTGACGAACGTCACCGACCTTCCTGACGCATCCGACGCAGACGGGGGACATGATGCCCGTCTTGGTGGGATCCGGGCATTCGCTCAGTCCAGCATCACGCCTCGGCCGACGGGTCGACCTCATGGAGGAACGCGCGCACCCGGACAACCTCACCCGATCGGCCGAAAATCATGGCACTGACACGCCGGTTCACCTGCAGTCCCTCCTCGCAGAGCGTTGTGCCGTCGGCGAAGTCGATCTCTACGCGAGGTTCGTGTGAAGTGACCGACACCACGGTTGGCACCTGGCAGATCGTCAGGCCGAGACTGCCCGACGCGAGATTGATCGTCGTCGGCTGCATGTCAACATCGAACAATGTCCACTGCTCCGCCGCGTCGAGACGTTCCGATGCCCGGAGGAGCAGTGGATCGAATCGGATTCGACCTGCGTCGATCACCACGCCGAGCTCGAGCGGTCGGACGAGGAGCTCCTCCTTCACAAGCCCGGTCATACCCGGCTGCTGTGCACCTGCGTGCGCCGGTGTATGTGAATACGGATCGATCGGCACTGCACCGTGCTCCCTGGCAACCTTGTTGTATCCCAATCCCGACCTCACGCGCCAGTACGCCGTCTCGAGCCGGTCAATCGTCTCGGGAGCCGCCTTTCCGGATCGGGCCTCCAGGAGCGCTTCCTGGATCGCTACGAGCAACTTGGCGACCATGTGCCAGTAGATCGAGCCGATACCTTCGTAGCCGTACATCGATCCTGATCGACCGGTGTACGCACGGTGGTGGAAGACCGTCTCGAACGTGTCGAGGAGGACACTCCGCTGTTCCTCAATGAGATCGGACGGCGATTGATCAGCTGTGAGGCGATCGAGCCACTCCTCGAGATCTCCCTTGTTCGAGATGTCGGCATTGAACCGTACGACACCGTCGACATCGGAGACGAGCAACGGGTTGTCGCCCGCATCGATGAGAGCGGCAATGGGCGAGTCGCTATCGAGTGCGGCGACCGGGATGACGTTCTTCTCTAGGAACGAGGGAAGTTCCCGCGCCGGATAGAGCATGAAGCTGCCTTGATCCTCGCGATACATATCGCTGGCAAAGAGCGCGTCCACGACGTCGGCGCGCTCGTCCGGTGTCAACGCGCCAGATTCGAGGACCGCCACCTGGCCTTCGAGCATCTCGCTGAGATACTCGACCGATGCGGAAGAGCCGTCAGCGTCGAACCGGATCAAGTTGTAGGTGTGGTAGAGACCGTCGGGACGTCGGCTGTCCGCGATCGTCGCATCGAGATTCGCGATCGCCACGGAGCACAGCTCAGAGATTTCTGCAAGTGCAGCGGACGTGAGGCCCGAGAAGCCCGTCTCGTAGACCCGACCCCGGTATGCCGAGAATGCCATGCCGAGCCCGTCCGTGGCCTCCTTGCGGCGGCGCCCGACGTCCTCGACGGGCGAAGGCGTGGCATTCGCCAGCAGCACCCGAATCACCGCAGCCATCCAATCGCTCACTTCCTTGGACATCATGACTTCGGTGAGGTGCGACTGCTCGATCAACCTCGAGAGATGAAGGAGGTATCGACGAAGTTGATAGAGCGTGACCATCGAAAGGCCATGGCCGACGAGTGCGTTGTTGGCGTCGTTCCACTCAGGCCGCTGTGTGTTCATCCAGATGCCCCCTCCAGGAACGAAGTTGGACAGCTTCGCCAATGCGGGAACGAGCAGCTTCTCGAGCAGTGAGACGTTGTAGACGGACCCGTCGTCGTTCCACACAAGCCTCCCGTCGCCCCCGACATCGGCGACGCGGCGAGCGACTTCTGCCTCCACCTCGACTTCATGTCTGATCGTCGCCTTGGGGTCGAGGACGATCTGATCGTAGGAGACGAGTCGATACGGCACGTTCGCATACGCAAAGCGACGGCTACCCAGCAGATCCACGATCCCGCCCTGCTGGAACCGATCGCTGGCCTCGAGCAACCGCAGGAGATACACGATCTGGTGATCACCCCAATATCCGATGTTGCTCCACGGGTCGCTCGGGTCGGGAATCTCCCAGTCGACGCCGTAGCTGTTGATTCGGTACGGGTTGAATCCGTCGACCGTCGAGGCGTTGACGAACACCGATACGAGATCGGGGAAGTACTCGGGGAAGCTCATGCACGTCGCTTCCCAGTTCTGGAAGATGTCACGCCAGTTGCCTTCGTAGTACACGACGGGTCGCCCCGCGGCGTCTGCGACCCTTATCGTGAAAGCGTTCCATGGCCGGCTCGGGTCACCATGTCGCCGAGAGAACGAGAACGGCAGGTAGTCATGCCCAAGCCTCAGCAGGTCTATGTCGCCGGTCTTCGCGATCGAACACTGGAGATCCCTTCGATTCATCAAGTCGGGCAGGGCGGCGAGCCATGCTCGGTTGCGTCGTGCAACCCGGGAGTCTCGGGTGATCAGGAAGCGCTCGAAGTCATCGACAGCGACGCGGTACCCCTCGAGCGGGATTCCACCGCGCATGACGTTGTATGTGACATTGGCAAAGTGATGAGCCGTCGCAATCCTGTCACCGGTCGATTGCAGGGCATCCGCGCGGGCCATGATCTCAACCAGGGAGTCCGTTGACTCGCACAGGGATGATGCAATCTGGGCCGGTAGATCGTCCGCTGATCGAAGCTCGCGTCGAAGTCGTGCGACATCGAGTTGGTCCATGGTGACATCTGAGACGATGTGCCAGGTCGCGCTCCCGCCCGGAGCGAGTTCGGTCGCACCGGTGAGGAAGTAGGCACCGGGTTGCCCGGTGACCAGAGATCCGGGGTCCTCGGCTTCATCCCTGTCATCCCTCGTCAGCAAGCTCGGATCCATCGAAACCGACGCACCGTCGAGACCGGCCGACCAGGTGACCGAGCCTCTGAGTTCCTCTGCGGGCTCAGGGCGATCGCTGATGCGCGATTCGAGCGAGAAGACGGCAAGTCGCGCGTCGACGTCGATCAGTTCACTTCGTTTGTACGCGTTGGTGAGATTGCTCATCGAGAGGCACATGGAAGGATCGAGACCGTGAGGATGGATGTTGACGAGTCCATCGATGAGTTCCACGCTGGTCGGCGACTCCGACATGTTTGTGAGCGTCGCCGTCCTGATGAATCCGAATCGATCGCTCGTTCCCCATCGATACCGGAATTGGAGCCGGAGCAGCGGGTTCACCTCTTCGAAGATCACGGAGTCGCCGACGACCGACTTGTAGACGTACCGGCGCAACGGAGGCCGAGCGGTTCCGACCATCGGACGCCACGGCTCCGGTTGATCGATACCGTCGACACGGATCGCAGTCACTGGTCCGTTGAAACCTGCGAGACGATGGAGTCGGTCGTCGGTCTCGTATGGGAAGAGCGCGCCTCCGGCGTCTCCCCTCCCTGCGGTCAGCGCCCCGCTGCTTGACACGAACATCCACCGATCTCCGTCGCTTACCACGCTCATGAGGAACGGAGCCATGCGATCGACATCGGGGATGGCGTAGTACGCCTGTCCGTCGATGCGAACGAGTCCCTCCCGAGGAAGGTCGTCGGATGCCGGGGTTCGCGTGGGGGCTGTCAATGTGTGTCCTCGGAATCCCAGTTGCCAGTCTGCAGATCCCGGGAACGCCGCGTCCCGGCCTGCTTGATTGGGCGAGGCTACCAGTGCCGGTCTCCCCTTCCCGACATCCGGCGATCGGGCACGCACAGGTGCGGATGACCGGTGGTCCCAGCTTTCGGGTGATTTCGGTGATCGATCGGGAGGAGTGTGGTCTGAAGTGGAACATCGCCTCGATACAGGTGGTGTCCTCGCATCGAAGAAGATCAGCAGCAAACTCGAAATGCAAGCCGTCCCTGCCATGGGTCGACGATCGAAGATGTGACAGGGGTTCGGAGCAGTCGGTAGCTCATGCTCGTGGGAATCGATGCTTGGAACCGTTGCACAGCTGGCCATCCGGGCATGGGGAGAAGCGGCAGATCCGCCAGATATCCACCCTCAGCCCGCTGCTGACCGCTGAAAGGGTGCCACATCTCGTCACTCGCTCCCCGAGCGAGTGACGAGATGTCGATGGAGCGCTTCAGCACGTCCATCCGGTGAGATGGTTGTGATCCGCCGGAGGCCAACTCGCGGCGATCCTCCGGCTGCGCCTAGTCGTCGAGCAGGAAGGTCAGCTTCATGTCGACGCGGAAGTGTTTGATGGTGCCGTCTTCGGCCAGTACGACCTTCTGTTCCGAGATCCAGGCTCCCCGAATATTGTCGATGGACTTCTGCGCCTTGGCGATGCCTTTCCGGATAGCGTCTTCGAAGCTACCCGGGGATGTAGAGGTGATTTCAATCACCTTCGCAATCGACACGTACCTGCTCCTCTCGTTGCTGCTCGGGGTAGTCTACCTCACTTGCGAATCGAACATATGTTCGATAGGGTGTCCGGTCCGGGAAGAGAGATTTGGGACGTGATATGAGCTACCAGCTACCAGCTACCAGCTATGAGCAAGATCGAGTACTCAGTACAGGGGTCTCGGATACGGGCTATGCCGCCGGAAGCGACCAAGGGCTACCTGCAGTTGCTCCCGGTCAGGTCGCTGTGCTCTCCGGGGAGCCGGGGCTGGGCATGACACGGTTGGGTCTTGTCATGCTCTCCGGATACGCCGAGGGGACGGTCGCCTATCTCGACGTACGCGGGTGGCTGAGCCCCGTGGCTGCATGGGAGGTCGGGATCGAACCAGACCGCTTGGTGATCGCCCGCTGCAACGAGGTCGTTCAATGGGGACGGGCCGCCGCTGCTCTCCTTGACGGTGCGGTTGCCGTGATGACCGAGATCCCAGTCGGGGTGAAAGATGTATCGATACGGAGGCTTGCCGCACTTGCCAGGAATCGCGGGACCCCCCTGTTGCTTCGTCCCATCGATCGTCCGGTGCCAGCCGGTGTCGCTCATCTGGTGCTTGAAGCTCGCGAGACCACATGGTCGGGTGCCGTGGGAGGGCACGGTCGCATCGAGCAGAGGAAGATACGGATCAACGCCTCTGGGAAAGCCATGAAGGGGATGACCCGTACGATCGAGATGGAGGACGATGGCTCGAACGCTCTGCGTCTGGTATCCGGAGTGGCCGCTGCGGAGACCCAGAGCGCCGCAGGATGAGCCCGGTCAGGCGGTAGGCACCGACGGTCGGGTCGAGGCGGTGAACGCTGCTGCGTACGCTGCCGGGGTTCGCCGCGGGATGCGAAGGGGCGAGGCGGAGGGAATCTGTCCATGGGTCATGACGTTCGAACGGGACCACTCGGCGGAGATGGTCGCATTCGAACCGGTCGTTGCTGAGATCGAGGCTCTCGTTCCCAAGGTCGAGGTTGTCGAGCCGGGATTGATCTTTGTCCCGGTGGCCGGGGCCGTCGGCTACTACGGCGGTGAGGGCCCGCTCGTTGAACGGGTCGTGAAGGAGATCGACCGGGTGACCGGAGACGGGTACCGGATCGGACTCGCCGACGGCCCATTCGCAGCGAAGCATGCCGCTGCTGGAACAACCGGCGATGCACCGGTTCACATCGTTGAGGACGATGCCTCGTTCCTCGCATCGCTCGATATCTCTGCGATCGGACGTGAGGAGGTGGTAGCGACGTTTCGCTGGCTCGGGATCACGACGCTCGGTGAACTTTCTCGGCTCCCCGGAAGCGCCATTGCCTCGCGTTTCGGAGCCGTGGGGCTTGATGCGCATCGTCTGGCTTCCGGCAAGGATCGCCTTCCCAACCCTCGGGATCTTCCCGTCGATCTGACCGTTGTGGAGCGCTTCTCACCTCCACTCGAAGATCTCGAACAGGCATCGTTCGTTGCACGTGCAATGGCAAGCCGCCTGGTCGATGCCCTCGCATCGGTTGGAGCGGCACCGTTCCGAATCATGATCGAAGCAGAGGCCATGGACGGCACGATCCGATCTCGAACGTGGAGAAGCGCGGATCCGCTCGACGATCGGGCGATTGCTGAGCGGGTGAGATGGCAACTTCGCGCGTGGGTCGACGGCGTCGGTGCCGGTATCCGAGGTGGACTTGCGGCGTTGAGGATCGAGCCGGCCGACCTTTCGGGGGTGGGGCGACAACTCTCGCTCGGTGAGGATGCACAAGCAGCGTCTGAGACACACCGTGCGCTTGCCGAGACCCAAGCGATCGTGGGTTTGGATGGGCTGCTTCAAGCTCATCCGCAAGGAGGGCGCGAACCGGGAGATCGTGTCGTCTGGCATCGGTGGGGGGAGACGCCGGTGCGGGCACGGGACCCGGAGGCGCCCTGGCCCGGGCGCGTTCCCGGACCATCGCCGGCGCTCATACCGCCAGATCCGCAACCATTCCACATCGAGTGGGACGGAGGGATGCCGGTACGGGTCCGTCTCGGAAGCCGGTGGGTAACGGTCCGGTCATGGGCCGGTCCGTGGCGACGGGTCGGGCGCTGGTGGAAGGGAGAGGAACCGGGAGATCAGTATCAGATCGTCACATCGGCCGGAGCATTTCTCTGCGAGATCAGGAGCGGTCAGACATGGCTGGTGGGGATATACGATTGAAGAGGAGCCAGCTGCCAGCTACCAGCT
>CAZWDQ010000071.1:8064-10066 GCA_964632475.1 uncultured Acidimicrobiaceae bacterium
GGCTACTGATTAGCGCGAAGCTGGTCATAGACGTCGCCCATGTCTTTTCGCATCTGGTTTGTCACCTTGCGGATGTCGCTCGGTGCTATGTCGGCGCTTGGGATCGGGGGGAGGATCCTGATTCGCGCGCGACCGGGATAGACGAGCTTCGACCCAGGAGGATTGATGTCGAACGAACCGGCGATGACCACCGGCAGCAAATCCGCATCGTTGTCGCGAGCGATCCTGACCGCACCGGTCCGGAAGTCGGCCATCTCTCCGGTCCGGCTTCTGGTTCCCTCAGCGAAGACCATCAGGGAGAATCCGCGACGGTAAGTCTCTTGCGCCGCCGTGTTGATGGCCTCCCGTGTCGACCGGGCACCGCCACGATCAACCTTCACGATGCCGGCAGCATTCATGCCGGGGCCAAGCAGCGGGATCTTGTACAGCTCCTTCTTGGCGAGGAACCGGATGGGCGTTGGAAGAGAGCGGAAGAGCACGGGGATGTCAAAATTGGAGACGTGGTTCGATACGACGACATACCGTTTGCCCGGTTCGACGTGCTCGCGGCCTTCGACCTCGATCTCGACCGGAGGAATGCGGAGGAACTTCCGTGCCCATCTCTGGATGATTTGCTCGATCTTCGGAGAGTTCCGGTACTGTTTCCCGGTCCACGCCACGAGCCCGGCCTCAACCATGGTGTACAGGAAGAAAAGCGGGATGAGCACGATCGTACGGGTTGCGGCGCGGAGTGTTCGAACCATGGCGGGGTAGCGTAGCGCTCGCAGAGGAGCGACCACGATGAAGAAGCGAACGTTGACGAACGATCAGGCCCGCAGGGTTGCCCTCGGGGCTCAGGGCTTCGGCACGCCTCGTCCAACCGGCCGCGTCGATGTGCGCCACTTCCGCCGCGTGATGGATCGCGTCGGGCTGCTGCAGCTCGATTCAGTGAATGTTCTCGAGAGATCCCACTACCTCCCGATTTTCTCGCGGCTCGGCCCGTACGACCGTGCATCCTTCGATCGCTGGACCACGTCATCCGGTGAGCTGTTCGAGTACTGGGGCCACGAAGCGTCTCTGATTCCCGTCGACCGGTATCCAACATTCCGATTTCGGATGGGTGAGATGAGGCCATGGGGGAGTGCCAGGAGACTCCTCGACGAGCGACCGGACTACATCGAGGGCGTGCTGGAAGAAGTAGCGGAGAAGGGGCCGCTGACGGTGGCCGATCTTGAAGATGCCGGTGAACGCGGCGGGCCCTGGTGGGGATATGCACCCGGTAAACACGCCCTCGAATGGCTCTTCGCTTCCGGGCGGGTCACCGCCTACCGCTCTCCGACGTTCGGACGGCGGTACGACCTACCGAGTCGTGTCGTTCCTGCGTCCTTCTTTGAGATGCCGGCGTCCGACCGGACCGAGGCTTACAGGACGCTCCTGGTCGATGCCACACGACACCACGGCATCGGTACGGTGTCCGACCTCGCCGACTACCACAGGCTCCATAAGCCAACAGCTCGCCCGATTCTTGAGGACCTCGCAGTTGAGGGCCGGGTGATCCCAGTGGTCGTGGAAGGGTGGCGACAACCCGCCTATCTCCACCCCGATGTTGCGATTCCACGAAGGGCAGGAGGAACCGCTCTATTGAGTCCGTTCGACTCGCTGATCTGGAATCGCGACCGGGTGGAGCGGATCTTCGGATTCCGGTACCGGATCGAGATCTATGTGCCGAAGGAGGAACGGCAGTACGGGTACTACGTTCTGCCATTCCTGCTCGACGGAGATCTCGTGGCGAGGGTTGATCTCAAGGCCGATCGGAAGGGCCGTCGGCTCCTCGTTCAGGCGGCCCATCTCGAGCCGGGACACGCGGCGCAGAGGGTCGTTCCGTCGCTGGAAGCCGAACTCCGAGCGATGGCAACGTGGCTGGGTTTGGATGAAGTGGTCGTTGTCGATCGCGGAGATCTGGCCCGATCGCTCGCAGGTTCCATCGGGTAGCCCGCCGACGGACCGTGAGCCTGGGCCCTGG
>CAZWDQ010000072.1:0-9978 GCA_964632475.1 uncultured Acidimicrobiaceae bacterium
ACTGCTGCGATGGCGTTCGCATCCTGGCACTTCGTCGAACATCCGGCTCTGCAGCGCAAGAGCCGAGGCGGTATGCGCCCGCAGGCTACGCCGGAACGTTGAGAGCGGGTCCGATTGTTCGTCGTCTCCAAGTGTCTGTCCCGCTTCGCTCCTGCTGGTTGGCACCGAGTTTCCGTGAGCGGACCCAATCACGCCATGTTCGCGGCCAGAGTCACGCTAGCGTGCGCGTTGACGTGAATCTCGAGCCTCAGGACATGCACTGGGTGCGCTGGAGAGAGGACCCCCCGCAGCGCGTCACACGTCCCGGCGAGCAAATCACGGACGAACTCAAGCTCCATGGGCTGAAGCCCGTGGGGGTTCGAGTCCCCCTCCCGGTACGGGCCGCATTACATGCGGCGTAGTCCTTACTCGGTACTCCGTAGTCAGTGACGCACTACGTCCGGCGAACCCGCTCCACGGCCTCGCGGAGGTCGGCAACTGCGGCACGGAGAGCGTTCGCAGCTTCTTCGGAGTCTCCTGCCTCCAGGACCTTTCTCACCAGGGCGCTGCCCACTATTACGCCGTCGGCCGTCATTGCTGCTGCGGCGGCCTGTTCCGGGGTTGAGATGCCGACTCCGGCCACGATCGGGACCTCTGAGATCGAACGGATCCGGGTCGCAAGTTCCTGACCGACGACCGAACCCTCAGCCCGCTCACCCGTGACACCGAGAGATGCGATGGCGTAGATGAACGCCGGATCCGCATCGGCGATCGCCGCGAGCCGCTCGTCGGTGGTTGTGGGAGCGGCAAAAAGCGCCATGCCGAGGCCGGCGTTGTGTGCCGCAGCGAGGAACGGGTCTGCTTCCTCGATCGGGAGATCGGCGATGATCAATCCGGCGGCACCGACGTCGGCCGCCGCCCGGGCGAAGGACTCGACCCCGTAGTAGAGGACCGGGTTCGTGTACGTCATCAGCAACACCGGCTTCCCGGTCGAGGCGACGACCTCTTCGGTGATCTCCAGCGCTCGAGCGATCGTCATGCCTGCAGCGAGCGACTGCTCTGCTGCTTCGGCGATGACCGGGCCGTCCATCAGCGGATCGGCGTACGGAATGCCGATCTCGAAGCCATCGGCCCCGGCTTCTGACATCGCTTCGAACATCGCCACCGAGGAATCCATGTCCGGAATCCCGACCGTGAGATACGGCAGGAGCGCGGCTCGATCCTCAGAGCGAACGGTGTCGAACAACCCTCGAAGTCTGTCTACGCCGGTGTCAGTCATCGAGCGCTGCTATCTGCATCACGTCTTTGTCTCCGCGCCCGGAGAGCACGAGCGCCACGTTCTTGCCGACCAGCGAGGATGCTTCTCTCACGACCCAGGCGATCGCGTGTGCCGATTCGAGCGCGGGGATGATCCCCTCCGTCCGCGAAAGGAGGTGGAGCGCCTTCACTGCTTCTTCGTCTGTCACCGAGTCGTAGCGGACGATCCCTGCATCCCGGAAGGCCGCATGCTCCGGCCCGACACCCGGGTAGTCGAGACCCGCGCTGATCGAATGTGCCTCGAGCACCTGACCTTCGTCGTCCTGGAGCAGGTAGGTGAACGAACCGTGGATCACACCGGGGGAACCTTCGATGAGTGACGCACCGTGCTTGCCGGTATCGAGCCCGTACCCGCCTGCCTCTACGCCGACGAGATCGACGTCATCTCCAACGTATGTCGCAAAGGCGCCGATGCTGTTCGAACCACCTCCGACACAGGCCACCACGACGTCGGGTTCGGCGGCGCCATGCAGTTGCTCGTGCATCTCATCGCCGATCACCCGCTGGAGTTCACGGACCATCCAGGGGAACGGATGGGGTCCGACGACTGATCCGATGATGTAGTGCGTGTACTCGACACTTCCCACCCAGTCACGCAACGCCTCGGAGACAGCGTCCTTGAGGGTCCCCGCTCCGGCATCGACGGGGATCACTTCGGCGCCGAGCAGGCGCATCCGGTAGACGTTCAGCGCCTGCCGTTCGATGTCCTTCGCCCCCATGTAGACCGCGCACTCGAGACCGAACAGCGCACACGCGGTCGCGGCAGCGACCCCATGCTGCCCGGCTCCCGTCTCGGCGATCACGCGGGGCTTCCCCATGCGCTTCGCGAGAAGCGCCTGGCCCATCGTGTTGTTGATCTTGTGTGCACCGGTGTGGGCCAGGTCCTCACGCTTGAGCCACAGATCGAAGCCCAGTTGCTCGGACAGATGTTTCGCGTGGTAGACCGGCGTCGGTCGGCCCACGTATGTGGAGAGAAGCTCACCGAGTTCGGTTCTGAACCCTCGGTCGTTCCATGCAGCGGCGAATTCCCGTTCGAGTTCGTCGAGCGCGGGCATCAGCGTCTCCGGTGCATACCGACCGCCGTACGCTCCGAATCTGCCTCGATCGTCCGGTCCGGTCATGTGCGCTTCGCCTCCTCCACGAAGGCAGCGACCCTAGCGGCATCCTTGATCCCCGGCTCTGATTCGAGTCCTGAAGACGCATCAACGCCCCATGGGCGGAGCGTCGCGATTGCTTCCGCAACGTTCCCCGGCTCGAGCCCTCCGGCAAGGACGAAGCGCCGCTCCGGCCGAGCCACCGCCGTCCAATCCAGTGTGACACCGGTTCCACCGTGTCGGCCACCGGCAGCGGAATCAAGCAGCGGGATCTGTCCCTCTGGAACCTCGTCCGGGATCCCACCGGCCATCGGCCGGAGAACGAAGAACCCGGCCTGCTGAGCCCAGAGCGCCACTGCTTGAGCGTTGAGTCCGTGTGGTTGGATCCCGTCGGCGCCCGTCTTCTCGACCATGTCGGCGATGGCGTTCTGCGAGGCATCGACGGTGACGAGGATCCTGAGGGCGGGCACGCCATCCATCAAGACCGCTGCCTGCTCGGTACTGATGCAGCGGGGCGACGTCGCGTTCAGAACGAACCCAAGTGCGTCCGCTCCCGCGTCGACGGCATCCGAAACGTCACTCTCTCGGGTGAGGCCACATACCTTGACCCAGGTCACGCCCGACCCACCAGCCGCGCGAGAGCCTGCGCTGGATCTGGAGCAACGACCAGTGCCTCTCCGACGAGGATCGCGTCGTATCCGACGGACGCCATGCGCCGGGCATCGGCAGGATCGTGGATTCCGCTCTCCGCCACCGTTGTGACGCCGGGCCGCATGATCACATCCGCGACCCCCTCCGCAACCGCCAGATCGGTTGTGAACGTTGCGAGGTCTCGGTTGTTGACGCCGATCAACGTTGCCCCCGCGTCGAGAGCGATTCTCGCCTCGCTCTCATCGTGTGCCTCGACAAGGGCGTCAACGCCGGCATCAGCTGCCGCCTCCAGCATGAGTTCAAGACCATCTCGCCCAAGTACCGCCACGATGAGCAACACGGCGTCGGCCCCGAAAGCCCTCGCTTCCCACACCTGGGCCGGCCCCAGAAGGAAATCCTTCCTCAGCAACGGGATCGAGACCGCGTCTCGCACCTGTGACAGGTCATCGAGCGATCCGTCGAAGTGTTGGGGTTCGGTGAGCACGCTGATTGCGCTGGCGCCCGCGCTTTCGTAGATCTGCGCCTGAGCGACGGCATCGAGTCCGGCAGCAAGCACTCCCCTGGACGGAGATCGGCGCTTCACCTCAGCGATGATCGAAAGGCCGATGCCGCTCAATGCCTCAGCGAACGGCTGCACCGGGGGAAGGGAGTCTGACGCCTTGCGGTACATGGGGCCACACCCCATGAGGTCGTCGGCCCGTGTTCTTGCGTCGCTGAGTATCTGATCGAGCATGATCAGATACTACGAGCCCTGCTGCTCGCGCAGGTAGTCGATGAGGCTCTCGATCTGGTCGTCGTTCAGGCGACTGGCGAAGCTCGGCATCGCACCCGGGCCGACACTGATGACTCCTGAGATCTGCTCATCGGTGAGAGATGCCGCACCTGAGCCAAGCCCAAGAGGTGGACCCACTCCACCCGCGAGGTCGCTTCCGTGGCAGTGGGCACAGGTCGTGCCGAAGAGTTCGTCTCCGAACTTGCCTTCCGACGCGTCGCTGCAACCGACCAGGAGAACGGTCACGAGCATCAAGGCGACGAGAACGACACGCATCTCGCGAGTATGCACTTCCTCTTCGCCTACGTCGGTATCTCAACCGAGAATCTCGTGCCGGACCCGAGAGTGCTGTGTACTGCGATGGTGCCGCCCATGGCTTCGATGATTCCCCGAACGATGGTCAACCCGAGTCCGCTCCCCTCCGGGCGAAGTGGCCGGTAGTGCTGGGCCACGAACAAGCGGTCGAAGACGCGGTCGAGGTCTTCGGCATCGATCCCCGGCCCGGCATCTGCAACCGAGAACTCGAAAGTGTCGTTCTCGCAGGCGATCTCGACACTCACGCTCCCGTGCTCGGGCGTGTACCGCATGGCGTTCTCGATGAGATTGCTGCACACCTGTCCGAATCGATCCGGATCGATCTCCGCCCGGCATCCGTCGATGGCTTCGAGATCGATCTCGACTCCGAGCTCCGCGGCTCGAACACGGTAGGTCTCTACGACGCCCGTCACATAGGCACCGACGTCGACCTCTTCGGGTTGCAGGGTGAACTCCTGCGCCTCGAGACGGGCGAGGAGCATGATGTCTTCGACGAGCCGCGACAACCGATCGGTTGACATGTGGAGGACTTCGGCCGCCCGGCCGGCTTCGTCCTCGCTCACCAACCCATCGTCGAGCGCCTCCGCGTACCCCCGGATCGTCGTCAATGGCGTTCGAAGGTCATGTCCAATGCTCAAGAGGAACTCACGTTCCCTCAGCCGGGTCGCCTCAAGCTCTTCGGCCATGTCATTGAACGCCACCGACGCCGCCGTGATCTCGTCATCCCCCTCCGTTGGAGCACGTGCGGTGAGGTCACCAGCAGCGATGCGTCGTGACGCAGACTCGAGACCGGAAAGGCGGCGGCCGATCCATCCGGCCATCGCGACGCCCAGGATCGCCACGAGCACGACTCCGACCGCGATCGTGAGAAGCAACGCCCGGTTGAACGCCTGGATCGGCAGGAGCGGAGCGGTTCTTCCGATGGCAATGACGATCTCGCCTCGCGCCATCGGAATCCGTTGTACGGTCGCAAACATCTCGTTTCCGTCGATCTCCAGACTCAGCACTTCGCGTTCAGACAGGTCGGCAGGGAGCGACCGCACCAGCTCCTGGCCGACCGAAAGCGGGAACGACCGCTCCCCCACCAGGAGCGCGCCTTCCACCATGTCATGTCCCCCGACGACCCTGGCACGCTCCAGGATTCTCCCCGCCTCCGTGCGGACCTGGCGGAGCTGCGTCTCGATACGAGCGCCCGGAGCGATCTCCGCGCCGTCTAGCTCAGCCTCGATGAGCGCGCCCGTTGCCTCGGCCTGTCGGAAGAGCTCATCCTGGGCCTGCTCTCGAACTGCCCTATCGACATAGGCGAACACTGCCAAACCAACGACGACCATCACGACCGCGATAAGAGCGGTGCCGATGGCGATACGCCGGGTCATCGGGGATCCCTCTTCACTCGTCGATGCGGTAGCCGACGCCCCACACCGTTTCGATCGGAATGCCGCCGAGCTTCTTCCTCAATTGCCGCACGTGAACGTCGATGGTGCGCGTCTCCCCGAAGTAGTCGTAGCCCCAGACGGCTTCGAGAATCTGGGCTCGTGACAACACAAGACCGTGGTGCTCCGCGAGGTACCAGAGCAAGTCGAACTCTCGTGCTGTCGGACGGACGACTGCTCCGCTCGGGTTGGTCACCTCTCGTCGTCCACCATCGATGGAGAAGCCCGCGATGTCGATGATCGAACGCTGGACGGGCGCTTCTTCGCTCCTCCGGAGCACCGCCTTGGTCCGAGCCACGAGCTCACGGACCGAGAACGGTTTCGTGACGTAGTCGTCTGCGCCGATCTCCAATCCAACGATCGTATCGATCTCGGTATCTCGGGCCGTGAGCATGATCACGGGTACATCCGAGTTGGATCTGATCCTCCGACACACTTCGAACCCGTCGATGCCGGGCAAGCCGACGTCCAGGAGCACGGCTCGCGCATCTCGATCTCGAAGCTGTTCAAGCCCAGACTCACCGCTCGAGGCATGGACGAATCTGAAGCCTTCTCGCTCGAACGCCATTCGGAGGAGCTCGGCGATCTCCTCCTCGTCCTCTATGAGCAGCACTGTCCCGCCGTTGGTCACGTCTTCCTCGCTCGATCAGACTCAGAGGATTGCACGGTTCTGTTCGAGAACGGTAAGGATTCGGTGAGATGTCCTTGTCACTGCAGTTGCGGGGCCGCTGCGATGGCGGCAAGGACGGCCGTCGCCTTGTTCACGCATTCCCGGTACTCCGAAGCGGGAATGCTGTCGGCAACGATTCCCGCGCCCGCCTGCACCCACGCACGGTTGCCGTCAGAGATCATCGTGCGCAGCCCGATTGCTGTATCGAGATTGCCGGCGAAATCGATGTAGCCGATGGCACCGGCATACGGACCCCGGGCGTTCGGCTCGAGGCCGTCGATGATCTCCATCGCCCGGATCTTCGGCGCTCCCGTCACCGTGCCGTGCGGAAACGTCGCTCTCAGGACATCAACGGGACCCAACCCGTCACGCACCGTTCCGGAGACCCCTGAGACGATGTGCATGACGTGCGAGTAGCGCTCGATCATCATGAGGTCGTCGACGGTGACCGTCCCGAATTCGCAGACCCGACCGAGGTCGTTCCTCGCGAGATCGATCAGCATCACGTGCTCCGCCCGTTCCTTCGGATCGGCAAGGAGTTCTGCCTCAAGTGCCACATCGGTCTCAACGGTCGCACCACGCGGACGGGTGCCGGCGATGGGTCGGCTGTACGCGATGCCATCCCGAACCCTGGTCATGAGCTCCGGTGACGACCCCGCGATCGAGAGCGATCCTTGCCGAACGAAGTACATGAACGGCGATGGGTTGACGAGCCGAAGCGCGCGGTAGACGGCGAATGCGTTCCCATCGAACTCCACGTCGAAACGCACGGACGGCACGATCTGAAAGGCGTCCCCGGCGTTGATGTGTTCGATCGCCAGACGGACTCCCGCTTCGAACTCCTCCTGGCTGGTGTCGGCGGTGGCGGTTGCGATCTCGTCGAACAGCGGACGGGTCCCCAGGGATCGAACGGCGACGTGTGACAGACGCTCCACATCGGCTTCGATCGACCGGATCGCCTTGTCGTAAGCACCGGACGGGTCATCGCCGACGATCACGTTCCGGACAATCAAGATCGTATCCCTGAGTCGGTCGATCGCTGCGAGGCCGCCTCCGACGTGCCACACCATCTCGGGAAGGCCCCGATCGTTCGGAGGAGCATCAGGCAGCGACTCGACATAGCGAACGACGTCGTACGCCAGATACCCGACGAAGCCGCCGTGGAGCGGCGGTGTCTCACCAGGGAATCCGCACTCCGGGCCATCCGGCGTGCGGAAGCGGCCAAGGAGGGACTCCAGCACTTGGAGAGGATCGCCGTCCGGAAGATCGATGTCGGCACCGATCGCTTCCGTGGCACCATCCCGAGCGATCAATGTGAAGACGGGATCCCATCCCACGAACGACCACCGAGCCCATCGCTCGCCGCCTTCGACCGACTCAAGGAGGAAGCCGTCGTCATCGCCGACGAGCGATTCGAACACTGACACCGGTGTCTCTCGGTCGCCGAGCACCTCAGTCGCCAGGGGGACCACCGTGTAGCGCTCGGCGAGTTCGAGGAACCGTTCCTTCGTCAACGAGATCTGCATGCGTCCACGTTAGAGCTGTTCAGCGACATCTCACCTGAAGCTGACGGAAGGCCGGTCACCTAACGAAGGAAGAACTCATCGATGCCGAGCCAGTCCATGAAGTCGGAGGCGTATCCGGAGAGGCTTGCGGTCTGTCCGGTGAGCATCAGCAATCCGAACACAGTAAGGGAGAGCCCCGATATGACGGTGATGACCGTGAAGTGGCGCTTGACCCAGTCGAACGCCGAGAACGCCTTCACGAGCAGCAAGGACGTCAGCAGGAACGGGATCCCAAGACCGAGCGAGTAGAAGAACAGAACGAGCATCCCCTGACCGACCGTCTCCGATGTCGAGGCGAGTGCCAGCGTCGATGCGAGGAAAGGTCCAATGCAGGGCGTCCAGCCGAAAGCGAATGCGGCGCCCATGATCGGCGGACCGAAGTAGCCGAACCTTCTGGCTTTGTGGGACTCCACCCGTCGTTCCCTCATGATGGGCAGAAGCCACGACGGCGTCCACACGGCGGTCATGGCGATGAAGAGACCCATCACCACGATCAACCATGCAGCGATGGTCGTGAACGCAGGGTTCCTGATCAAGGAGGCGATCGACGTCGCACCCGCACCGAGACCGACGAAGACCATCGTGAAGCCGAGCACGAACAAGCCCGTCATCCCGACGACGCGTCGCATGGACACGTCCCCTTCCGAGAGTTCCTGCATCGAGTAGCCCGACATCAATGAGATGTATCCCGGCAGCAGCGGGAGCACGCACGGTGAGAAGAACGAGAGCGCACCTGCACCCAGCGCGGCGACGAGGGTGAATACATTGACTTCCATCGAGGGAACCTCCGGGGACCACCGTGGACGAGAACGGTAACGGTGCCTACATTGTTCCCGGTCTGGATTTGGCGGCTCCGGCGGTAGGCTCCCCCGTGTCCCCCCAATCCCCCCGATTCACGAATGTCGCTCCCACAGTTCCTCAACCCCACAAACCCGTTCTCACCGACTGATCGCAGGATCGTCTTCCTGCTCGGGATCGTCGCGTTCGTCGCCGGATACGGCGGTGCGCAGATGGCCCACACGCTCCCGTACGCTCGACTCTCGCTCGACATGACCGAAGGAAACATGAGCGTGATCTTCGCGATCGTGCGGGCGGTGTCTCTGCTCGGCGTCGGGTTCTCTATCGTCGCCGACCGCAAAGGCCGCAAGGATCCCCTGATCGCGGCGTTCGGTCTCCTCGCTCTTGGAAGCCTTCTCACAGCTTTCGTACCGTCCACGGCCGTGTACGTCGCGTCGCAGTCGATCGTTCGCGTCTCAGTCATCGCCATCGCTGCACTGGGGATGGTCCTCCTCGCCGAGGAGCTCTCACCGGGCATCCGTGCATATGGAATCGGTCTCTACGGACTCGCCGGATCCCTGGGTGTGGGCACCGGCCTGCTGCTCCTGCCGATCGCCGAACGCGCGGACACCGGATGGCGCATCCTTTTCGCTCTCACCGGACTCGGCCTCCTCGCGATCCCGATGCTGATTCGCTACCTCCCGGAGAGCAGGGCCTACCAACCCGGTCGGCCGATCTCGTTCTTCGCATCGCTCAAGATGGGTCTCGGCCGCCATTTCTGGCCGCTCGCTGGCGTGTCCTTCTTCGTGTCGGCGTTCTCCGCTCCGGCGTTTGACTTCGTGCTCGAGCGTCTCATCAACGATCTCGCCTGGGAGGCAAGCGCTGCCCGGTTCCTCCTCATCGCTGCCAGTGGGCTCGGAGCAGCCGGACTCCTCATCGGTGGCCGGATGGCCGACAGCACCGGGCGCCGCCCGACGGCAGCTATCTCACTTGTCATCGGTCTTGTCGGTGGTCTCGGTTTCTACCTGCTCGACTCCGGGTGGTTCCTCGCAATCTCGATCTTCCTCGCGACCCTCGGCGCCACGATGTTGACTCCCTCGCTTGGAGCGCTCAGGGCCGAGCTCTTCCCGACTCGCGTCAGGGCGACGTCGGCGGCCTGGGTAACGAACGCCGCGATCCTTGGGAGCATCACGGGCTTCCTCATCGGTGGCGTCCTCATCGACCGGATCGGCCTGTCGCTGACGGTCGCCGCCCTCGGTTCCGGCCTCGTGATCTCGATCCTTCTGATCCTCAGGCTGCCGGAGACGAAGGGGATGGATCTGGTCCGTTCATCGCGAAGCGCTTCGCGTACCACCACCACAGAGTCGTAGCCCTCACGAGCATCAGCACGATGATCGCGGCCCAC
>CAZWDQ010000073.1:0-9415 GCA_964632475.1 uncultured Acidimicrobiaceae bacterium
CACGTTTGGGAGCGGAGAACCTACCACAGTCGACCCCACGCCCGTCGGGGGCGCATATCCGGCTGGGTGTGTCTTGAACTCATCTTCATACAGCCATTGGGTGATGGGACCCCGACACTCGACCTCGCTCGGGTCTATGTCTTCGATGGTGGCGCAATTGCTACCGACTATCCACACGGCGACCGGCATGAGGTCCTCGTCTTTCAGTGCGGCAGCGAACTCGAGCGCATCAACGACGTACCCGTCTGAGCGAGGCTGGAGTCCTTCCATCACGATCTGACCGGCAGCGGACCGAACCGGCGGTCGCGGACGTGGACTACTGCGGGGATGACTCTTGGCCTGCTGCGGCCTGATCTACCACCGCGTGCATGGCTGATTCCTGGTTCGAAATGGATCTGACCAGAGCGAACTGCACGCGGCATCGATCGAGATTGTGATCGGGTCTGTGGGTCTTGAAGTACGTGTCCCCCTGGAGGTAGTCGGTCAGGAACCTGGCACCGAGCATGAGCGTGATGACCTTTCCAGCGAACACCAGTTGTTCTCTCTCGGCCGACGTCAGGAATTCGCCCGCCGATGCCAGGTACCCGTGCGTCATGTACTTGAACCTCTCCAAATCCATCCGTACGTCGTCGAGGATTCTCGAGTCCTCAGCGACAGGGCATGTGCCGGCACGAACCATGTCCCCGAAGTCATACAGGACGAGGCCGGGCATCAACGTATCGAGATCAATAACGCAGATCCCCTCGCCGGTCGCATCGTCGATCAACACATTGTTGCTCTTGCAGTCGTTGTGCGTTACTCGTAGCGGCACCGCTCCGCTACTGAGGAGTGCGGGAAAGCGATCGAAGGTGCCTGCGTTTTCCATCAGAAACGCGATCTCCGATCCCGCATCGACGGCTCGGTTCAACGGGTCCCGTTCGAGGACATCCATGAAAGCTCGGAACCTCTCTTGACCATCGTGGAACATGGCAATCGTCTCGTGCAGGGGAGGCTCGGGCAGATCAGCAAGCATCGTCTGCAACGTCCCAAACGCGCGAGCGACTTCGTACGCCTGGTCGTGTGTTGTCAGCAAATCGTACGACGTGGCCCCTTCGACGAATTGGTAGGCGCGCCAGTACTCGCCCGCGGCGTCCACGTGATATGTGCTTTCGTCCCTCGTCCGTATCAACGTCATGGCACGCCGCGATCGGTCAGGGATGTCTTGCCTCTCCAACGACGCGCTGATGTGGCGAGTTGCCCGATCGACGTTCTCCATCAGGGCGGGAACATTCTTGAATACCGTTTGATTGACCCGCTGGAGCACATGCCGAACCCGGTTGCCACCATCATCGAATCGAACAGCGAATGTGTCATTGATGTGGCCGCTTCCGTGCGTCCTCCCATCCATGAAGTGCCCACGGATGTCGAAGTTGGCGGCGATCGCTTCCAGGTCAATCTGATTCACCGGAACCCAGCCCCTTCGAGACCGCCCGGATTGTCGAGGCTGGCGGGGAGGGCGATGCACATGTATGCCAAAGCTTTGTCTCGATCCGAACTACTGGCCCGCTTCATCGTGCCCATCCGTTCAACGAGCCCGGAACCGATCACGAAGCTCCGTCTGGTGAATTCTGCGATTCCCCCTCAAGCCGAGGGGATGACTGTCAAGCCGGGCTTCGGCGCCCATCAGATACGCCATCATCGGCATAGTGGCTTTCTCTTCGTTGGCTCGACGCATCCGGTCTGGCCTCCATTCGAGATGCCGTTCGAGCTACCACAATCGCAGGTTGAACGAGTGCGGTCGAATCGATGTGGGTCGATTCTTGAGCCAATGCACCCGAACGACGCAGCGATTTCTCGCATACCGCTGGGATGGCCCTGGAAACTCACCGCCAGCCTGCCCATATGGGCGGCATCGAGCGGTCGGAATGACCGCCCAGAATGTCGGTTGTGCGCTCCCGATGTGGGTGAGACACATTGCCGCCGGATCAGAATGCGGAGACACATCAATCCGTCTTGACCGCTCAAACCGGGGATGATCTGAGCCGTGTCGTCCGAGGCGCTGCGCGCCCCGACAAGGGGTCTACTGTGAGAGCACTTCAGCGCTGAGAACCGCTTCGAGGTTTTGGTGCGCTCGCTCGAATGTGCCAAAGACATTCGCTTTCAATTGCGGCCAGGCTGCCTCTGGCTCACACTGGAAGTAGTACGTCACCTTCGTACCACCCTCGGTCGGTGCGAACACGGTGGTCACGATGAGGACAGCACCTGATTCATCGGTCTCGGCTCGGATTGTGTATGTCTTGAAGGGGTGCCAGTCCAGAACCTGCTGGACGGTTACCGAGCCACCGTGGGCGCAGTGATTCACCGTGCCCACGCCGCGTCTGCCTTCGACGAACTCATCGATAGTCTCCAAGTCCTTCTGCCATTCGAGTCGTTTGCGAGGATCCGTCAACCACGGCCACAACTCCTTGGGTGTGCGTGGCAGAGTCGACTCAAATGTTCCCAACGCAGCTTCGGCTGTAACCACTCCGTTGGTCTGGCTCTCCTCGGATGCCCAGCGGTCCTGTAGGTTCTCGATGAATACGTTGACATCGCCCACGTCAAAATGCTCGACATGTGCAACCAAACCGAGCGCTTCCGCGTCACCATCGATGGCGTCGAGGGCTTCGCTCGTCAGAACCAAGTAGGCGTCGTTCGCAATGACTTCGCGCGCCGATCCCTTGAGCAGTCGGTGAACCAGTACAACATCAGCACCCGTCAGCTCCTCAGATCTGCCGATTCTGCGCACAACATATGAGCCAATGTGTACGAAGAACTTCAGGTCGAGCGACGGAATCAAGACACAGGCGTTGCAGTCGCATGTTGTCGAGTGGACCACGTCGCGTAGACGCCGCCGAAAGGCGAAGTACGTCGCCTCGATGGTGTCGAAAAGCAGCGGAGCGTCGACCAGAGTGGCAGGCATATGGGCGAAGATGGCATCGCCTTCGAGCTTGGCGACTTCGAACGGAGGCTCAACACCAGCAATGATCGTTTCCAGAAGATCCGCGAGAACATCCTGGGCATGCTGAAGCTCCGTGCCCTGGAGGTACGAGGTGTATCCAGTGATATCGGCGAGCAGCAGACACCCCACTTGGACTGGTGGGAGAGGAGAAGCCATTGTTCACACTCTAACTCGCCACCCGTTTCCCGGTTCCGATGCCTTGGTCCGCCTGTGCTCACCGTCCCTGACCACGAGGATGGATACACGTACGGACATACTCCAAGCCGCATTCAGGTGGCTCGACTCCCGGCTCGCCAGAAGCAAAAGTTGGCCGTCGGAACGGCACGACAGGGCACATATGCGCACCTGATCAGCCGCACTTGACGCCGGTTATGCGATAGCTGATTCAGGTTCGTTTGTTGGTCTATTCGATGAGCATGTTTGCGGCGGCGTCGGATATCTCGCGATCGTTCGCGTCTCGTTGTAGCGTCGCCGAGATCGGGGCGTGTTGGCGAGTCGGGTGAACAGTTCCACGCCGGCCTCGGTTTCGGGGAACACGAGTTGGATTCGTAGCTCATCGGTCGTGGCGGTGCGGGCCGCGGTGAACTGAGCGGTGATGGTGATGGTGGGGATGATGGTCCCGTTCAATCGGAGATGTGGGCAGGCGACGAGGCTGGATCCCACGGAGCTGGGTCGGGGTGTCCCGGCGAGTGAGCCTCGGGCATGCTCGATGAGTTCGGCGAGTTCTTCGCTGTCGGGGTGGTTGGATGCGTCTTGGCGAAGACGCGCGAGTCCGTTCCAAGCGACGGCATCCCAATTGTCGATCATGGATTGGAGGTGTCCGCCGAACATCATTCGAACCATATTGCGCTCGCCTGGGTCGAGCATCGCGGTGGCACTCGCGTTGGCCAAAACGACGTTCCAGCTGCGATCCAGAACAAACGCAGGGAACGGCATGTGCTTGTCCAGCATTGCGTCGAGAGCGAACCGGAACGTTCCCAGATTCGGGTCCTCGATCGACCCGTTCGCGTAGGGAGCGGAGATTCCCGCGCCTTCGAAAAGACTGTTCCGTTCTCTTATCGGGACTTGAAGCGCATCGCAAAGTCGGTCGACCATCCGTGCTGAGGGGCGACTGCGGCCGGTTTCCAGGAAGGAGACGTGGCGGCTAGTGCTGTCGGCGGCGATTGCGAGCTGGAGTTGGCTCATTCCGCGATGGCCTCGCCAGCGTCGCAGCTCCCGGCCGAAGGGACTCAGAGAAGTGCGCATAGCCCCACGCTATAGGACAACCGGGTCAGCGCCGATTCCCTAATAGGGAATTGCCAGTGCGCACGGTCTATGGCTAAATCGCCTCTATGAGGTCGATCAACGCAAGCAATGCCGTCGCCGAGCCGACGTCGCCGCTGATACGACACACGAATCACGAGCAACCATGTTTCGCCAACACCAACCAGGAAGAGACATCACAATGACTGTGCAACTCATAATCATGGCCACCCGCCGCCCAGACTCCGACGACGACTACGCGGCATACGCCAATGTGGCCGTACCCATCATGATCGAAGCCGGCGGCGCCTTCACCGCCCAGTACGGACGCATCGACGAGCTCGCCGGAAGCGACGGCCCACAGGCAGTCGCAATCATGGAGTTCGCGGACGAAGCGGCCGTCCGCACCGCGGTCGCGAGCCCCGAGTACCAAGCGACCATCACCGACCGCGACAAGGCCTTCGAACGCTTCAACCTCATTCTCGCCGCCGCCCCGCCAGCGGGCTGACGATCACATCCATCACCCCAGCCGCCGAGGATCGTCCCTCGCGGCTGGAGTGACATCACCCGTGCCGCGGATTCGATATCGACCGCGACGAACCCACAGCGGACCGACCTCAACGCTCAACCTACGCGCCCAGAGCGGCACATATGGGCGGCACGGACGGTCCGCCGTGACCGCTCATTCTGCCGGATACGGGCAGGTGTAGAACAAGACATCGGTGATGTTCGGTCAGTTCCGGTGGGCGTACGCGTCGCGCTCTGCCAGCCTCTTGATTTCGAGCATCATCTTGCGGCTCATCACGAAAGTGATCACTTCCATTGGGAAGCGGCTAAACGCGAGGCGGCTCTTCCAATCCGCGGCGTAGTCGTAACGGCCCCTGGTCAGTAGCCGACTACCGCCATCGGGGTCAGGATTGACGGCGAACTGCCAGGTTGACAATCCCCAACTCTCCTCGGCACCGATATCGGCGGGTGACCCGAAAAGCACGAGGGCACTCGGAGGATTCACGATCTCAATCCGCAACGGCAGTGCGGTCGGGTGCAGGTAGATGTCGTCGCCAACTGCCGGATGCTGGTGGTCGGGGAGGATCTCTGTCGTGTTGGTGATCCTGCAACCGACAATGTTCTCAAGCGTCTGATAGGTGTAGAAGCCGCCGCGGCCCTGCCCGATCTGGGCGATCCAGGGCCAAACAGCCTCCGGCGACGCATCGACGGCGACTCCCAGGGTGTACGACCACTTGGGCTCGGGCACGAACTCATCTCCCGGAAGCGAATCATCTGCCTCTGTCCCCACCGTGCCCCACCGCAGCCGCAGCCGCCCAACCAATGGGGTGGCGATCAGGTTCCACACAAAGAGGGCGGCGCCCTCAAGAGCAGCCAGAACGCCG
The DNA here is from genome assembly GCA_964632475.1 of uncultured Acidimicrobiaceae bacterium. Taxonomy (GTDB): domain Bacteria; phylum Actinomycetota; class Acidimicrobiia; order Spongiisociales; family UBA5794; genus JAHEEL01. Next base: position 5,611 of record CAZWDQ010000073.1, read on the forward strand.
ACACCGCCGGAGCGAGCCGTGCGACTGCCAAGCCGTCTGATGTTCGAGTCCCGTCCAGCTGCCACTCTGACCTCCTCGATGTCCGAGCAGTCATCTTGACGCAGCACCGCAAAGCCGCCCAGGGTCCGATGCCCCAATGTGAACACGGTGGAAGCACACATCGCCACTCGAACTTCGATCCAGCAGCCCACACCGGCACACAAGGGCGGCAGGCTACCGAAGCGTCAATGCCGGTTGGCAGGCATACAGTCTGACCGTTGGCCAACCCGACGCCTATACTTAACTCTTGGGTTAACTATGCAAACCAGCACTACGGACGACTTGAGCCCAGTATTCAACGCCCTGGCCAACGACCACCGGCGTGAGATCATCCATGCGCTCGCACTCCAACCCCAGTCGATCAGCCAATTAGCGAGCCTGCGGGGCCTGTCCCTACCGGCGATTCACAAGCATGTCCGTGTGCTTGAGGACGCCGCCATGGTCCGGCGGCGCAAGATCGGACGGACGAACTTCCTGGCGCTTGAACGAGCACCACTCCGACGGCTTGCGACGTGGGCGGACCAGTTCCACCCGTGGTGGGGCACCGAGGGGGAATCATTGGAGACGTATGCCGCGTACCTCAGCAAGGAACCAGAGATGACTGATGAGTCATCCTGAACAAGAAGGAGTCATCGTGACCAAGTTTGTCTTCCTCGCCCACGGCGAGATGGAACGGACGCCCGAATCCCAGGAAGCCCACATGAAGTGGTGGTCCTCGATTCAGGACCACGTCGTGGACTCGGGCAACCCCCTATTCAACGGCCGGAACGTGACCAAGGACGGCACCGTGGCCGAACTCTCGGCCGACATGGAACCTTCGCTCGGCTATTCGATCGTGCAGGCCGAGTCGATAAACGAGGCGGTCGCGTTGCTGGAAGGCTGCCCAATGGACATGTGGGTCTATGAAGCAATGCCCATGTAGGACCACGTTCTGAGGAGCAACAAGAGGCTCGTGCCGGGACCCCATTGACCAGCGTCGTCCGGCCTACCTCCAACACTCATCGACAAGACTGCCAGGGGACCGTGTCGGCACTCATGCGTGGCAAGCGCGCACCCGCGCATAACCGATATGGGCGGGGTGTTCGTGCGATGCCCCTATGAATGTTGGCTCCCTGGGCGCATGATGTGGGGCTAGAGGTTGCGCCCGTTGACGGCCGATGCTCGGGAGGTGTGGAGGGACCCCTAGCCCAGGAGGTCCCCGATGTCACCTCGCACACGCTTCGCCACATTGCTGTTGGTGGTGTTCTTGATTGCCGGATGCAGTGGCGATGATGGTGCGGCCGACGAGCCAACCGCAGCCGCAGCAGCGACCACGGAATCCACGACGACGACCGCTGCACCAACAACGACGGCGGCTACGACGACCACCACGACAGAACCGGCCGGGCCGGCCCGTTTCGATGAGATCGAAGCCTTGATCGAGGCGTACCTGGCATCCTGGGAGACGAAAGACGAAGAGGCTCTACGTGCATCGGTGACGGACGATTTCGTCATCCACGAGTACCATTACTCCGCCGGGACAGGCGATCTGCGTGAGGTCATCGATGATGACGCTGATGGGATCGTGAGGAGAGGTTTCGACTACGCCTGGGAGAACGAAATCATCGGCGACTTGATTGTGTCGGGCAATGGTCCGTGGCTAGTCCGCTTTCGGGAGTCCTGGCAACAGCAGACGAGTCGCCACGATGGCATCGCAACCTACGACGTGGTAGATGACGGCGGAACACTCAAGATCGCCAGGCACAGCTGGGCCGGTTTCCATTGGATCGAGTTCTAGCCAGCCCCAGCCATGGACAGAGCTGAAGCGATGCACAGCCGCTCATAACCGGCAATATGCATGGCTCGGTCGGGCGAGCATATGTGCCGATATGGGCGGGTGTTGTGACCATTCAGTATGTGGTCCCCGCGGTGCCGATGGGACCTGTTGGTGTAATCAGCGGAGCGATTCCGGGCGGAGTTCGGCGTCGAGGAGACGTCCGAGGCGCACTGTCTCATGGGCGAGTTCGTCCATAGTTTCGGCCTCGGTTCGGAAGTTCACGATGCAGGAACGCAGCGCGAAGCGGCCTCTCACGGCGGCATTCGATGGGAATACCTTGCCCCCGAGTTGGAGGTCGAACATCAGACGTTCATTCAGGAGATCGAGGTACTTGTCGGCATCGATGCTTCCGGTGAGGTCCTTCGGCACGTATCTGAAACACGTGATCGACAGACTCGGTTCTGTCATCGATTGGAGTTCCGGATGCTCGACCACGAGTCGGTGGAGATAGTGGGTGAGGGCCACGTCGTGGGTGATGCGCCGCTCGTATGAGTCCCACCCGTGAGCCAAGAGCGAGACCCAAATCTTCAACGCGGCGAAGGGCCGAGAGAACTGAGGGCTGAGCTGGTAGACGTCGATTCCCCAGCCGGTGTGATCGTCATCGGTGACGATGTACGACGCCTCGACTGCGAAGGCTTCCGCGAGGTGTGCTGGATCGCGGACGAGGAGACACGCCCCTGCAAGGGGTGTGTAGAGCCACTTGTGAGGGTCAAATCCCACCGAGTCGGCGCGTTCAATGCCGTCGAAGAGAAACCCGAGCTGATCGGTGAGCGCAGCCGGGCCTCCATAGGCGGCATCGACATGGAACCACAGTCCGTATTCGTCGGACACGTCGGCGACGGAAGAGAGGAGATCGATCGCTCCGGTACCGGTCGTGCCTGCCGTTCCAACAACGGCGATCGGTCGCAGCCCGTCGGCGAGGTCGGCGTCGATCGCTGCCCGCAGCGCGTCTACATCCATGCGGAACTGATCGTCTGTCGCTATGTGACGGATGCCTGCGTTGCCTATGCCGAGAATCTGTGCGGCCCGGTCGATCGTGTCGTGGCCTTCCGACGACACATACGCGGTGAGCTGTGGCCCGGCGCGCATCCCTTCGGCCTTGACATCCCATCCAGCATTCTGTGATCGCGCCAACGTCAGCCCGATCAAGTTGGTCATCGCACCACCCGACGTGATGTACCCCGTTGAGCCTTCAGGCATGCCGAGGCGTTGAGCGAACCACTTCACGAGATGCTGCTCGATTTCGGTAGCTGCCGGAGACAAGCGCCAACCGCCGTTGTTCTGGTTGAGTCCGGCTGCGATCAGGTCGGCTGCCGCACCGGGCACCGTCCCGGCACCGCTGATATATGCGACGAAGCCCGGATGTCCGGGATACATAGATTCCTCGAACACAACCTCGCGGAGGTGCGCGATGAGGTCCTCGATGGGCATCGGTTCTGCCGGAATCTCCTGGGCAACGGTGTTGCGCACCTCAGCAACGGATCGATTCCGGGCCACCGGGAGATCACCATGCAGGCGATCGATCAGCTCCGTCCAGATGTCAAGAGCCCCCTCACCAAACGCTCGGGCATCGACGGGCGACCAGTCGAGAGCGCGTTCGGGCGCGGGGCGTTCAATGTCAGCCATGGATTCCCTCCTCAATCTAAGAACCTACCAAACCGACCACCCATCGGAGGGACATATCTCCAGGCCCGAATGGGCCAACCACCACACTCCACGAAACGGAGCAGATGACCAGCACGGCGCGAGGCTGGCAGCGGCGTTCGCGAGTTGATTTGGCAGTGCTGGATCAGAGCCAGCGACGTCTACCTTGAGAGGCGTCGTTGAGCGGAGACGCTCTGTGAACGAAGCGCCTTTGCTAGATCAGACGTGATCTGCATCGCGACGCTTTCTGGCCGTTGCGTAGCGGGGCCGTCTTGTTCGATATCGGCGGACCGGCTTGATGTATGC
>CAZWDQ010000074.1:0-6120 GCA_964632475.1 uncultured Acidimicrobiaceae bacterium
ACGAGGTCCAGGAACCGGTACAGGTTCAGCCGTGTGGATACGGCGGCGTGGTCGTTCATCGCGTCGACTTCGGTCCATGCGTGCATCGCTGCCAGCACGCTCCTGCAGAGATCCGGTACCGGGACGCTCTGCGCCTCGACGAGCAGCCGGCTGTAGCGGGCCCGGAAGTCCTCGAGACGTTGCATCGCCTCCGGCGAACAACCGGAAATCTGTTCGACGTGGTCGATCGCTTCGATGAGGGAGGGACTGGCGTCACCCTGATGGTTCCGCTCTCGAACCCAGGCGGCCAGCGGGGCGAGATCACCGAGACCCATGCGGAAGGCACTTCCGAGGAGGATTCTGGCGAGGGAAGTCGACGTCGATGGGTCATCCAGAATCTGAAGCCAGGCGACGAGTTCTGCAATCTCGGGGATCTCGAGCAGTCCGCCGACGGATACAACCTCCGTTGGGATGCCGGCCGATAAGAGCGCCTCGCGGATTGCCGGGATGTCCTTGTTCTTGCGAACGAGGACGGCGATCTCGTCCCACCGTGATCCATCATCGTGTGCTTCCTCGATCCGGGCGGCAATCCACGCTGCTTCCTCGCCACGAGTTCCAAGCCACCCGGTCTCGATCTGACCGGTTCTCGCTCCGGGGCCAGGATCGAGTGAGTCGAATGGCGCATCGCCGTGCAGCCGCTCCCTGATGAGGTTCGCGAGGCCGAGGACGGCCCGATCGGACCGTCGGTTGAGTGTGAGAGGCAGAGTGGCGGCGTTAGTGCCATCGGGGTTCGGGAAGTGATGGACGAAGCCGTCGAAATTCAGGCGGGAGGCCCCCCTCCACTCGTAGATCGTTTGGTCAGAGTCGCCGACCGCAGTGACGGGGAATCCGCCGCCGAACACGGCACGGAGGAGTTCACGCTGGGCAGGATCGGTGTCCTGGTACTCATCGAGCAGCACGATCCGGTATCGAGCACGGATGCGTTCGGCAATGGCCGGGTGTTCGGTGACGAGCTGGTGTGCTCGTCCCACCAGATCTCCGTAGTCCACGACACCGATGCTCGTCTTGGCAAGGACGTAGGAATCGACCAGGGAGAGAAGCTCGAGACGGGTGTCCCATACGTCGTCCCGACCGCCTGCGGCGGGTGCCGCAACGCGGACATCGGAGGTGGCGAGCAGATTGTCTCCGACCTGTCCCGCAAGGGTGAACGTCTTGTCGATGATCCCGCGTGGATACGTCAGATCGAGATGGTCGAAGTGAACAACCCCAAGACCGTCCTCGATCAGCTGCTTCTGGTGGGCGGGGCCGATCACGGCGGTGTCACGCTCCACCCCGACAAGGGCGCCGAATTCGCGGAGCACCTCGTAGGCGAATCCGTGGTAGGTCGACACTTGCACCTCGCGGCCGTCGGCGGTCAGGTCCGGAAGCTCGACACGAAGACGGTCGGCAAGCTCTCCTGCCGCCTTGTTCGTGAACGTGATGCCGAGAGCCGACTCAGGCTCGATGTCGGCGGCGATCAGCGCTTTGAGGCGGAGCACGATCGTGGTCGTCTTTCCCGTCCCGGCTCCTGCTGCCACACGAAGCGGTGCCAGCGGGTAGTCGACGATGGCTTGCTGTTCGGGCGTCAATTGGAAAGTCATTGTGTGAACGCCTCCTTGCCTTCCGGCATGGCTGGACAGAGAACCCGGAGGTTGCAGCGATCGCACGGGGTACCGGGCGTCGGCATCCAGTCTTCACTGCTGATGCCGGTCGCGACAGCCGTCATGCGATCTTCTACAGCGTCGATGTTCGACATGTCGAAGGACCGCGTGGCGATGGATCGCTTCTGCGGGTGCATCGGGAACCACATCTCTGCAGCGGATGTTCGACCCCTCTCTGCGAGATCCGGGTCTTCCCGTGCCCCGATCACGTAGAAGCCAAGCTGGAGGGAAGTAGCGGCTTCGTCGAGGCTCGGGAGTTGTCCGGTCTTGTAGTCGACGATCGCCAGTGCACCGTCGCGCTCCTCGATACGGTCGGCCCGCCCAAGCCACTGAATCTCGCCGCGCTGAACCGTGAGCGCGGTCTCCGAGCCCACCGGCATCCCGGAGCCCGGCCAGAGGGAATAGGTGTTCTCCAGTGCGACGAGAGCCCTGTTCCTCCACGCCGTGTCGTATGCGCCGCCGCCGAAGGCACCAGGCTCGAGCTTCTCATCGAGAGCGGCGGTCGCTTCCTGGGCGGTTCCGTGTCGGTCTCCGCGCTCGGCCGCAGCGTTCTCGACGGTTTCGAGAACCTCGTGAATGAGCGTTCCGAACTCCATGTGGGTGCTCGGCTCAGAACCGATGGCGAGCTTCCGTTCGAGGACGTATCGGCGTGGACAGGTTTCGTATGCCATGGCCTGGCTGGGGGACAGACGCGGAGGGAGCGGCACGACCTTCGTGTCGGGACCGAACTCTCGCATGCCCGCAAACCTCATCGGGGTCCGCAATCCCAGATCGGAGCTGCGAGACAGAGTCTCGACCGCGGCGAGGCGCTCGGGCGGGGCCAGTGACGGGTCCATGACCGTTCGGCGCAGCGCCGCCTCGAACTGGTCGGTCGTGATCGGCCGGTGGTGCCCGGATGGCTCGGAGATCGCTTCGGCGACCGTTGCAGCGCCGATCGCGAGGGGGAGGAACCGGCTCGGTGTTCCGCCGCCGATGTCGAAACCGGTGTCGGTGGTTGTCCACACGACCCGTCGAGTGGCACGGGTCATGGTGGTGTAGGCGAGTCTGCGCTCCTCTTGCAGACGGAACGTGAGGTACCCGGCAGTGTCTGTGGGCAGATGGGACTGGAGATGGCGAGTCCCGAGCAGCGAATCTCGTGTTCGGAGATCCGGGAAGACGCCCTCAACCGCATCGGCGATGAACACGACGTCGAAGTCGAGGCCCTTCGCCTGGTGGAGGGAGGTGACCGTGACTCGATCGTGTTCATCCACCCGATACGACAGGAGTGGGCTGGCTTCGAAATCCTCAACGTCGCTGTGCTTCCGGTACTCAAGCAGGGTGCCGCTCGGATTGCGTTCGTTCCACCGTTCGAGTACCTGAGCGAACGACGACCAGGCAGCCCGGTCCTGTTCTCTGTGAGGATTGATTGCCAGGTCGGCGATCTGTGGGAGTGTCGACCAGAGGCGCCACAGGCCTACGACGGCAACGTCCCGGCTCGCCCAGGAAGGATCGGCCAACAGATCGCCGAGTGCGGTGCCAGCGCTAATTCCCGAGCGGACGACGTCGGCCCACGACCGTCCCCTGCGTGACCGTTCTCGAGAGAGTTCGGCGAATCGCACCGGCGGTGTCTTGAACATCGGGCCGAGCAGGACACGACGCATCGCATGATCGGTCTCGAGTTGCCCGTCGGCCTGAGTCGCAGCCGTGACGGTGTCGAGGATGAATCGGATGGCTGGTTGATCGACGAGCCGACTGTCGGGCCGCTCGTGGGGTATGTCTCTGCGATCGAGGGAACGCGAGAGCGGCACAAGAAAGCGCGTCTTCGATCGGGTGAACACGGCCATCCTGTTGTACGGGATGCGTTGTTCCAGGTTGAGCCTGTGGATCTCCGACGAGATCCACTCTGCCTCTTCGACCTGCTGCTCGAATCGATACGCCTCAACGGATCCGTCTCCTGGTGCAGGAGCGACCTTCCCTGCGGCGCCGGGGAGTTCGTGGGCCGTGATCCGAACGGCAGCATCGAGGATCGCCTCGGGCACGCGAAACGAAGTCGTGAGGACGAGTCGCTCGGCGGGCCGGCCCTCGAAGGCGAAGTCGTGGGGGAAGCGACCAACGTTCTCGATGTCGGCGCCTCGGAAGCTGTAGATCGACTGGTAGGGATCGGCGGCAGCGGTGACGCGACCGTGTCCGCTCACGAGGCGGCGGAGCAGGACGGACTGGGCGTGCGTTGTGTCCTGGTACTCGTCGACGAGGACGTGTCGATATTGGTCACCGAGAGTTTCAGCGATCGTCGGATCTGCGAGGAGCCCGGCGGCCTCCGAGAGCAGGGTCCCGTAGTCGATCACGGCTCGATCTCGAAGGGTCCGGTCGTAGCGATCGAGAAACGCTGAGAGACCGCGCCAATCAGACCGATCGTTCGATCGCTCGGCGAGCTCGGTCGGACCGATGAGTTGCTCGCGGCAGCGAAGGACGAAGTCGGTGACCTCGTCGGCGAAGGTACGGGTCGCGAGGAGAGACCGGTAGGCAGGCGACCACCGGTCCGCGTCTTCCGACTCGAGGAGCTCAGCGACGAGTCGCTTCTGATCTGGACCCGGCAGCACGTCGGGCGACCGTTCCCAGCCGCGGTACGTCGCGTATGCCTCGAGGAGTCGGGCAGCGAACGAGTGATATGTGGTGACGTCTGTCGCCGGAGCGGTACCGGTCGTCGCGGCCCGGATGCGAGTGTCGAGATCGAAGGTGCCGCGCCGCGAGAACGACAGCACGAGCAACCCTTCGCCGCCTTCGTCATCGATGAGATGAGCGGCTCGACGAACGAGGAACTCCGTCTTGCCTGTGCCGGGGCCTCCGATGATGAGTTGCGGCCCGGGACCCGGTGCGATCCGTTCCTGCCAGTCGGCAGGGTCGACACGAATGTCGGCGGTCATCGGTCGAACGGCAGGGGTGACTCGTGGGGTCGCGTGGCGCCGTCCGGAACGATGTGGGTGACAGAAACGTCGCGTGCCATCAAGGCCGGTGCGATCACCGTGGAACGGTGGCACAGGGTTGGTTCGGGTTCACGGCACAGGACAACGGTGCGCAAGGCCGATGCGATCGCGATGAGATTGTCGACGGCCGTGTCGATCTCCACCGGTGATTCTTCTCCGAGCGTCGAGCCCATCCAGCGATATCCGATCCCGGCCTCGGATGCCAACTCTTCGAGCCTTCGGTAGTCGTAGTCGGCGGTTCGGGGATCATCGCGTCTGGCTCGAACGTCGACGATCATGGAGATACCGAGTTCGGCGAGGTCGCGTTCGAGGTCATGGAACGGCCGTTGTCCGTAGCCGATGGTCCAGATCGTTGTCGTCACGTTCCAGCCGCCTCATCGTTCGCGAATGCCGGGCAGATGTCCTGGTAGGAACACCAGTCGCACAACACCCCGGTGCGTGGCGGAAACTGGTCAGTAGCGATCGCCTTCTCGATGGCGCTCCACAGGGCTTCCAGCTGTCGTTGCATGGCATCGAGTTGCGCGTCGTCGACCGGAATCTCGAGAACCGTTGGACCTTTGAGATACATGAGGCGCAGGGCTACGGGCGTTCGACCCTCGCGAATGCGGATGAGGAGTGCGTAGATCTTGAGAGCGAAGAACGCCGACATGGCGAATCTCTCGGGAGGGGCTTTCCCGCTCTTGTAGTCGGTGATCACGAGACCTTCCGGCCTCTCTTCCATCCGGTCGAGGATGCCACGGATAGTCATGGCCCCGACGGCCTGTGTCATGTCGAGCTCGCGAGAGAGCGGCTCCAATTGCGTGGGGTCCTCCATGGCGAAGTAGTTGTTGAGGATGGCGAGGCTCTCGATTCCCCACGCCCGCTCGTCACTGACCTCGGTGAACAGGTCGGGATACTCCTCCGCTCTGAGCTCGAGCCATGCCTCCCGGAAGAGGTCGGAGAGCCGCTCCGGAGTCCGCTCCGCTGCGGGCAACTCGAAGAGCCGCTCCAGAGCCAGATGGGCGGTTGTTCCCCGTGCCTGGTGAACCGTGGGAGGCGTGGGGATTCGATCTATGGCGCTGAACTTGAACAGCTGAGGACAGCGCTTGAAGTCGCTCGCCCGAGAGGGGGAGAGGCTCTTGAGGCCCACGGGATCGCTTCCGCTGTTCTGCGTGTTCGACGTCATGGTGAGGACTATACGGGGCCGGTGTGACACGAAACACAGCGCTACCCGAAGACGCGCTATGGGCGGTGGCGCGAGTGACGAACGACAGCAACGGCGAGTGCCACGCCAGCGGTGAACGCGAAGCCTCCGATGAAGAGGATCGGGAGTCCCCAGAACAGCATCGAACGATCAGCCTCTCCGGCTTGTCCGATCACGATGTCCCACACTTACCACTTGATCGACGCGATCCCGACGACCGACTACCGGATGCCCTCCACAAAGCGGAGCTCGCGAAACTTCGGCGTCGAGCGCGAAATCTGACCAGCGCTTTGGG
>CAZWDQ010000074.1:6220-9348 GCA_964632475.1 uncultured Acidimicrobiaceae bacterium
AAGCGGAGCTCGCGAAACTTCGGCGTCGAGCGCGAAATCTGACCAGCGCTTTGGGTGGACAATGCTTCGAGCGACGCCTAGTTTTCGAGTTGTCACCGGGACGGGAAACCGAAACGGGGGCAACCGGCCCGAGAGGGTCGGACCGGAGCCCGAAAGGGCGACGGGAACGTCCAACCGGGAACCCCCGAAAGGGATGGCACCGGCCCCGCAAGGGGCCACCGGAAGCGGCCTTCGGGCCGGGACCGGGCGGAAGGACAGCTCGACGGACGGCTTCGGCCGGACGGTGAGAGCGAACGGTCGAAAGGCCGCTCGCACCGACGGGATCAGCCCTCCGGGGCGGAGACCGCCGGAACGAGAACACCCCGAGGGGGCGAAAGCTTCCTTGGGGTTTCTCGCGTTCTGGGTCCACTCGCCCACGGGTCTACACTCAACCGCATGGCATGGCCCGAAGACGCACTCAGTCAAGACGAGACAATCGTCACCTCGTTCCGACAGCACTGGAAGCTGCTCGTCATACCGATCGGATGGTTCATCCTTGCGATGGCGATCATCATCTTCGTGTTGACCCGCGGATGGTGGACGGCGGCCGAATGGACCATCGTTCTCGTGGTCGTTGGAGCCGGGGTGTGGTTCATCGTGCGACCCGTCGTCAGTTGGGCAACGACCCATTACGTGTTGACATCCCATCGACTCATCACCCGCAAGGGATTGATAGCGAAGTCGGGAGTCGAGATCCCACTCGAGCGGATCACGAACGTCAACTTCAGCCAGACCGTGTTCGAGAGGGCGCTCGGCGCCGGCGATCTCCTCGTCGAATCGGCCGGCTCGGGCGGACAGAGCAAGTTCTCGAACATCCCAAATCCGGACGATTTCGCTGCGCTTCTGTACAAGGTTCGTGAGGAACGGACGGTTACACTTCAGGGACGCCCTCAGGTTGCTTCGGCTCCGGCACCTGCGCCGGAGGCACCCTCCGATGCGACCGAGCGGCTCCAGCGCCTCAAGCAACTCCACAATGATGGTGTGCTGACCGACGCCGAGTACGAAGAGAAGCGCGCCAAGCTCGTTGACGAGATCTAGGGCTGCTTCGCAGTCGGTACTGGGCACTGCGGACTGGCTACTTGAGGGCGAACCTCGTGACCGTCTCGATGTGATAGGTCTGGGGGAAGAGGTCGACGGGTTGGACCCATTCGGCCCGATATCCGAAGTCTCCCAGGAGCGAGGCATCACGCGCCAACGACGCCGGGTCGCACGAGATCAGCACGATCGTCCGGGGCCCTGTCCTGGTGACGGCAGCAACGCCGCTCGCGCCAAGGCCGGCTCGCGGCGGATCAACCACACCAACGTTCCACCGATCCTTGGTTGTCACAGCGACTTGTTCGAACTGGCCCAGGAGCGAGCGATATCGACCGGGAATGACCTGCTCCAGGTTTCCGGTGATCGCATCGAACTCGGCTCTCCCGGCATCGATCGTCACGACTCGACCGGCCGACCGGCCAACGGTTGCAGCGAATAGCCCGACGCCGGCATAGCCGTCGAGGAGGATGTCATCGCGAGTGACGGCGGCCGCGTCGGTGACGAGGCGGACCAGTTCCTCAGCGCCAGCCGTGTTCACCTGGAAGAAGGCGCTGGCCGGGACACGGAACCGAACCTCGTCGATCTCTTCCTCGAACCATGGTCGCCCATGCACCGTGCGCATCCCCTCACGAGACCTGGCTACGACAGAGGCGTTCCAATCATCTGCCTGTGGAGGGATTCGGCCCTCAACCATGATGAGCACGTCGTTGGTGTTCACACCCGTCCGCAAGACGATCTTCTTCGCCCCTTTCAGGTCGCCGAGCGTCGCGTAGAGCGATGCCAGTTCCGGACGCAAGAGTGGACACCCGTCGAGACCAATGAGCTGATCCGACCGCTGCGCATGGAGCGCAGGCCGTCCATGCGAAACGGAGAAGTCCATCCGATTCCGATAGGCATACGGCGGCCCAGGCGCGATCGTTGGTCTGATTTCCACGTCGGTCAGGCCGCCGATATGGGCCAACTGACCGGCGACGACGTCGCGCTTCCACTCGAGTTGCCGCTCGTACGAGACGTGCTGCCAGCTACATCCGCCACACATCGGGTAGGCGGGGCAAGGAGGATCGATCCGATCCGGTGAAGCATCGAGGACCTCGATCAGTCGGCCGCGAGCCCAACGTGGCTTCTCCTTGAACACCTCGATCTCGACCAGTTCACCAGGGATCGCACCGGCAACGAAGTGGGCCTTGCCGTCGATCCGACCGACAGCTTCCCCGCCATGAGCGATCGCATTCACTGTGAGTTCGACCATGGGGGGACGGTAGTAGGCCACCAGCGACCAGCCGCCGGCTGCTGACCCGAATCCTGCTGCTGGAAGCCGGTAGCTGGAAGCTGGTAGCTCCTTCCTATCCTGCCCCTATGTGCGAATCTGCCGCTCTCGACGCTGTTGCTGAATCCGGGGTGGAATTCCGGGTCGTCCAGTTCGAGCCTGCCAGGAATCTTGCCCAGGCGGCAGAGCGCCGCGGCACAACTGTCGATCGAATACTCAAGACGATGGTGGTTCGAACCGGTGAGGGCTCCTACGTCATCGCGCTCGTTCCAGGCGATCGGGTCATCGATTGGGGGGCACTGCGCGAGCACCTTGGCCTTCGTCGTCTCGCACTCGCTGATGCCGATCAAGCTTTCGAGTCGACCGGGTATCGGAGAGGAACGATCACTCCATTCGGCGTCGACCCTGCGCTGACGGTGGTCGTTGACGCAGACGTGACCGGCAGAGGCGAGGTCTCCGTGGGGGCCGGTGTACCCGGCACGGCGATCCACCTCGACGTTGATGATCTGATCGAAGCTGTGAGCGCGGTCCCTGCGCACATCACGAAGCCTGCGGAGGAGTCTCGATGAGTTCCGTCCTCTGGTTTCACCAGAATTGGGTATTCGTTGCTCTTGCCGCAACCGGATTCGTGGGCATGTGGGGGCTCGTGCTCGCCATTCTTCGTCGCCCGCCCGGTCGGGCATTCGGGATCGGCGCCGGCATCGCGATGGCGGCACTCCTGATTCAGGTTGCCGCCGGGACGTTGCTCTACATGGATGGGCTTCGGCCGGCGAACGGATTCCACGTC
>CAZWDQ010000075.1:0-1274 GCA_964632475.1 uncultured Acidimicrobiaceae bacterium
GAGACTGTGGGTCAGCCCTGGGTGAGGTGCCGAACGGCGACCTGGTCCTCATGGTTGGCGAAGACGATGACATCTGCCACGCGTGGCAATCCGAAGATGCCACCGCAGAGCTGCGAGCTGCCGGATACGAATTCAGACTCGCTCCTTGGATCACGGAAGATCGAGAGGGACTTCCACACCGGATCCTGGTTCTCCGTCTTCCGTGACCGTTCCAACGAAGAGGTCGAGGGAGCCGGAGGGGCCGTCGGCGAGGCCTACGTCGAAAGCATGCCAGACGTGGATGGGGGAGAGCGTGGAGACCGACCGATCGATGAAGACAGCGGTCGAATCGGACAGACGGATCCGAACCGCATCGATGCTCGGCTCTGAGTATCCAGAGATCTGGAGCGGGTACAGGCCGACACCGGCCTGCGGGCTCATGAGGACGATGCCCCCCTCCGAGGCCGGCGTCGCGATCGGGAGATCTTCCTCGGCAGGGACCAGGTCGATGACGAGTCGGGCAGGCGACGTTGTCGTGAATGCTCTCGCGCCCGCCCGATCGGCGAGGTGGAGATCGACGGCAAGACCGTCGCTGATGCCCTCGATGACGTACCAACTATCCAGGAGGCTCCCATTGAGCGTCGTATCGGCCACGGCAGAATCGGCGATCGCGTCCGACAGCGTCACACGCACGATCCCTGCATCGGAAAGAATTGAGACTCCGACGGGGCCGATTCGGGAAGCGGGGGATCCGGCAACGGAGAGGAACTCGATCTCGACCCGTTCGCATTCTTCGAGTGCATACCAGCGGATGCCGGCGATCGCGCGGGCGTCGCGACCCTGGCTGTCCAGAGCCGCGACAACGCCCTGTTCGACGAACGGCAATTCTCCCGAGAGGCAAACCGGTGTTTCGGAAGAGGGGGTGGTCGTTGTAGTGGCGGCGATCGTGGTCGACGCGCTCTCCTGCACGCTGGGCGTGCATGCCGAGATTGCGATCACGATGACGATGAAGAGCGACCGTAGATGCATGAGGTGAGCCTACCGAAGCCGGCGAGTGTCACTGTTTGACAAATGGTCGAGAAGTGCCGACAATACGGCAGATGTCGACCAACAAGGGAGCCCGACCCGAACCGGATATCGACTCCGAGCCGAACATGAGGACGTTCTTCGTTGTCTGGGGCGGGCAGTTGGTCTCGCTCGTTGGCACGAATCTCACCGGCTTCGGGCTGAGCATCTACGTGTTCCAGCAGACCGGCTCAGTCACACAGTTGGCCACCGTGATGCTCGCTTCTCAG
>CAZWDQ010000075.1:1374-6441 GCA_964632475.1 uncultured Acidimicrobiaceae bacterium
CCATCTTCGCCATCGACGTTGTGACGTTCTCGGTCGCGATCGTGACCCTCCTCGTTGTGAGATTCCCCAAGCTGAAGGCGAGTGAGGCCGGCACCGAGGGTGCAGGGAGCCTCTGGCACGAGACGAAGTACGGCTTCAAGTACTTGATTGCCCGCCATGGACTGCTGGCTCTCCTCCTGTACTTCTCAGCGATCAACGTCGCCTTCGGCTTCGTCTTTCCGCTCTTCATCCCGCTCGGACTCTCACTTACATCGGAAGCAGGCCTTGGGACCGCATTCACGGTGGCCTCGATGGGCATGTTGGTCGGATCGGTTGTCGCAAGCGCGTGGGGCGGCCCTAGGAAGCGTGTGCTGGGACTCGTCGTCGGGGGCGCTTTCCTCGGGGCGGTGTTCGCTGCGGTTGGGCTGAGGGCATCGATCTTCTGGATAGCCGGGGTCATGTTTGTCGGCATGCTCTCGCTCCCCGTTATCAACGCGACGAGCCAGGCGATCTGGTTGACGAAGGTAGAGGCCGATCTTCAGGGCCGCGTCTCCGCAGTGCGAAGGTTCATTGCCCAGGGTGCCGTACCTATCGCGTATGTGCTGGTCGGCCCGCTCTCGGACCAGGTCTTCGAACCCCTTATGGCGGAAGACGGATCACTGGCCGGTTCAGTGGGCGAGGTCATCGGAACCGGTTTCGGTCGCGGATACGGGCTGTTCTTCATCGTGATCGGCTTGTTCGTCGTGGTGGCGTCCGTTGTGGCATGGATGTACCCGCCGCTGCGCCATCTCGAACGGGACATCCCCGACGCGGTGCAAGATGCTGAGCCCCTGGATGCCGACGCTGCGGTCTCGGAGGGCTCAGAGGTGTGATAGGTTCGGTCGATGCCGTTTCCGGCGCCCGACCCCGACCTCGCACTCCGAATCCTCACCGGTGCTTCTTCCACGGGGGCACTGTTCGCTGAGTCTCGGCGGCTTCGCGACGAGGGGAAAGGCAGAACTGTTACCTACAGCCGGAAGGTCTTCATCCCCCTCACCACGATGTGCCGCGACCGGTGCACGTACTGCACGTTCGCCAAGCCACCTGGAGCAGGAGGCGTCTACCTGACTCCCGACGAGGTGATGACCGTCGTTCGCGCAGGGGAGGCCCACGGATGTACCGAGGCCCTGATCACCCTCGGTGATCGGCCCGAGGATCGCTGGCCCGCAGCCCGGGAGTTCCTCGACCTGCACGGGCATCCGTCGACGCTCGAGTATGTGCGGCACGTGACCGAACGCATCGTCGAAGAGAGCACGCTTCTTCCACACGCTAATCCGGGTCTGATGGATGAGGCGACACAGCGAAGGCTTCGCAGATCGAACCCGTCGCTCGGTCTCATGCTCGAGAACATCTCGCCCCGTTTGATGGAACCGGGGATGCCTCACTACGACTGCCCGGACAAAGACCCCGCCGCCCGGATGGAGACCATCGAAACGGCGGGTCGTCTCAGCATCCCGTTCACGACGGGGATCCTCGTCGGAATCGGTGAGACGCCAGAAGAGATCGTTGCCAGTCTCTTCGCCCTCGCGGAGATGCACCACCGCACGGGTCACCTCCAGGAGATAATCGTGCAGAACTTCCAGCCGAAGGCCGACACGCGAATGCGGGGTGTTGAACCACCAACCATCGAGTTCTTCTCAACCGTGGTTGCCCTGACTCGATGGATCTTCGGTGCGGAGATGAACGTTCAGATTCCACCGAACCTGACCGACGAGTTCGGCATCTACCTCGATGCCGGTATCAACGATTGGGGCGGCGTCTCGCCACTGACGATCGACTGGGTGAATCCCGAGGCACCGTGGCCCCGCCTCGACCGACTGCGCTCCGTCACGGAGGACGCCGGCTTCGATCTCCGACCACGTCTGCCGGTCTACCCAGAGTTCGTGAACGACCGATGGATCGATCCGACTCTTCTGCGCAAGCTCGTCGGGAGAGCGGACGGTGAGGCGTACGCTGTGGTCGAGGAGAAGGCGACTACATGACGATGATCACGTTTGTTCGGATGCGACCTGTCGAGTCCATCATGGATCGATGGGCAGAGAGCAGGCGCCGTGAGGGTGCAACCACCGTCGAAGTCGAGGCCCTCACCGAAGCGGACTGTCTTGCGTCGTTCTCTGCGGGTCTCATGCCGGTAGCCGGCGATGATGGAGAGGCATGCGCTCCGGCCCATGCCGTCAGTCCGAATCGGGCCCTCGCCCTCGGCAAGGGCGGTGTGCCCGGATGGCAGCTGACGCTCGTCGCGGGCGACGACCGGGCAGCCACGATCGATGCGCTCGCCCGAACGCAAGCGGCGTTCCTACGGGTGGGACGGAGCGATGTTGCCATCGGATCCCAGATAGCGGAGCTTCCCGGGGTGAACCCGAGGGTCTCCGTCTTCGTCGACAGTGCCGAAGAAGCTCTGGCAGCAGTTGAGGGCGGAGCGACAGATTTGCTCTTGCGTGGGTGGAACTCGGAGACGATCGGCCGACTTCGCGACATGCTTCCGTTCCCGCTTGTCGAGCGAACCGCATTGCCGATCGAGGTGACCGTCGACGAGGCGCGGGATCACCTCACTGGTGACGCCTTCAAGACGTATCTCGATCTTGTCGACGCCTCCGGCATCGTCCGTCCCCGCACGGATTGGGCTCCAGGGAAGGACCTTCCTGCACCGAACCCGCCCGGGAGGTTTTCCGCTCAGTGGAACGATGACGCGTGGGCCAGCGAACCGCACAAGGGCGGGGGAGACGCTATTCGCGGCGAGTTGCGCCGCATCCTCGACCGATCACTCGAGGGACATCGCCCCAGCCGTGACGAGATCCAACGTCTCTTCGAAGCCCGTGGCGCCGAGGTCGACGCGATCGCATCGGTTGCCGACATCCTTCGGCAGCACGCCAACGGTGAGACGGTCTCCTTCGTCGTGAACCGGAACATCAATTACACGAACCAGTGCACGTACAAGTGCGGGTTCTGCGCCTTCTCCAAGGGACCCAGATCGCTGAACCTGCGTGAAGACCCCTACCTCCTGACCATTCCGCACGTCGTCGAACGTGCCGTCGAAGCGTGGAATCGCGGTGCGACCGAAGTTTGTCTTCAAGGCGGGATCCACCCCGACTTCACCGGAGAGTTCTACATCACCGTCCTTGAAGCGATCAAAGCAGAGGTCCCTGGCATGCACGTGCACGGGTTCACCCCGCTCGAGGTGTGGCAAGGAGCTGAGACGTTGGGGATCCCGGTTCGAGAGTTCCTCACGATGCTTCGCGACGCTGGACTCGGAACGCTGCCCGGCACCGCCGCAGAGATCCTCGATGACCGCGTCCGGGAGTTCCTCTGCCCGGACAAGATCCGGACGGCGCAGTGGGCCGACGTGATGATGACCGCTCACGGGCTCGGGCTCCGATCGACGGCGACGATGATGTTCGGACACATCGATGACCCGGCAGCCTGGGCGAACCACTTTGAGACGCTCCGCATCATCCAGAGAGCCACCGGCGGGTTCACCGAATTCGTTCCGCTGCCGTTCGTTCACATGGGCGCACCGATCTACCTTCGTGGATCGGCCAGGCCCGGTCCTACCTGGGATGAGGTCGTGCTCGTCCACTCGGTGGCGCGGATCGCATTCGACGGTCTCATCAACAACATTCAGGCTTCGTGGGTGAAGCTCGGATTGGAAGCCGGCCTGACCCTTCTCTCTGCAGGGGCGAATGACCTCGGTGGCACGCTGATGGATGAGTACATCTCGGCGGCAGCGGGGGCATCCCATGGATCGATGATGGGCGCGGAGGACTTCACTGCAGCGATCGAGGCGATCGGGCGAGTGCCGCAACGGCGCACGACCCTCTACCGTTCGGCTCCGACCATCCGAGTCATCGGAGGAACTCCATGAAGCGCGCTGCAGACGGCACGAAAGATCAACTGTTCGATGCTGCTACCCAGCTGTTCCGAGAACTCGGATACGAAGCCACCTCCCATGCCGATATTTCCGCTGAGGCGGACATCGGTCGCACGACCTTCTACGAGCACTTCGCTTCAAAGGAGGACTTGCTGGTTCAACTCGTGCAGCGAGACCTCCCGGTTCTCATCGATGAACTCCTCGCCGAGGTCGACCCGGACATCTCGCCCGATCTGCGGCTCCGTGAGCTGACTGTCCGGTTCGTTGAGTTCGTTGGCATCGACCATCTCGGGTTGATTCTCCACACTGAGGTTCCTCGACTATCGGCAGATGCTCAACTCGCGATCGCCGACTCTCATCGGGCATTGTCGAACGAGGTGATGGATATCTACCGGTCCGGTGTGACAAGCGGAGTGTTCACGGAACTTCCGGGGCCCCTTGTCGGGCGCCTCATCCAGGACGCGATGATGGCGGGCGGACGGGTCGTGATGAATCTGCCGGACCCCAAACAGCATGTCCATGAGATCGCCGAATCGACCGCTGCGTTTCTGGTGAACGGCCTCCGCAGGTAGCGTCATCGCCATGCGGATCAATATCATCACGATCTTCCCGGAGTTCTTCACATCTCCCCTCGACACAAGCCTCGTGAGCAAGGCCCGGGAGGACGGCACGCTCGACGTCGTGCTCCACGATCTGAGGGAGCACGGCAAGGGAGTCCACCGACAGATCGATAACGCTCCGTTCGGCGGTGGCGCCGGGATGGTGATGATGGCCGAACCGCTTGCCGCGGCGCTCGACCCACTGGCACACACACATCGAATACTGTTCACACCGGGCGGCAATCCACTGGATCAGGCGACGCTGGATCGTCTCGCCACACTCGACGAGATCACGATGGTTTGTGGTCGGTATGAGGGCGTCGACGAACGGATTGCAGAGCACTTCGTCGATGAGGAGATATCGATAGGCGACTATGTGCTGCTCGGCGGCGAGGTCGCCGCTCTCGCCGTCATCGAAGGCGTGACACGCCTCCTCGACGGTGTCGTCGGGAACCCGACGTCGGTTGAGACGGAGAGCTTCCGCGACGGCCTCCTCGAAGAGCCGCAGTACACCCGGCCCGCCGAGTTCCGTGGATGGACGGTCCCGGAAGTCCTCCGCTCCGGCGATCACGGGAAGATCGA
>CAZWDQ010000075.1:6541-9340 GCA_964632475.1 uncultured Acidimicrobiaceae bacterium
TCACTCACTTCTTACCCCTGATTTCGGAGGACCTCGTGAATACGATCGATCAGATCGAGAGCGCCCAGCTGCGCGATGACATCCCGGACTTCGGTCCAGGGGACACCGTGCAGGTCGATGTGCGCGTCATCGAGGGTGGACGGGAACGCACCCAGGCGTTCGAAGGCGTCGTCATCGCCCGCAAGGGTGGTGGCATTCGCGAGACGTTCACGGTTCGCAAGATCAGCTTCGGCGTCGGTGTCGAGCGCATCTTCCCGTTGCATGCTCCGATCATCCAGAAGATCGGGGTTCTCCGCCGTGGTGATGTGCGCCGAGCCAAGCTCTACTACCTCCGCGACCGGATCGGCAAGGCCACCCGGATCAAGGAGAAGCGCGACTGAACGGTTCCCACCGGGATTTTGCAATCGAACACGACCCGTCGAATCGGCGGGTCGTTGTCGCGCCACTCGACGATGCGTCGTTGTCGGCGGGCGTCGCCGCCCTGGCGGCGATGGATCCGATCCTGGCGATCCTCGCAGAGGGAAACGGCGTTCCACCGTTGTGGTCGCGCGACCCGGGATTCCCCACGATGATTCGCCTCATCCTGGAGCAGCAGGTGTCACTGGCATCCGCAGAAGCAGCGTTCCAGAAGCTCGAGCGGGCGATCGGCAGTATTGAACCGGAGAGCTTCATCGGACTCGACGACCGGCAGCTTCGTGCCATCGGGTTCTCCCGGCAGAAGACCGGTTACGTGCGGGGCGTCGCGAACGGGTTGTTGGACGGCTCGATCGATCTGGGCACGATCGGCGCTCTGGAGGATGCCGATGCAATGGATCGACTCGTCGACATCCGGGGGATCGGTCCGTGGACGGCGGCCTGCTATCTCCTGTTCGCACACGGTCGACCCGATGTCTGGCCGCCGGGGGACCGGGCACTCCAGGTCTCGATGGGGAGGGTCTTCGACCTCCCTGATGTTCCCGATGTCGATGAGTCGAACATACGGGCAGATGGATGGCGTCCACTCAGATCGATCGCCGCAAGGATGCTCTGGCATGACTATCTCGGAGCGCCCGGTGAGCGACCCTTTGGCCGACTCGACAGGTAGGGTGCCATCCGTGACTTCCTCCGACTTCGAACCCGTTCTTCCCGATCCACCAGAGGTCGAGGACGCGGGCGATGTGAAGAAGAAGGCGGCGCTTCCTTTCTGGCTCGAGTTGCCGCTGCTTATCCTCGCGGCGCTCATCATCGCCGTTGTGATCAAGACGTTCTTCTTCCAGGCTTTCTGGATTCCTTCGTCGTCCATGGAGGACACCCTCCAGATCAACGATCGTGTGATGGTGAACAAGCTCGCCTACAAGATCGGAGATCTCCAGCGAGGCCACGTCGTCGTGTTCGACGACCCCCGTGGAGATGAAGCACCGGAAGAGGCGATGGTCGAAGCGGCACGGCGCAACATCCTGGAGGCGATCGGTCTCTCCGTTCCTCGATCCGAGTTCATCAAGCGGGTGATCGGACTCCCCGGCGAGCGTGTCGAGATCATCGACAACCAGGTGCTGATCGATGGCGTCCCGATCGACGAGCCATACCTGAAGGCCGGATCGGTGATGCCGGACTTCGGTCCGATCATCGTGCCGCGGGGCCAGATGTTCGTGATGGGCGACAACCGCAATGCGAGCCAGGACAGCAGGTACTTCGGGGCGGTCGCGACTGACACGATCGTTGGACGAGCGTTCGTGATCATGTGGCCGGTCGATCATTGGACGACGCTGTGACCGGAACCGGGTTATCGACTGACTGCAGGTAGCATCGCTACACCGACCACGGACGGGAGAGGCACGAGTGGGCGAAGAGGATCTCGAGCGATTCGAAACCGACGTTGAGCTGCAGATCTATCGCGAATACCGCGATGTCCTCCCGTTGTTCCGATACGTCGTCGAAACCGAGCGCCGCTTCTACCTCGCCAATCAGGTCGACATGAAGACCCGCTCCGCTGATGGCTCCGTCTACTTCGAGATTGAACTCGAGGATGCATGGGTGTGGGACATGTTCCGACCAGCCCGGTTCGTGAAACGAGTACGAGTCATGACCTTCCGCGACGTCAACATCGAAGAGACCGACACTCCATCAGAGTTCCGGTAGTCGGAAGTCGGTCGTCGGTAGTCGGGCCGGACCCCTGGTAACCGCCGATCGCCATCTTGGTTCTTGGATCTTCGAACTGATTCTTGTCATATGCATCTGAGACGATCATCGGATGCCGACGCGTCGCACGTCTGTTGGAGTCGCCGGGGAGACGGTGGCCGCTCGTTTTCTCGAACGTCGCGGTGCCGTCATCATCGATCGCAATGTGCGTGTCGGTCGTGATGAGATCGATCTGGTCGTCCGTGTTGACGGCCACCTGGCTGCGGTCGAAGTGAAGACGGGGCTTGGCCCGGGGGCCCGGCCATGGGAGAACTTCGACGACGACAAGAACGCAAGGATCCGTCGCGCCGCGGGAGCGCTTTCGATTCGGCGTATCGATCTCGTCACCGTCGAGTTGCATCACGAGGGGGCAACCGTTCGCTGGCTACCGGGTGTCGGTTGAACCGTGTCTACGACGCTGCTCCTTGAACCAGCATCCCCGATGCCAGTGCCGGCGCAGATCGGGCTCGTCAATCGGAACGACGACGAGATGCCCGACGCCGGGATCGATCCAGGACTCGCACCCGGGGCACACGTAGGATTTACGAGCCTGATAGGGCTGGACAGAGTTGACGGATTCGCCATTGCCGAGCGCGTCGTCGTTGTCGGAGCGGGGATCCATGGGATGAAGAGTATTCCGTA
>CAZWDQ010000076.1:0-5798 GCA_964632475.1 uncultured Acidimicrobiaceae bacterium
ACCGCCATCTCCGACTTGTTCCCGGTCGCAACGACCATGCCTCCGAACTTGTTCGAAACGCCCATCAGGATCGTTCCTCGAACACGAGCCTGCAGGTTCTCCTCGGCCACGCCCGGGTCGGTTCCGTGAAAGAGCGGATCGAGGGTTGTCAGGAATGACTCGAATGTGTCCTCGATCGGGATGACGTCGAAATGACAGCCAAGGTTGTGTGCCAGTGTTCTCGAGTCAGCAACCGAACCCTCGGAGGAGTAGCGGGTCGGCATGGTGATCGTGTGGACCGCATCTGGACCGAGGGCGTCGACGGCAACCGTTGCAGCGAGAGCAGAGTCGATGCCACCCGATGACCCGATGACGACACCGGCGAATCCGTTCTTCCTCACATAACCCCTGAGACCGGTGACGAGCGCCTCGTAGATCTCCGCTTCGCTGGTCAAACGGGGTGGAGACACCGGATCTGGACGAGGAGTCCGTTCGCCGATCTTCTGCACGACCGGGACCGGAGGCACGACCGCATCTCGTCCGGTCGGAACGACAAGATCGACCGCGAACATCTCAGCATCGAACTGCGCCGCGCGATAGACGAGCGTCCCTTTCGCGTCGAAGACCATCGAATCACCGTCGAAGACCAACTCGTCCTGGCCTCCCACGCAGTTGATGTAGACCACGGCCGCGCCGCTACGAACCGCCTCATCACGAAGTAGCGCTGCACGATCCTCACCCTTCCCGATGTGATACGGCGACCCGTTCAAGTTGAGTAGCAGCCCTGCTCCCGCCGCCGCCTGGCGTGCGGGCGGGCCTTTGGGCGACCAGATGTCTTCGCAGATCGACACGCCGGCCACGGCGTCGCCGATCTTCCACAGCTGCACCGGTTCCCGGCTCTCGGCAAAGTACCTGGCCTCGTCAAAGACGCCGTAGTTCGGGAGCAACTCCTTGTGATACACCCCCACGATGTGACCTTCGGCCAGCACCGCGGCAGCATTCGCGACCCGTCGCTCCACAGAATCGTCGTCGACAACTCCCGTATCGAGCGGATCGACGAACCCGACGACAACGGCGCACGTTCCGGACGTCTCGGCGAGTCGTTCAAGTACACGGAGGTTCTCCGAAACGAATCCTTCGCGCAACACCAGATCCTCGGGCGGATAGCCGACGATCGCCAGTTCGGGGAGCACGAGGACGTCGGCGTCGACGTCCTCAGCCCAGCGCATCGCCTCGAATATGCGCGCCTCGTTTCCTGAGAGATCCCCGACGGTGAAGTCCTGCTGGGCTCCGGCGATCCTGATCGTTGTCATAGGTCGGATATTGTCTCATCGATCAGGAAGTCAACGACGGTGATCAGGGCTTCGTGCTTGTCAGCTCCCGCCACGACCGCTGCTTCGTATATGCCTCGCTGACGATCGGCACTGGTGCCGCGCTCCAAGATGGCGTGCACGTGCGCCACTTCTTCAACACAGTTGAGCCGGTGGGTGTCTTCGGCGATCAGCTCCAGGATCTCACCTAGGAGATCTGGAAACGGAACGAGTCGGCCGGTCCCGAAGTCGATCAGCGATTCCGAGATGCCGTAGCGCTGCGCCCTCCAGATGTTCTCCATGAGCAGCATCCTCGAGTAGACCCGCCACCGCTGATTGTCCTGTCGCAAGCGGAACAGCATCGAAAGCAACGAGATGTAGAGCGCTGCGAGTGTGATCCCATCGTCGAGACGCGTCGCGATGTCGGTCGAGCGCATTTCGAGCGTCGGATACCGGGCCGAGGGCCGGATGTCCCACCACAACTTCGTCTCATCCTCGATGACCCCCGACTGCACGAGTATCTGGGCGTGGCGCTGGTAGTGGCTCCAGTCGAGAAACTCGTCCGGCATCCCGGTACGAGGCAACGTGCGGAACACGGCGGTTCGATAGGACTTCAGCCCGGTGTCGTCACCATGCCAGAACGGGGACGAGCCGGACAGTGCCAGCAAGTGCGGCAGGAAGTAGAGCACCTGGTTCATCAGGTCGATGCGTACGTCCTCATCCTCGATTCCGACATGCACGTGCATGCCGCAGATCAAGAGTCGGCGAACGACGCCCTGGAGTGCCTCCGCCAGCATGTTGTACTGAACCTTGTCGGTGTGGAGTTGCTCGTCCCAAGCCGCGAATGGATGCGTCGACGCCGAGATGATCGCCATGCCGTACTCGGAGACGACGGAGGAAACGTCGAGACGGAGTTGAGCAAGGTGCGCACGTGCCTCTTTGACCGAGGCACTGACCGGCGTCCCGACTTCGATCTGCGAACGGATGAACTCCGGACTCACGATGCCTTCGGCGATCTCCGCGCATGCTGCGATCAAGCCGTCGGGCATATCAGGAACGAGATCCCGGGTCTCTCGATCGACGATGAAGTACTCCTCCTCGATCCCGATCGTGAAACTCGGCTCTGTCGTCATGATCCCTCCTGTCCCCGTAGCGTAGAGAACGCGGGGGCCGCAAACCCGTACAATCCAGTTCGATGTCCGATCTCACCAACCGTGTGGCCGCCCATGCGCGTGCCATCGCTCCCGATGCCGTCCAAATGCGACGTGACCTGCATCGCCATCCCGAGATCGCATGGACCGAACGGCGCACCACCTACCGAATCGCCGAAGCCCTCAAGGAGCACGGTCTCGAACCCCAGATTCGCCCCGATGGAATCGGCCTGCTCGTCGAGATCGGATCAGGCGGGCCAATCGTTGGGTTCCGAGCCGATATCGATGCCCTCCCCATCCAGGAGGAGACCGGTGCCCCCTACCGATCACAGGTAGACGGCCTGATGCACGCATGCGGCCACGACGCACACGCTGCGATCGGTGTCGGGATCGCCAGGGCCCTCGCTGCTCTCGGTGATCTACCGGGAGCAGCACGGATCCTCTTCCAACCGGCGGAGGAAGACATCCCGTCCGGTGCTGCCCGACTCGTCGAAGAAGGCGCTCATCACGACCTCGATGCCATCTTCGCCTATCACGTTGATCCGTCCCTCCCGGCTGGAAGAGTCGGTCTGCGGGTCGGTCCGATCACCAGCGCCGCAGACAAGATCCACATTCGACTCACCGGTCCCGGAGGTCATACTTCGAGGCCTGATCGGACGGTCGACCTTGTGAATGTCGCGGCGCGTGTCGTGACCGATCTTCCGATTCGGCTCGCCGAGGAACTCGGACCGGAGCGACACCTGGTACTCGTGTTCGGTCGGATCGCGGGGGGAGGTGCGGCGAATGCCATCCCCTCTGTCGTCGAACTCTCTGGCACTGCTCGCGTCCGTGAGGTCGACGTGTGGCGGAGTCTGCCCGATCTCATCGAGCGATACCTCAGAGACATCGTCGCGTCCTACGACGCAGGTGTGGAACTCGACTACCGGAGGGGTTCACCGCCGGTCGACAACGACGGCTCGGTGATCGAAATCATCAGACGGGCTGCGACCGAAGCCCTCGGACCGGATGGCGTCCAATCGACACCCCAGTCGATGGGTTCGGAGGACTTCTCATGGTTCCTCGAAGATGTTCCGGGAGCGCTGGTCAGGCTCGGTGTCGGTCGGAACGGTCACCCGGTCGACGTGCATTCCCCGACGTTCGATCTCGACGAGGCAGCCATCGAGCATGGCATTGCTGTGGGAACGCTCAGTCTGCTTCGACTGATGGAACGACCGCACTGAGACCCTCTGCCTCGAGCGCCGAGCGAAGGACGGACTCTTCCCCCGCCTTCACGGACAATGTCAGGATGCCGCCACCGCCGTACGGGGCGTGACGAAGCTGAAGGTCACGAAGATCGGCGCCACACTCAGAGAGCGCATGCCCGACGGAAGCCATCTCACCAGGGCGATCCTCAAGGGCCACTCGCACGACGGCCAATTCGGGTCCAAGGGAGGCTCTCAGGTGACGGGCCTCCACGAGCGTCGCGTTGAGGTCTGCGTCAGAATTCGCAAGCGCAGCCAGTCGGGTCCGGAGCGCCTCGACCGCTTCCATCACTTCCCGGTGGTTCACCGTCAAGATGTCCATCCAAATGGCAGGATCGGACGCAGCAACCCGGGTGAGGTCGCGGAAGCTACCGGCAGCCAGATCCATGGCACCGGGAACCTCCCCTGCTCCATCCAGAAGTGCAGCCGCCACGATCTGCGGAAGGTGGCTGATCCGGGCCACGGCTGCGTCATGGTCTCTCGCGCCCATCCGAACGGGTCTGGCTCCGAGGCTCGTCACGATGGTCTCAACTGCCAGGACATCTGATTCGGCCGCTCCGTCCGGCACCACCACCCACGTGGCGCCCCGGAACAGTCCCGGCCGTGCCGCTTCGGGACCGGTGACCTCCCGGCCTGCCATCGGGTGCGTGCCGACGAAGCGTTCGGTCTGAACGACCTCGAGAATCGGGCCTTTCACCGATGCGACATCGAACACCAGAGCCTTCGTCTCCAATTCGCTCAACGTGGAACGAACGGCCGACGGCGGGCCGGCCAGAACCAGAAGATCGTCATCCTCGAGAACCACCGAGTTGAGGCCATCGATCGGCGAGACGGCCCCGGTTCGAACGGCGCCGTCGAGTGACTCCGGATTCGGATCCCAGCCGAGTGTCTCCCAACCGATGTCTTGGAGACCCAAGGCGATCGAAGTCCCGATCAGCCCCGTCCCGGAAATGAGTGCTCGCGGCACGGTGGTCAGACCTCGACGTGCATCACCGCAGCGAGCGCACGAACCTCGTCCATGAGTTCGGCGAACTCGCCCGGCAGGATCGCCTGGGGACCATCGCAGAGGGCTGTCTCGGGAGCAGCGTGCACGTCGATTATGAATCCGTCGGCTCCTGCGGCGACGGCGACGCGAGACAATGGGGTAACGAGTTCACGATGACCACCGGAATGCGACGGATCGACGATGATGGGAAGGTGGGACAATCCCTTGACGATCGGCACGGCCGAGATATCGAGAGTGTTCCGGGTGGCAGTCTCGAACGTACGGATCCCTCGTTCGCAGAGAACAACGTTGTGGTTGCCCTCTTTGTAGATGTACTCGGCGGCGTTGAGCCACTCCTCGATCGTTGCGGTGAATCCCCTCTTGAGCATGACGGGCTTCGCCTGGCGTCCGAGTTCCGAGAGGAGCGAGAAGTTGGCCATGTTCCTCGTGCCAACACGGATCAGGTCGGCATAAGAGGAGACGAGATCCACGTCGCGGGGATCGAGCACCTCAACGACGAACGGAAGACCGAATTCCTCCCGAGCCTCGGCGAGCAATACGAGAGCTGCCTCGCCGAGCCCCTGGAAGGCATACGGTGACGATCTCGGCTTGAAGGCATCGCCGCGAAGGATCGTTGCGCCGGCTTTCTTCACTGCGGCTGCAGAAGCGAAGAGCTGATCCCTCGTCTCCACGGCGCACGGGCCCGCAATGGGGGCGAAGTGGCCGCCGCCGATCTTCGCCGGTCCGACGTTGACAACGGAATCATCGGGCTGGAATTCTCGGCTCACGAACTTGAAGGGCTTCAGCACCGGAACGGCACGTTCGACGCCGGGGAACGCTTCCCACGGGAGTTGCTGCACCCTGGTGCGGTCGCCGACGATGCCGATCACCGTCTGGTTGCTCCCCTCGGAGACATGGGCTTCCGCATCCACCGCGGCGAGCCTGGCAAGCACATGGTCGACGTCTTCGCGCGTCGCCTCTGCACGCATCACGATGATCAAGCTTCCATCTCCTGCCATGTTCTCGTTTCCGGTGGGTCTTGAAGGTTAGGGGTTCACGGGCAGACACCAGACACCAGACACGAGACACGAGACTCCGATCGCTCCCTCTTGTCTCACATCTCTTGTCTCAC
>CAZWDQ010000076.1:5898-9151 GCA_964632475.1 uncultured Acidimicrobiaceae bacterium
CTCTTGTCTCACATCTCTTGTCTCACGTCTCACATCTCTCCGCTGACTCGTCGCACGATTCTCACAAGCTCTACCCTGCCACTCATGCGGCGCATCCTTGTGACGGGCGCAGCCACCCGGACCGGTGGTCGCCTCATTCAGAACCTCGAGCGAACGCTCGACACCCGGGTGTTCGCCGTGGACGATCTCGATCCGATCGAGGAGTTCTCGTCACCCTTCGAACGTCTCAGTCTCGATCAGCTCTCATTCGCCCGGTTCCTCCTCGACGTGAAGCCGCACACGGTCGTTCATCTTCAGACCGTCGACCGGTCTGCCCTTCACGGCACAACACGCGCCCACGAGGAATCGACGGTGGGAGCCCAGGCCCTGTTCGGCGCGATCGGACGGTGTACGACGATCCGGCACGTGGTGGTCAAGTCGGACGGTGCCATCTACGGAGCCGGACCTCGCTCGCCGTCGATCCTGTCCACCGATTCCAAACCACGGCGATCGAGCGGCCGGTACCAGCGTGACCTCGAGCAGATGGAGGCGTTCGTTCGCGACGTTGCCGAACGCCACGATCACGTCGACTACACGATTCTCCGTCTTGCTCCGATCTTCGGTCCGACGATCCGCAACCCCCTCAGCGCCTATCTCACCCTCCCCGGTGTGCCAACGCTCCTCGGTTTCGATCCTCGGATGCAGCTGATCTCCGAGAGGGACGCACTGGACGTGTTCCTGCATGCGATCGACAACCCGGTACCGGGCACGTTCAATGTCGCGGGAAACGGTCAGCTCTATCTCTCCCGAATTCTCCGTCTCGGCCGAAGGGTGCCCCAGCCGCTCCCGAAGCGCGCATTCCACGCTGCGCTGCGAGGTGTCGCAAGAGCCGGGATCCCGCTCGAGAAGCACACGATCGCCTTGCTGAAGCATGGCCGGGTGATGGACACCTCCGGCATGGAAGACACCCTGGGGTTCCATCCGTACCTCACTTGCCGCCAGACGACGATGGTTGCCTACGGTCGCGTATCCGCAGGATTCGACCAATGACTCGCGAACAACTCTCTGCACTGAAGAAACCGGAGCTTCTCGATCGTGCGAGAGCGATCGATCTTCGCGGACGATCGAAGATGAGCAAAGCCGAACTCATCGATGCCTTGGTCGAGACCGAGAGCACCGGAGATGCCCCTTCGGAAGACGATGTCGGCCCGATGATCCCAATCCCGGGAGTCAGTCAAGAAGACCGCGTGGAGGCCCGTGCACGCAGAACCGACCTCTACGATCGTCTGGCAGATCTCGTGGACCAAGAACGGCGATGTCGATGGCGAAGCATCGAGGGACACGGCTGTGGCCTTCCCGTCATTCGCGGCAAAGAGGCGTGCTCCCTGCACTCCGACAGCGAGCGGTACGACAATGCGGTGCCCATCACAGGACGGCTCGGGTTCGACACGTGGCCGACGCTCCTGCGTCACCTCCACCTTGCGACCTATGACATCGATGCCATCGGCCTCGACCCCGTCGTTCACGAAATGGTGTGGCACGTCCTGAACGGGATCTACTACGACTACTTCCGCGTCGAAGTAGACGGCATCGAGAACATCCCCATGGACGGACCCGCGATGATCGTCGCCAACCACGGCGGAGCGGCCCTGCCGTACGACGCAGCGATGCTGGCGCTTGCAGTCCTGAACGAGGCACCCAAGCCGCGCAGGGTCCGTGTGAGTGCGACCGAGATCTTCAACATGCTCCCGTGGGTGTCCCACATGTATCGGAAGGTCGGTGCCGTGTACGCGACTCGTGAGGATGCTCGTCATCTCCTCGAGCGCGGAGCGATGCTCGGGGTGTTCCCCGAGGGAGAGTCCGGGTTCATGAAGCCGGTTTGGCAGGCCTATCACGTGCAACGATTCGGTCGTGGCGGCTTCGTACAACTCGCCGAACAGACCGGAACGCCGATTGTCCCTGTCGCGATCCTCGGCGCGGAGGAAGTCCATCCTGCCGTCGCCGTATCGAAGCGCCTGGCCCAGCTTGTCCGGTTCATCTTCCCGCAGCAGCGGGTCGAAGAGATCGCTGTGTTCCTCAATCCGGTCCCGCTGCCGGTGCGATGGCGCATCCGCTTCCTCCCGCCGGTGATGCCGGAGAACCCGGGCGTTGAGCCCGATCCGCTCCGCATGCTGGAACGATCCGAGGACATTCGACGGTCGGTGCAGACCAGCCTCGACACGCTGCTCGCTGGAAGAGGGACCGCCTTCTCCTAGATGATTGTCCTGGACGGCCGGGCCCCGTGCTTGCAGTAGTTAGCACTCTGCGATATACTGCAATCATCGTGAAGAGCCCAACCGTTCCAGATCTCGGCGCGTTCATCAAGGAGCAGCGGACACGTTCAGCGTTGTCCATTCGGAAGCTCGCCGACCAGGCAGGCATCTCCAATCCTTATCTGTCGCAGATCGAACGTGGCCTTCGTAAGCCCTCGGCAGAGATCCTGAAATCGCTCGCACGAGCATTGGAGATCAGCACCGAATCCCTCTACGAGCGCGCAGGACTCCTCGACGACATCGAGCGCTCCAGCGTTGAAGACGCCATCGCGTCCGACGCGACGCTCACCAAGCCCCAGCAACAAGCGCTAACGGAGATCTATCGAAGCTTCGTTGGCAATGGACAGAAGGAGACGACATGACCACCGTCATGAACACCCAGAAGGAGAACGCCATCAAGGTGTTCTACATCGCCGTCGGAACCCCGATGGTGACCGGCCGCAAGACCAAGGACTTCGGAACAGACCTGTTCACCGAGGCTTCGATCGCCGACCTAGGTGGCGCGAGCCGCATGGTCATGGACTTCGGAACTCAGTTGTTCATGGAGACCTCGCTCGCTGAGCTCGAGGCCGCCGGCCGCGATCTGAGCGGTTCGATCCGCGAGTCGAACATGGTGGGACAGCTCCAGGATGGCGTCGAGCACATCCAGGAGGCCAAGGTCCTCGAGCAGATCCAGGAGAAGGTCGACGTCGATCAGTTCCAGGAGAAGGTTGAGATCCTGCGCGAGCAGCTCGAGACCACGCTCAACAACTGGCGCGAGCAGTTCACCCCCGGCGTGTCGGCTCCGGCGCCGGCAGAGGTCAAGAAGACCGAGGCCGGGAAGACCGCCCCGAAGAAGACGGTTGCGAAGAAGACTGCTCCGAAGAAGACAGCTTCCAAGAAGACGACTCCCGAGGCCACAGCCAAGAAGGCCACGCCAAAGAAGACCGCTCCCAAGGCAACAGCAGAGAAGACCACAACCG
>CAZWDQ010000077.1:0-9090 GCA_964632475.1 uncultured Acidimicrobiaceae bacterium
CGCCGGGACGTTGCTCTACATGGATGGGCTTCGGCCGGCGAACGGATTCCACGTCTTCTACGGCGTTATGATCGCAGTCACGTTGAGCCTCGCATATCTGTATCGCGCTCAACTTGCACGTCACCCGGCGCTGGCATACGGCCTGCTGCTTCTCTTCGTGATGGGCCTCGGATTCCGGGCCTGGGCCAACGTGGCATGAAACCGAATCTATGATTCTCTGCCGAGGCGGAAGGAACGTATGTTGCTGAATGGGAAACGACTGGTGATCACCGGTGTGCTCACCGATGGGTCGATCGCGTGGCACGCCGCTCGGATCGCCCAGGAGCAGGGTGCGGAGATCGTTCTCACCGGGTTCGGGCGAGCGATTCGGCTGACCGAACGTTCAGCGAAGCGGCTTCCGAACCCTCCAGCCGTACTGGAACTCGACATCAACGACCCCGATCACATGGATGCTCTCGTCGCCGATTTGGGCGATCGGTGGGGCGCCGTCGACGGGGCTCTTCACGCGATCGCCTTCGCACCGGAAGATGCCCTCGGGGGGCACTTCCTCGAGACACCATCCGAATCCGCCGCGGCAGCGTTCCTGACGTCGGCGTTCTCCTACAAGACGCTGGCCGCCGGATTGCTGCCGCTGATGCGCAACGCCGGCGGAGGGTCCCTCGTGACTCTCGATTTCGACAACTCGTTGGCCTGGCCCGCATACGATTGGATGGGCGTCTCGAAATCTGCGCTGCAGTCGGTCACTCGCTACCTCGCTCGGTATCTGGGTGATGACCGGATCAGGGTCAATGCCGTCTCGGCTGGTCCTCTTGCCACGGTCGCGGCGAAGTCGATTCCCGGCATTGAGGAGTTCATCGACGCCTGGCACAAACGCGCCCCACTGCAGTGGGACATCCACGATCCAGAACCGGTCGCTCGCATGGTGTGCGTGATGCTCTCGGACTGGGCGCCGTCGACGACCGGTGAGATCATCCATGTCGACGGCGGGTTCCACGCCGTGGCGCTGGACCGTTCGACAGGCGAGTCTTGACCATCGCATTTCCGCTCCAGCGCCGATCGAGCCGGTAGTCTGCGCGCATGTCTCGTGTCCTCTTGCTGTTCGGAGGCCGCTCGGCCGAGCATGAAGTGTCGTGCACGTCGGCTGTAGCCATCTACGACGCGCTCCTCGAGGCCGGGCATCATGTCATCCCGGTCGGGATAGATCGAAACGGCGAATGGTGGGTCATCGATGCATCTCACCGTCCGTTCCGCGTCGAGGGGAGACCGGCCGCGATCCGTTTGCCGGATGGTCGCCTCCTCGTCGGCGACGATGATCTTGGCTACGACGTCGTGTTCCCGGTCCTGCACGGTCCGTACGGCGAAGACGGCACCATGCAGGGTGTCTTCGAGATCGCAGGGAAGCCTTATGTCGGTTGTGGCGTGCTCCCGTCGGCGCTCGCCATGGACAAGGACATCGCCAAGCAGATCTTCGAAGCGGCAGACATTCCGACGTCGCGATGGCGAGTCGTGAGGGGAACCGAGTATCGGAGCGATCCGTCGGGCACCGTTTCCTCTCTCTTGCGGTATCTCGGATCTCCCGTGTTCGTGAAGCCCGCGGAACTCGGCTCTTCGGTGGGCATTAGCAAGGCCGAGGGACCTGTGGAGGCGAAGGAAGCGATCGACGAAGCCCTCCGGTACGGAGACAAGGTCGTCGTTGAGGAGTTCATCTCGGGCCGCGAGATCGAGGTTGCCGTCCTGGAGGGACCGAGAACGGCTCTACCGGGTGAGGTGCATTCGGCGGGTGAGTGGTATGACTACGACTCCAAGTACGAGGACGACGCAAGCGACTTCGAGGTGCCCGCACGGTTGTCCGATCAGCGGATGGCCGAGGTGCGTGCCCTCGCTGCGAGAGCCTTTGAAGCGATCGAGGGCACGGGTCTCGCACGAGCGGATTTCTTCTTCGAAGAGAGCGGGCGCGGTTTCCTGATCAACGAAGTGAACACCATGCCCGGTTTCACTCCGATCTCCGGATTCCCGAAGATGTGGATGGGGACCGACATGAGCTACGCAGAACTCTGCAACGAACTCATCGAACTCGCCCTCAACCGCCCGTAGATTCTCCCGGGCCAGGTACCCGGTATGGACTGCGTAGCAGTTCTAGAACCTGATGACCGGGCAGGTGAGCGTTCGGACGATGCCTTCGACCGGCTGGACCGATGAGACGACGAGTTGGCCGAGTGCGTCGACGTCCGTCGCTTCAACGAATACGATCACATCGTAGGGACCGGTCACAGCATCCGTAGAGATGATGCCCGGCAATCCGCGAATGCCTCCTGCAACGTCTGCAGCGCGACCGGTGTCGGTCTGGATCAGAATGTACGCTCGAACCAAGTCTTCCTCCTCGCGTCGTAGCCCCATTGTAGCGAAGCGGTACGAGGGAGGAGATGAGGACAGCTGTGAGATCTGAGCTCAGTATCCGTCTGCGCCGAAGCGGAGATCGCGAGCGTAAAGGCGACCGTTGTCCTCATCGGCTTCGAAGATCACACGCTGACCCTGCCGGAGCATGCGGAACATGGAGCCGTCGAGGGAGCCAGGGCGGAGGTACACCTCAGAGCGGTCGTCGTCTCGCATGATCACGCCGACCCCCGACTTCGGGTCGTAGACCTTGACGAAACCTTGCACGGCACTAGACCTTTTCGATCTTGCCGGCCTTGATGCATGATGTGCAGACGCGAATGCGCTTGGAGTTGCTGCCATCGCGAACGCGAACCTTCTGGATGTTGGGGAGCCACCGACGACTGGAACGCTTGTGGGAGAAGCTGACCTGCTTCCCGAACCACGGTTCTTTGTCGCAGATTTCACACCGATATGACATGTCTGGGGGACCTCCTGAGGTGACATGGGAGGCTAGCAGTCTCTCCGATACAACGATCTTGGATCTCGGACCCGCCATCATGGTCCCGTGAGCACCAGCAGCGACCAGACAGCCGGGCGATCCCTCGCGTATTTGTTCGACGTACAGATCGATCGAGTCAAAGGCATCGGCCCCCAGCGTGGAAGGAAGTTCACCGATGCCGGAATCGCGTCGGTCGGGCACTTGCTGCTCCACGTTCCCGGCCGATATCTCGATCGTTCGCAACTCTTCGACCTGTCCTCGGTTCCGATCGGTGAAGAGGTGACGGTCGGCGGAGTCGTACACCGTGCCTCCACGCGGAGGATCTCCAAGGGTCGCACCATGGTCGAGGCGACAATCAGCGACGGGACGAGCACGCTCAAAGCTGTTTGGTTCAACCCATACCTGAGGATCAGGGAAGGCGAGGAAGTGGCGCTATCAGGCAAAGCTGAGCTCTTTCGAGGGAACCTACAGATGAAGGCGCCGGACCTCGATCGCCTGAACGGTGACGATGCGGTTGTGACTGGCCGCGTCCTGCCGATCTACCCGAAGGCCGGAGGCATGAAGCCCCGGGATTTCCTGATGTCGATGGGCAACGCGGTGCGTCGCTCACGGCCGATCACCGAGATCGTTCCCGCCGACGTCCTTGGTCGGCTGGGGCTCGTCGGGCGCGACGAGGCGTTCGCCAACATTCACTTCCCGGAGAGCCTCGACGACGTCGGCCCCGCTCGCCAACGGCTCATATTCGACGAGTTCCTGCGCATCCAGATGGCCCTCAAGACCCGCGCCTACGACGACTTCGAATCGCAGAACGGTGTGTCCAACTCCGTGAAGGGCGAACTGTACGATCGGTTCAACAACGAATTGCCGTACCGGCTCACGGCAGATCAGGACAAGGTGATCAGGGACATCCTCGAGGACATGGAGAGCCCAAAGCCGATGCACCGACTCCTGCAAGGAGAGGTCGGTTCAGGGAAGACTGTCGTGGTCGTTATCGCTCTGCTCACCTCTGTAGAGAGCGGCCACCAGGGAGCCGTCATGGCGCCAACCGAGGTGCTCGCAACCCAGCACTATCTCGGAACCGAGCTCGCACTTGAAGACGCTGGTCTCGACCCTCCGATCCTGGACGTCGGCGAGGGCGGCACGCCGTCCCTTTTCCATACCGAGCCGCTGGCGACGCGCGGGGTTCGGATCGGGCTCTTCACGGGCAGCAAAGTGACCACGAACTTCGTGCACGGTGACATATCGCGCACGAAAGGCCTCGCCTGGCTGCGGGACGGAACCATCGACATCGCGTTCGGTACACAGGCGCTGATCCAGTCCGATGTTGAGTTCCATTCGTTGGGCATCGCAGTGGTCGATGAGCAGCACCGGTTCGGTGTCGAGCAAAGGGTCGTGCTTCGCGACAAGAACGGCGGTGAGGGTGTTCCCGATCTTCTCTTGATGACGGCGACGCCAATTCCGCGGACCCTCGCGATGGCGGCCTATGGCGATCTGAAGGTCTCGACGATCGTGGAGATGCCCTCCGGGCGCACCGACGTCGCTACTGACACGGTCCCTGAATCGGCCGACCCCGAGATCAATCGGTGCATCCGGGACACGGTGGGAGAGGGGAGGCAGGTGTTCGTCGTCTGCCCCCTCGTCGACGACTCCGACAAGATCGATGCAAGGTCCGCGACCACCGAGTTCGCCAGGTTGAAGGCGGCGCTTCCCGACGTTCGATGCGAACTCCTCCACGGTCAGATGCAGTCCGATGAGAAGGCGGCCGTGATGCACCGGGTCAGAGCAGGGGAAGTCGACGTCCTCGTATCGACCACGGTTATCGAGGTCGGCATCGACGTGCCGAATGCCACGCTCATGGTTGTCAGGGACGCGGATCGATTCGGTTTGAGCCAGCTGCACCAACTCCGGGGTCGCGTCGGGAGGGGGAAGCACGCTGGCTCTTGTCTCCTTGCAGCCGATCCCACGACTCCCGACGGTGAGCGGCGAATCGAAGCGATGGTCGAATCAAACGATGGATTCAAGCTTGCAGAGATCGATCTTCAGATTCGAGGCCAGGGAACCGTTTTCGGTGGAACCCAGTCTGGTGCCGGAGACCTCCGACTCGGCGACATCCTGCGCGACCGCGAGCTCCTTACCTCAGCGAGCGAGGTCGCCCAACAGGCGGTGGACGCCGATCCGATCGGCCCATTCGTCGAGAGTGTGATGCACGAGGCGGCGTTGCTGTTCGGGGACACGGCAGAATGGCTCACGAGGAGTTGAGATGAGAATCATCGCGGGAGAAGCAAAGGGGCGCCGTCTGGCAGCACCGCGTGCCGGCACGCGTCCGTTCACGAGTCGGGCGAAGGAGGGCGTATTCTCTTCCCTCCAAGCTCGCGTCGCCGGTGCCGCCGTACTCGATCTCTTCGCAGGAAGCGGTTCGCTTGGGCTTGAAGCCCTGAGCCGGGGTGCCGATTCCGCTGTCTTCGTCGAGCAGAATCGTGAGGCGGCTGCGGTGATCGCCGCCAATATCGATGCCGTCGGTCTCGGTGGCACGACCGTCAGGCGCGACGTCGAAGCGTTCCTTCGGAGCGACGGACGTATCTACGATTTGGTCTTTGTCGACCCCCCGTACGCGTTCGAGGACGGGGGCGTTGAGAAGGTCCTGGGACTCATCGCGAACCGCATCTCGGGTCACGGAACGGTCGTGCTCCATCGTCGGTTTGGGGGAACGACGCCCGAATCGGATAACCTACAGCGCACCGACCGGAAACGGTACGGTGACAGTGAGATCTGGATCTTCGAAAAGGAGCAGTCGTGACGGTGGCGCTCGTCCCCGGTAGTTTTGATCCGCCCACCAATGGGCACCTCGACGTAATCGAGCGGTGCGCCGGCATCTTCGACGATGTGGTCGTTGGGATCATCAAGAACCCGTCGAAGACCTACCTCTTCGACGAAGCCGAACGGACCGAGATGCTCACCGACCTCTGCTCGGATTGGAAGAGCGTCCGAATCGGGTCGTTCGGGGGACTCCTCGTTGACTACGCCGAACAGGTCGGTGCCGACGTTGTTGTCAAGGGTCTGAGGGCGATCACTGACTTCGACTACGAATTCCAGATGTCACAGATGAATCGCCACCTGTCCGGAATCGTCACGCTATTCGTGGCGACGAAACCCGAGTACGGCTACTTGTCGTCTTCCCTGGTCAAGGAGGTATACCGTCTCGGCGGAGCGGTCGACGCTCTCGTACCCGCGAGCGTCGCCGCCGCATTGAAGGAGCGTTACGCATGACCATGGAACACCCCGACCATCCACAGCCGCCGCCGCCCGTCCCTGGCAAGATTCTCGATTCGATCGAGAATCTGATGATCGAGATCGAGAACGCTCGTCAGGTTCCGTTGTCGAACAGCGTGATGATCAATCAGGATGAGACACTCGACGAACTCGCAGGAATCCAGAGTGCCTTGCCTGAGGAGTTGCGTGCCGCACGCTGGATGATCCGTGAGCGCGAGGCTTACATCGCTCGTACGAACGAGAAGGCCCGAGAGGTCCTCTCAGACGCGAAGCAGCGATCCGAGCAGATGGTCTCTGAGTCCTACATCGTTCAGGAGGCGGTCGAAGAAGCGAACACCCTGGTCCGCAATGCGGAGACCGAAGCTCGGAGGATCCGCCTCGAATCGGAGGACTTCGCAGAGCGACACCTCGCGGAAGCCGAGCAGGTGCTGGCTGAACTGTTGCGGTACATCCGAGAGGCGAGAGCCGAACTTCACCAGACACTGCCCGCCCAGCCGGAACCCCCGGTGAGTCAGTAGTGAGTACTGAGTACTGGATACTCTTCGCCCATGATTCGCTCACCATTTCTTGTTGACGTTTCTGACCTGCTGGGTCGGGATGTACCTCTCCGGCCGGTTGTGATTGACGTTGTTGTGGACTGGGCTCTCGAGATGAGCAGGATCCTGGCCGAACCGTCGCTGGTCGCGGACCTCACCGTTGGGCCGGTACCCGGCGGGATTCTCGTGCGAGGAGAGGTCTGCTACGCCGTCGAGCACACTTGTCGCCGGTGCCTCGTCGAGTTCGTCGATGACGGCTGCAGCCCTGTTGCGGGACTGTTCGAAGTCGATCCCGGCGAGGACGCGTACCCAATCGAAGGCACCACGATCGACCTGGAGGCCTTCCTCCGCGACGAGACACTGCTCGGTCTGCCCCTTCTCCCGATTTGCGAGGAATCCTGCGAGGGAGTTGTGACTACAGCAGGAATAGACTTGAATACCGACTCCCCGAGCGATTCGGACGACACCGGCTCACCATTCGCCGTGCTGAGCGACCTTCTCCCGCCCGAGGACTGACGAAACAAACGAGGTTCCTGATGGCCGTTCCGAAGAAGAAGATGTCGCGGTCCCGTACCCGCCGGCGCAAGGCACAGTGGAAGGTGTCGACCCCCACGTTGGCCACCTGCGCACAATGTGGTGCCAAGCACATTCCGCACCGTGTGTGCCAGGAATGCGGTAGCTACAACGGTCGCGAGATCATTGCAGAAGCCTGATCGCGCGATGGCGAGAGTCGTCGTTGATGCGATGGGCGGTGACCACGCTCCGGTTGAGATCGTACGCGGAGCAATAGGCGCGGCAGCGCAAGGCGTTGACGTCGTGCTTGTCGGCGATCGATCGCAGATCGCTCCGGTGCTCGATCGATTCGACGCCGACATCCCCGTCGTTCATGCCGACGAAGTTATCGAAATGAGCGAGGATCCCGCGCGCGCTGTACGCGAGAAGAAGAACTCCTCGATCATGGTGGCCGCCCGCCTCGTCAAAGAGGGTGAAGCCGAAGGTGTGGTCTCGGCGGGCTCAACGGGCGCTGCCATCGCAGCCGCAGCGTTCGTGATCGGCCGGCTGAAGGGAGTCTCGCGGCCGGCGATCGCCTCTGTGTTTCCCACCCGCGAGGTGGTGCTCGATGTCGGTGCAAACCTGGACGTCCGGCCCATCAACCTCGCCCAGTTCGGCGTCATGGGAAGTGCCGTGGCGAAAGTCTTTCTCGATATCGAGGAGCCGGGCGTCGGACTCCTCAACATCGGTGAAGAGGCAGGAAAGGGCAGGGACCTCGAGAAGGAGGCCTATGTTCTCCTCGCCGATTCCGAAGGCATCAACTTCGTCGGGAACATCGAAGGCCGCGATTTGGGACGGGGCACTGCCGACGTCTTCGTCACCGACGGCTTCACGGGGAACGTTCTGCTCAAGACCAGTGAAGGCACGAGTCGTGCGATGTTCCGCTACCTCCTCGAGACGATGCAGGCAGAGAAGTACCAGGCGGCACTCGCCGAACTCATGCCGGCATTCATGGAGCTCCGTCAGATGATCGATTCCGAAACCATCGGCGGGGCACACCTTGTTGGCACGAAGGGAGTCGTGGTCATCGCACACGGCGCCAGCTCACATCGCGCGATCGCAAATGCCGTCGTGATGGCAGCCGACGGAGCAGCACACGGTCTTGTCGAGCTCATCGCCGACGGCATCGGGCGCACTCGCGGATGAGCGGCATGGCGCTCGATTCAGAAGGAGCAGCTGAGTCGCTAGAGGAATTGCTCGGGTACCGGATCGGTGACGAAGCGCTACTCGCCGCGGCTCTGAGTCACGGATCGTATGCATCCGAGCACCCTGGCGCTTCGGACTATCAGCGGCTCGAGTTCCTCGGCGATGCGGTCCTTGAGGTCACGGTCACGCGATACCTCTACGAGCAGTTCCCGACCGCCACCGAAGGTGAGATGACTCTCCTGCGAGCAGCCGTAGTTTCTGAGCCGGCCCTTGCCTTCGTTGCGCGACAGTGGGGCGTCCCGAAACTCGTCAACCTCGGCCGGGGGGAGGAGTCCACCGGTGGGAGAGACAAGAACTCGATCCTCTCCGACGTGGTTGAGTCGCTCCTGGCTGCGGTGTACCTGGATGCCGGTATCGAACGAGTCGAACAGATCGTGCTTGAGTACTGGGCCCCGATGATCGCCGAGAGGGCCGGAACTCCGGGAGGCCGTGACCACAAGACGAGGCTCCAAGAGGTCCTCGTCGCGGACGGGCGAGATGTCGAATACAGCGTCACCGAGACGGGGCCCCAGCATGCCAGGCGTTTCACGGCGATCGTCCTCTCATCCGGTGTTGACCTCGCGACCGGAACGGGAACGTCGAAGAAGCGAGCAGAGCAGGAAGCAGCTCGCAAAGCCCTGGAAGGCTTGGCAGTAGATCAGTAGATCAGTA
>CAZWDQ010000078.1:0-9074 GCA_964632475.1 uncultured Acidimicrobiaceae bacterium
CCCTCCCACGTAGTAGAGGCGGTACTTGCTGGTTGGAGGAAAGGTGAAGCGCATCACGGACCGGACCGTCACTTTCCCGTATTCGTCAAGGCCCGCATCGACGCTTCTCACGAACTGCGGGAGCGGCCCGTCCTTCGCTGTTGCCCGGACCTTGCTCACCGTCACCGTCCGCCGATTCACGAGTCGGGTAAGGCCGAAGTAGCCGTATGCAGTCAGAGCGATGATGACGATGGGGATAGAGAGACCGTCGAACAGCGTGTCGTTCGCGACACCGATGATGAGGAACAGGACCGCGAACAACGCCGCGAAGAAACTGAAGATGACGTGGACAAAGTCGCCAGAGCGATAGGTGCGTCGCTGAATCGTCAGCACGCCGTCTTCGACGGACGGCATCATCTTGCCGGAACTCGGGGCATCGGGCATGGCGGGAACGATACATGGCGACCATCCTCGAAGGGGTCGCCTCAATCGT
This sequence comes from uncultured Acidimicrobiaceae bacterium, assembly GCA_964632475.1. Taxonomy (GTDB): domain Bacteria; phylum Actinomycetota; class Acidimicrobiia; order Spongiisociales; family UBA5794; genus JAHEEL01. The sequence continues at coordinate 473 of CAZWDQ010000078.1, forward strand.
CACGATGCACGAAGCATCGAACAAGCCATGCAACGCAATCTCATACGCGTTCTTGGGCGATCTGCGCTTCAACATGGCACGCTCACACATCGTGATGGCTGCGCCCGTGGGTTCCGACCTACGGCTCGGCGGCCCCGCCGAGCTCGCACCGCCCGCGGACGTGGTGGAAGCAGCGAGGGGTATCGAACGGATCCGGGCGCGCAACACTCGGATCCCGCGGAGAGGGAGGGATTTGAACCCTCGAGGGAGCTTGCACCCCCTACTCGCTTAGCAGGCGAGCGCCTTCGGCCGCTCGGCCACCTCTCCAGATTGGGGCAAGGTTATCAGGGCGCTCGTCGTTGCCGTACCCGACGTTTGTGTCTAGATCCACAACAGTTGTGGTCGTAGGCACAGACGATGGTTCAGAGGTCCGTCCGGTACCACTCTTCGATGTTCCAAGTGTGGCCCGATTGGCTGGGGTTCATCACGAAGTTGGTGATCTCATCTTCCCAAACGGCACCGACAACCAGTCGGGAGTACAGAGGAAGAATGACCATTTGATCAGCGAGGATTTCCTCCGCCTCAGCGATGAGGCTTTCGAGTTCCTCGGCGTCCAACGTTTCGTTCATCAGATCACGCACTTCTGCGAATCGTTCGGTGTGCTCGTCGCGTACCGACGAGTCCTCGGTTCCCCAGCGGTAGTAGTTCGATCCGTCGGGAGGCGGTGCCTCGGGGTCGAAGTTGTCATGGATGGCAACGAGACCTCCGAGCCCCGGCGAACCAACCCACGCCCACTCCCCGATATCCCATGTTCCGTTGTCGAGCGTCTCACCGAAGAAGAGTTGCGAGTCCTGGAGTTCGAGTTCGTAGTCGATGCCGACGGCCTCGAACATCGGTTTCAATGCCTCACCGATGCGTACCCGGACGTCACCGTTTCCGGTCGTGTTGTAGACCGCCGTGATCGTCTCGGTGCGTTCCTCTTCTTTGATCTTGTTGACCAACTCACGGGCCTTGTCCGGGTCGTACGGATAGCGGTCCCACGCCTGGTGCGATAGCAAGGGAGAGAAGGCATCGACGTACGACGGCAAAGGATCCGTGTAGTCGCTGACGACACTCGCGATGGCGTCACGATCGATGAGGTGAGCGACGGCCCTTCGGTAGTCAAGCTTCTGGTTGAGGCTGCTCCCGTTCATCTCCAGGCGACCGGGGCCGAACTGGAAGTTGATGTGTTCCCACACGGGCCCGAGAGGAAGGTGGACGCTCACGCCTTCTGACTCGAGGACAACCAGTTGGTCGATCGTCTCGGGGAGGAGAGGCGGCTGGATGACGTCCACCTCGCGAGCCTTGAACGCCCGGATGATCGACTCGGCTTCGGGGATGAACCGGAACTCGATGGCATCGAGATACGGGAGTTGCTGGCCCGTCTCCGAGTCGGTCTTCCAGTAGTTGTCGTTCCGTTCGACGGTGATGTTGTCGCCCTTCTCCCACGAAGTGAAGACGAAGGGACCGCCCGAGGGCCACATCGTGTCGTTCCAGTCAACGAGGAAATCGGAGCCTTCGACGGCGTGCTTCGGAATGAGGACCCGGAAGAGCTGCTCGTAGAGGATCGTCGGCTGATTCAGAACGAACAAGAACGTCTTCGGTCCGACCTCATACGACTCGATCGAGTCGTACACGTCTTCGACCTTGTAGCCCGCGTTCACGTCGGGGTTCTGAAGCGTTTCGAGTGTGAAAGCGAAGTCGCCGCCAGAGATCGGTACTCCGTCTTCCCATACCGCTTCGTCGCGGATCGTGTACTTGACGGTCATCGTCCCGTCCTCGTTGACCACGACACCCCCGTTGGCCGTCGTCGGGAGTTCCGTCACGACCTCGGGGACGAGTTCGAGCGTGCGGCCGTCGATCTCGTAGACACCCGTGAAGTAGGTCTGCCCGACGATCGACACGATGAAGCTGTCCCCTCCGGGTGCGAACGGGTTGAGAGTCGGCGGTTCCTGGTCGTCCGCGACGATCGCTACGCCGCCGTACGGATTTCCCGTACTCGCTTCGGTCGTCGTCGACGTGCTCGGCGGGACCGTGGTGGTGGTCGTCGTTGTGGTGCCGAGCGTGGTCGTGGTGGCGGCGGGTTCGGCAGTGGAGGCACAGGCGGCGGCTACGAGTGCACTGGCGATGAGGGCTGCTCCGAAGCGCAGATTGACTGATCTCGACATCACCGGAAGGCTAACGGGCACGCGCTGGAGCTTGAGGACCGTCTGCCATCACCTGCTGGCTCCAACCCCCGGCTCGGTGTGCCCGGCGAAGCCGGGCTACCGCGGAGGGGGAGGGATTCGAACCCTCGGAAGCTTGCGCTTCGCTGGTTTTCAAGACCAGTACATTCGTCCGCTCTGTCACCCCTCCGAGGCCGGCGAAGCCGGCCGCACTGAGCAGCGAGTACTGAGTAGCGAGCAGTCGGTGGTCGACAGCGGATACTCAGTACCCAGTACTCAATACTGGATACGCCCGGCGAACCTGGGCTACCGCGGAGGGGGTGGGATTTGAACCCACGGGACCGGAATCCGGCCCAACGGTTTTCGAGACCGTCACATTCGTCCGCTCTGTCACCCCTCCGAAGCCGGCGAAGCCGGCCGTGCTTGGTACTGAGTACTGAGTACTGAGTACAGGGCACGCCGGGCAGAGCCGGTCTACTCGGCGAGAGTGTACTGAGGTCCGGCTTCAGTCGGCCTTGCGGTGTTCGGCGAAGAAGTCTCTCAGTTGGCCTGCGACTTCGGACTCTCGGATACCGTCGACGACCTCACACGTGTGGTTCAGGCGTTCGTCTTGGGGGATGTTGTACAGGCTCCACACGGCGCCCGTCTTCGGATCGGCTGCACCGTAGACGATTCGGTCGACGCGGGACCAAACGGCAGCCATGGCACACATCGCACAGGGCTCAAGCGTGACAACGAGCGTGTGCCCGTCGAGGTGCCAGTCACCGAGTTCCTGTGACCGGGCCGAGAGGACGAGCATCTCAGCGTGCGCCGTTGCGTCGCCCCGTTCCTCTCGTCGGTTGTGATCCCGCGTGACGACATTTCCGTGCTCGTCGAGCAGGACGGCTCCAACCGGAATGTCCCCGTGAGCAGGGGCCAATGCAGCCTCTTCGAGTGCCGCTTCCATCGCTGTGTCCCAATCCAATACATGGCCTTTCGCTTCTACACTCCCCATCCTACGGAGGGGTCGCATAGTCTGGCCTAGTGCGCACGCCTGGAAAGCGTGTAAGTGGAAACGCTTCGAGGGTTCGAATCCCTCCCCCTCCGCGTTTGACCCGGCTTCGCCGGGTGTATTGAGTACTGGGTACTGAGTACTGAGTACCTGTTCGTGGGAGCGCCCTGGTATGCATCTCGATCCTGAGTCGTTCGATCCTTCTCTTGTTGACCCGGAAACGGTTGCGCTCAACGAACAACTCGAGCGCCTCTCCGCCAACCTTCCGAACCCGATGGAGGTTGGGATCGAGGCGTTGCGCGAGGCCCGGGCAGCGGGAAGAGGGCTCTTCGGACCGATCATTCGTTCGGACAACGGTCTGAGCAGGGTCATCCCGGGACCGTTCGGCGACCTCGGGATCAGAGTGTTCACACCGGACACCGTGAACGGCGCCTATCTCCACTTCCATGGCGGCGGATGGGCCATGGGCGCAGCCGACTACCAGGACGGACGACTCGAAGAGACCGCACGGCGGGCTGGTGTCGCCGTTGTCTCGGTTGACTATCGCCTCGCTCCAGAGCATCCCTATCCGGCACCTGCCGACGACGCGGAGGCCGCAGCCGCTTGGGTCATTGAGAACGCCGCTGCCGAGTTCGGAACCGATCGGATCGTCGTGGGCGGGTCCTCAGCCGGGGCTCACCTCGCCGTCACCGCCATGTTGCGGATGAGAGACAAACACAACTACACGGGTTTCGCGGGAGCGAACCTCACGTACGGGTTCTTCGACCTCTCCCTTACACCGAGCGCCCGCAACTGGGGTGATCGCATGCTCGTCATGGACACCGCACTCTGTCGGTGGTTCGCCGACATGTATGCGGGCGGTGCGGATGTCACCGATCCGGAGGTCTCCCCAATGTACGCAGATCTATCGGACCTGCCACCGGCGCTCTTCACCGTGGGGACACTCGATCCTCTCCTCGACGACACCCTGCTGCTCTCCGCACGGTGGACGGCGGCAGGAATCGCTGCCGAGCTTGCTGTCGCGCCGGGCGCGGCACACGGATTCGCCGGGGCTCCGACCCGCGACGGTGAGGCTGCGCGGGAGCGCATGGACCGCTTTGTTGCCGAGCGAGTCTCCTGACGGTCAACTTCGACCCGGGGCTACCATTGCCGGACGTGCTAGGCGGGGCGCTAGGGGTGCCCTGAACTCGAAAACCTCTTCATGCGAGGCTGAATCCCCGCCCGAGGGCGGTCGGTATTCGGGACTAGCGCCGGGATCAGTTGGTGTTGATAGTCGGGTCCTGCAACGGCGGGACATCGTGAATCGGGTCAGGTCCGGAAGGAAGCAGCCCTAAGCGAACCGTCCCGGGTGTTACGGGACAGCCCGACCGGAGCCGACGTCCCGGGACGCGCCGGATGTCGCCGTTCGACGGCGGGTGCACGGTTCTTGTCATGCAGAGCATGACAGGAACCGAGTACTCAGCAATCAGTACTCAGTGCATCCGGCGAAGCCGGATCCTTCGAGAGAATCGCTCCCCAGACGAAGCCCATTGGACCCATTCGCCAGGTGTCGACAAGGCGAAGGGGTGACGAACCGAGGAGCACCTCTGGTCGAGGATGTTTGTCAAGGGTTCGGTGGAGATAGGCGTACTCCTCGCGGGCACCGATCGTCATCCCCGCAAGCGGCAACGCAACCGATGTTCCAGCGCGGTGGATGGAGCCCTTGATGGTTCCCACCGGTCGACCGAGGTCCACCACACCCAGTCTTCCTCCCGGCCGAAGGATTCGATGTACTTCGATCAGGGTCTGATCCACCGAGTCGAGGTTCCGGAAGACGTATGCGGAGAAGACGGCGTCGAACGAGTTGTCGGCGAAGGGAAGCCGCTCACCCACGGAAACAACTCTCATCCCAGCGTCGTCGAGTGCGAGCATCTCAGGGGACGGATCCAACGCAACGATCTCTCGACCCCCGAACACGTCGTTGGCGGCCCCGGTGCCGGCCCCCAAATCAAGAATCCTTCCTTCCGGCAACCGATCGATGGCCGTCCGTCGCCACGCCTGATCACGCCCGAGCGACAAGATCGAATTCAGCCGGTCATACCGCCCGGCGATGTCGGTGAAGACGGTGCCGTTGCTCATGGGGCGATCCGCGCCGGTACTGAGTACGGAGTACTGAGTGCTGAGTACGGAAGTCGATCTACCCGGTACTCAGTACTCACTAATGGGTGTTGATTGATCCGCGGCACTTCGTGCTGCGGATCAATCCAGGACATCGAAGCCTGTGTAGGGACGGAGGGCCTCGGGGATGACGATCGTTCCGTCGGCTTGTTGGTGATTCTCTACAAGAGCGATCAGGGCCCGGCCGGTGATCGCCGTGCCGTTCAACGTGTGGACAAGCCGGTTCCTGCCTTCTTCATCCTTGAACCGGATCTTCAGGCGCCGCGACTGATAGTCGGTCGTGTTCGATGTCGACGTGATCTCGCGGTAGCGCTCCTGTCCCGGGAACCAGGCCTCGATGTCGTACTTCTTCGCCGCGGGCGCACCAAGATCGCCGGCCGCGACATTGACGACCCGGTACGGGATCTCCAACGCTTGCACCAACTCCTCTTCTCTCGCGAGCAGGAAGTCGTGCTCCTCACGGGAGCGATCCGGGTGCACGAAGCTGAACATCTCGACCTTGTCGAACTGGTGGACACGGAACATGCCCCGCGTGTCCTTCCCGTACGTTCCGGCTTCCACTCTGAAACAGGTCGAAAACCCGGCGTATCTCACCGGCAGGTCGCCGGATTCCATGATCTCGTCGCCGTGCATCGCAGCAAGGGGCACCTCCGACGTGCCGACGAGGTAGAGATCGTCTTCCTCGACCGAGTAGACCTGGTCACGCTCGGCAGGGAAGATCCCGGTCCCGAACAGTGCCTGCTCCCGGACCAGGACGGGGGGAAGTACGGGAGTGAACCCGTGCCCGTCGAGCTGGTCCATAGCCCATCTGACCATTGCCATCTCGAGGAGTGCGAGTTTGCCCTTCAGCATTCCGAATCGGCTTCCCGAGATCTTCGTGGCCCTCTCCATGTCGATGATTCCGAGAGCCGTCCCGAGATCGACGTGGTCCTTGATCTCGAAGTTGAAGACCCTCGGCTCACCCCAACGGGTGATCTCGATGCTGTCTTCCTCCTCGAACCCATCCGCTGCAGTCTCGTCTGCGATGTTGGGCAGGGTCACCCACTGGTCCATGAATCGCTGGTCGAGATCATCGGCCTCTGCCAAGCGAGCCTTGTATCGCTCCGCCAGAGCGCCTGCTTTGGCGATCGCCGTCGCCTTCTCGTCCCCGTTCAGGGTGGCAATCGATTTGCCGACCTCTCGCTGGCGGGATCGCATCTCTTCGGCATCGACCCGCGCTGAGCGGCGGTCGACGTCGAGAGCAGCGAGGACTGGGACATCCAATTCGACGCCGCGGCGCGTCAGGGCTGCCGCGAGTACGTCCGGGCTTTCACGAAGGATTCCTACGTCGATCATGGGAGGATGCTACCGGCCCATGGCCTTGGTGACTGCGCTGTCCTCCTCCGGGGAGAGCATCTCACTGCCTACTCCGGCCCGGATCTCCTTGGTGAAGAACAGCATCTCCTCGCGGGAGACGAGGATCGACAGAACGACACCGTCGCCGGACTCACTCAGGAGCGCCATCGACCGCGACATCTGGCCCGTGATGTTCCCGAAGGCATCGTACGAGACGGCGGCGGTTCGCGTGATGGCGAACGGCAGCCGAGCCTCGATGCTTTGCACCCGCTGATCCAGGGCGGTCAACCCTGCTTCGACCCGGTTGAGGCGAGACGTCGTCGAATCGATCAGTGTGAAGACGTTCCCGTCCTTCGGTACTGCGTCAACCTGTTTGCGGATCTGTTGGAGTTGGATTGCCTGCCAGATCGCCAGCACGACGACCAGCACGACGATGCCGACGACCAGCCAGTCGCTCATGTGTTCTCATTCTGATAGAAGACCATGCGCCACTCATCGTTCTCGGAGTCCTCATCCTTGTCAACCTCGGCGGTGATTACCAACTCGTACAGACCCCCTGGCTCGAGTCTGAGGGTGTCGAACACGAGCGTCCTGGCCTGACCGGGCTCGAGATCGGCAACCGTCTGTTTGACCTCCACCCGTCCCTCTGATCCGTCGGTGGGGATGAGCGCCAGATCCACGCTGACAAGGGGTTCCGGTTCGTTGCCCTGGTTCGCCACAACCGCCTGGACGATGAACTGCTCGGTGTGCGGCACCACGGGAACGTTGTTCCTCTCACCGAGCACGTCGGGATCGGTGATAGCCGTCACAGCGATGTCGTGGAGTTCGCCGAGCTTGTAGACAGAGTTCAATCGGAGCGTGATGATCTGGGCGTCGTACTCAATCGACCGCTCCTCGCTCGTGAACGCGACCACCTCAATGTCGCCGACGGGGACGGCGTCGTCGAGACCGTCAGCCGCGTCCAGGAATTCGTTGTATGCGAGATCGCCGAGTCGGAGGAAGTCGAATGCTTCCTCGAGGAGTTCGGTTCCACCGGCCTCGGCTGACCCGTCGAGGACGAGCACGATGGCGTCATCAAGAAGTTCGATGCCACTGTTCCAGGATCCCGTCGCTGCGACGAGGTATCCGTTGGCCGCTCCTGCGTCGGAAGGCACACTTGTGGCGGCGAGCGTCTCAACGGAACCCTCGGCCGACACCCGGAGGGCTTCCAGACGCCTCATCACTTCGGGACGCTCGACGTCGGTGACCGTGACGAACAGCGTCTCCAGGTCGTCCGCCGTCTCGGCCTGCTCTGTCGCTACTTGCTGGGCCACCGCCAGGTAGTCGGCGATGCCGCGCGCGTCACTGCGGCGGAGAACCGCGTACACAACGAGCAGGATGATGATCAACGCAACAAGGAGCGTCAGCGACCAGCGCCTTCGCCGCTGCTGACGGACCGGCGTGTAAGAGGAATACGCCATAAGCGTGGGCGAGGGGGGACTTGAACCCCCACGAGTGTTACCTCACAGATACCTGAAACCTGCGCGTCTGCCATTTCCGCCACTCGCCCGCGGGTGCGAGAGGCTAACACGGGCTGTGGATAGCTCCCCCGGAGACCTATCCGAGCGGATCCGGAATTGGACGCTCGAAGACTTCTGACCAGGCGAACGAATGGTCCCAGTACGGTTTCACAGTGAACGCCTCGTTCGTTGTCGTATACAACTCCACGAAGGCAACGGTCTTGTGATCGGCACCCTGATCCCGATGCACGTCAACGGTCATCTTCATCCAAGACATGATCGTTGCGGTCTCGTCGAACGGAGTCTCGTTATAGATGGTGCCGCCGTCCAACGACGCGCAGCTCATCACAACTACGCCCGACATCGCAAGCTCGACCGGGAATGACCCCCCGACGTACCACCCATCGGCTTCCATCGGCCACCAGTCCTCGACAGGG
>CAZWDQ010000079.1:0-9008 GCA_964632475.1 uncultured Acidimicrobiaceae bacterium
ATGACCGCTGCAGCCCGTGAAGACGTTGCCAGGATGCGGGAGAAGGCGGCATCGGTTCGTCAGGAGTACGAGGAGCAACTCGAGATTCTCCAGTCCGCTGAAGATAGCGCCGCCGAAGTCGTGTCTGCGGCTGAGGCGATCGCCGCTGAGCGGGTCGCAGAAGCGGAAGCTGCGAACGAGGGAGCCATCGCAGGGCTGAAGGCGAGAACTGAGCTCGTCGACGCGCGGGAGAGCGATGTTGCGGACGTTCTCGCAGAAGCCGAGGAAGAGGCTCGGAGCGCCGCTCAAGTGGTCGAGGCGGCGAAAGAGGAGTCCGAGATTATCCGTCTCGAGGCCATCGGTTTGAGGGATGAGGCTGATCGAGTGCTGTCGGCCGCACGCGAGCAGGCTGCGGGCCTGTCCGACGCCGAACGGCAAGCGTTCGAGATCGTCGAGCGCGCCCAGCGCGAGGCCGTGGGGATCCGCGCCGGAGCCGAGGGTGAAGCCGCAGCGGCCCGATCCGAGGTCGAGCGGTTGCACGCTGAGGCTGGGGAGATGCAGCAAGGCCGGGTTGATCTGGAGTCGGAAGTCCAGAAGATCGAGCACGCCCGGGCGGAACTCGCCGGTCGCAGGGATGAGTTGAACCGACGCTCGGCCGAGCACGACGCGGCCGAAGACGAGCTTCGACTGCGCATCTCCGAAGTCGAGCGCAAAGAGGCCGAGCTGACCGAAAGAACCGTCGAAGCCGACACTGCCGACGAGGCTATCGCCCGGGCCACCGATGCCCATGAAGCCGCCGAACAGGTGTTGCGTTCGGCGTCGGAACGCGCGGAGGAGATCACGTCCGAGGCATCAGCGGAAGCTGAACGGATCTCGGTGCAGGCCGCAGAGTCCGCTGAGAACATGAGAGCCGATGCTAAGCGTCGCCGTGCCGAGGTAGAAGAGGAAGCCGAGCGCGTTAACGCTGAGCGGATCAGATTGACCGACGAACAGGCGTTGGCCGCCAGCGTTGTATCCGTTTCCGATGACGCCGCGCTCGACGCTCGACCGGTCGACGAGTCCGACGAGACGGACGAGGACGTCGTTGAAGACATGTTCGGTAGCGATCGTGACGACGTCGACGATCCGAAAGTCCCGGAGCGGCACGAACAGAGTCGCTACGAGCGCAACTCGGCGAAGCTCCCACGGATCGGCGACGATGCTGCGAACGTCGTTCGTTCTCTCGAATCGTTCAGGAAGTCACTCCGCGGTTCGTGAGGCGTTGCCGCCTATGAGTAGAGATCCGATCTGGACATGATCGGCACCGTCGGGGCTTCATTGAAGAGAGCCTCAATCTCGTCGGGGTCGACGGGCACACCGCGTGTGAGATTCTCGTTTCCAGAGGATGTGATCAGCAGATCGTCTTCGATCCGCACACCGATACCCAGGAACTGTGTGGGGACCTCATGGGTGACGACGTCTGCTTCCTCTCGCCGCTTGTCGAGGAGCCGCTTCGCTTCGGATGCGCCCTCCAGATAGGCGAGATCCCGCTCGGCGTCCACATCGAACGGCACCTTGGCGAGTTCGAGGACCGTCTTGTCCCGGGCAACGTAGATGCCCGGTTCGACCGTGAACGTCATTCCCGGTTGGAGTGGCCGGCCGACGCCATCGGCACGGTATGACCCGGCATCGTGAACGTCCATGCCGAGCCAGTGCCCCGTGCCGTGGAAGTAGAACTCCCGGTACCAGCCGTAGGCGACGGCATCCTCGACCGGCCCAGGCAGCAGGCCAAGGGCAACCATGCCCTCGGTGAGCGTCTGGACGGCGATGTCGTGCATGTCGGTGTAGGGGAGACCAGGTTCACAGACCTCGATGACGGCCTCCTGAGCTGCGAGGACCACGTCGTACACGACTCGCTGGGCATCACTGAATCGACCGTTGACGGGGAACGTGCGAGTGATGTCCGAAGACAAGTAGCCGATTTCGGCTGCAGCGTCGATGAGGAGGAGATCGCCGTTCCCCAGGGGCTGGTCGTTCTCCGTGTAGTGCAAGATGCAAGCGTTGTCGCCAGAGGCAACGATCGACGGGTACCCCTCGCGTGTGGCACCTGACGCTCGGAAGACATACTCCATCGCCGATTGCACATCGTGCTCGGACCGTCCGGGAGTGGCGAATCGCATCGCCTCGGAGTGGCCTTCCGCCGAGATGCGGCAGGCCTCGCGGAGAGCCTCGATCTCGTCGGGCGATTTGATGAGCCTGAACTCATGGAGCGTCGGCGACGGATCAATGATCGAGGATGGGACGGTGATGCCGGCCCTGATGCTCATGCTCCTCGCCTGGCGCAGGGATCCGAGCACTCGCGAATCGATCAAGGAACCTACGGAGTACCACAGAGTGTCGCGATCGCGGAGGCGGTCACGGAGAACCTTCTCGAGTTCGGAGATCGGGAAGGCCTCATCCGCTCCGAAGCGATCCGTGGCGCCATCGATGCCCGCGCGCTTTCCGTTCCACGCCTCCATCTCGGGGTCGCGCGGCCGGACGAAGAGCACATACGGCTGGTCGTGTTTCGGATCGAACAGCGCCACAGCGTCTGGTTCGTCGAATCCGGTCAAGAAGAAGAAGTCCGACGATTGACGGAACACATGGTTCACGTCGTCGTTGCGGGCGCTCTCGACGGCGGCAGGGATGATCGCGAGACCGTCCCCGATCGCGTCCATGAACTGGGTGCGGCGTTGCGCGAATCGATTCATGTCGGAGAGTTTCGGGCGGGAATGGAATGAACGCAAGTCGACCGACACAGCACCACCGCTCGGGAAGCCTAGAGTGAACGAGCCAGGTTCGAACGCCGGTCGCTAGTCGCCCGGCGTTGATTCTGGGAAGTGACGAGAACAACTGGAGGGATCGATGAAGCGACCACGACGGATGTTCGGGCTGCTGGCACTCTTGGCCGTGCTGGCGATGATCGCGGCGGCTTGCAGCGACTCGAGCGATGACACAACGACGACGACGGCGGGTGGTGAGGAGACCACTACTACGGCCGCGGCCATGTCGGGCGAAGGGTTCACTTTCGGGATGATCCTTGTTGGACCCGAGAACGATCGCGGCTGGTCTCAGGCCCACTTCGAGGCCGGGAAGTACATCGAGGAGAACACCGGAGCGACGATGATCTCGCTGGACTCGGTCAATCCCTCCGACCGTCCGGAAACGTCCGTGGAACAGGTTGTCGATGACATGGTCGAGCAGGGCGCCTCGCTGATCTTCGCGACGTCGGACGACATGCGCGACGGCATCGAAGCTGCTGCGGAGGCTCACCCGGAAATCCCGATGATCTGGTCCTCAGGGGACAGTGCCTGGGCCGAAGGAGAGGCCTACCGCGGTGATCTGACGAATCTTGGCAACCTCATGGGAAGGATGTACTACGGGAAGATGATCGCCGGATGTGCCGCGGCGATGACATCAGAGACGGGCAAGATTGCCTACCTCGGTCCCCTCATCAACGACGAGACACGTCGCCTCGCAAGCTCCGTGTACCTCGGTGCGCAGTATTGCTGGGAGGAAGCTGGGAACGATCTCGCTGATCTCAGCATGGATGTCAATTGGATCGGTTTCTGGTTCAACATCCCCGGGGTAACCCTCGATCCGACTGAGGTCACCAACGGCTTCTTCGACGGTGGCGCGGATGTTGTGGTCTCGGGAATCGACACGACGGAAGCCCTCGTGGTTGCCGGACAGCGTTCGGCAGCAGGCGAGTCCGTGTGGGCGATTCCATATGACTTCATAGGGGCGTGCAGCGAAGCACCCGAAGCCTGCTTGGGTGTTCCGTACTTCAATTGGGGTCCCTCATATCTCGAGGTTACTGAAGCAGCCATCGCCGGCAGCGTTGGCGCCACTTTCGAGTGGATCGGTCCGGATTGGGCGGACATCAACAACCCAGATACGAGCATGATCGGCTGGGTCACGGGCGACGCCCTCCCGGGTGACGCCACAGGCACGCTCGACGCGTTCATCGCCGGGCTCGGCGACGGCTCGATCAACCCGTTCGTTGGACCGCTCAACTATCAGGACGGTTCGCCGTTCCTCGCCGAAGGTGAGACCGGGAGCGATCTGCAGCTCTGGTACATGAAGCAGCTGCTCGAGGGCATGAAGGGCGCCAGCTCCGCCTGACGCCAACCGATTCGATGAGACGATGGGGGAGGCCGAACCGGCCTCCCCCATCGCGTACTGGCCGATGTCCCGTGATTAGTCTGCGGCTCAATGGCGCTGGAGATACGGGACATTCACAAGCACTTCGGTCCCGTACGGGCGAGCGATGGTGTCACGTTTGTAGTCGAGGAAGGTTCGCTGCACGGGATTCTTGGAGAGAACGGTGCTGGCAAGTCGACACTGATGAAGATCCTGTCGGGCTTCTACGAGGCCGACTCGGGCGAGGTAGATCTCAACGGACAGGTCCTCGACCTGCGTTCTCCGGCAGACGCCATCCAGGCCGGCATCGGGATGCTTCACCAGGATCCCCTCGTGTTCCTCCCGTTCACGGTTCTCGACAACTTCGTGCTTGGAAGCCCGGGACCGGAGCGGCTCGATCGATCGAGTGCGCGGGCAGAGCTCGAACGTGTGAGCGGCGAGCTTGGATTCCGTTTCGACCCCGAACGCCTCGCTCGCGATCTCACGGTCGGAGAGCGCCAGCAGCTCGAGATAACACGTCTGATGTGGCTCGGTGCCAGGGTGCTGATCTTCGACGAACCGACGACCGGGATCTCAGCGACCCAGCGTGTCCAACTGTTCACAACCCTCCACAACCTCGCGGAGGACGGGTTGATCGTGCTGTTCGTGTCCCACAAGCTCGAGGAAGTCGAGGAACTGTGCGACTCGGTCACGGTGATCCGACAGGGCAAGGTCGTCTATGAGGCGCCGATGCCGGTCTCGCCGGACGTGCTCGTGGAGAAGATGTTCGGGAGCGTGTTCGTCGAAGAAGACCGAGAGCCAGTCCCGTTTGGGGGCTCTGTGCTCGAACTCTCTCACGTCACCATCGAGGAGGGCACCACACGAGTGGAGGACCTCAACCTTACGTGCGCCGCCAGTGAGGTCATCGGTCTCGCCGGTCTTGAGGGCAGCGGACAAAGGACGTTGCTGCGCGCTTGCGCCGGTCTCTTGGATCCAACTTCCGGGGCACTCTCCGTCGATGGAAGGAATCTCAACAAGGCGTCATATCGAGACCATCTCGCGGCCGGCGTCCACTACCTCCCTGCCGGACGCCTGGAGGAGGGACTTGTCGAGGGCATTTCGATAGCGGAGCACCTTGAACTCGTCTCCGATGACACGGGCTTCTTCATCGACTGGGACACCGCGAACGAAGCCGCTGAGCGGGAGATCGACGACTATTCGATCAAAGGAAGCCCGTCTTCACCGGCGGAGGCTCTGTCGGGGGGCAATCAGCAGAGACTCCTCCTGGCGATGATCCCCGATGACGTTCGGCTGCTTCTCCTCGAGCATCCCACGAGAGGCCTCGACGTCGGCTCGGCCGCATATGTGTGGCAGCGCCTGTTGAGTCGTCGCAGTGATGGCACTGCGATCGTCTTCGCTTCTGCCGACCTCGACGAGTTGCTCCGATACAGTGATCGAATCGTTGTGTTCTTCGCCGGGGATGTGTTCGCCGTGCGAACCGCCTCGGATACAGACGGCGAGGAACTCGGCTACCTCATCGGTGGGAAGGAGCGGAAATGAGAGCTCTGAAATCCGCCTCACCGACACTCGTCGCTCTCGCCGCTGCCCTCGCCTTCGGAATCATCCTGCTGCTCTTAGCCGGTGCGCCACCCTTCGAAGCGCTGTGGCTCCTCGTCGAAGGCTCATTCGGATCCGCCTCGAAGATGTCGGCCACGTTGCTTGCATGGTCGCCGCTCCTCCTCGCATCGGCCGGACTCGTCGTCACGTTCGCTGCGGGTCTCTGGAATATCGGTGTCGAAGGACAGGTCGTGGTTGGCGCCATTGCGGCAAGCTGGGTGGCTCGATCACTCCCCGGACCGGTGTGGGTGATTCTCCCGGCAACGATCATTGCCGGAGCAATCGGTGGTCTTGTCTGGGCCCTCATTGCCGGCGTTCTCAAGACCTACGGTGGTGTGCATGAGATCTTCGGTGGCCTCGGCCTCGACTTCGTTGCGGCAGGTCTGGTGGTCTATCTGGTTCTCGGACCATGGAAGCGAACCGGGGTAGCCTCGACGAGCGGCACCGACATCTTCCGGGATGCTGCGTGGATGCCGGAGATCGAGGCACTCGGAACGGGATGGCCCGTAGTCCCCGTCGTGTTGGGGCTTGTGGGCGTCTTCCTTGTGTGGCTGCTCCTGCGGGGAACCCGATTCGGCCTGCGACTGAAAGCGGTCGGCCGTAATCCGCAGAGCTCGTTCCTGCTCGGCATACCCACGAACGGCTACATGCTCGGTGCTTTCGCTATCGGCGGTGCGCTCGCAGGCATCGCGGGGACCGTCCAAGCGACCGGGTTCCATCACAAACTCGTTCCGTCGATCTCGGGCGGATACGGGTTCCTTGGAATCCTCGTTGTGCTCCTGGCGTCGTTCAGCGCCGCGTGGATCGCTCCGATCGCTCTGTTCTTCGTTGCGATCTCGGTGGGGAGCACACAGCTCGATCTCCGCCTCAGTTTGGACTCGGCCTTCGGCGGGGTTCTCCAGGGGATCATTGTGCTGTTCGTCATGATCGGCGGCGCCTGGTCGGCGCGCCGGGGTGCCTCATTGCCCGTAGCAAGAGAAGGGCCCTGACCATGGAGTCCACGCTCAATTCGATCATTGCCGCGGCCGCGCCACTCGTCATCGCGACGATGGGCGAAACCATCACAGAGAAGTCGGGTGTCGTCAATCTCTCCCTCGAGGGGAGCATCCGCCTCTCTGCCATGACGGGGTTCGTCGTGGCGTTCTGGGTGGGCCACGCGCTCGTCGGCTTCGCGGCGGCGGCCGTCGTCGGAGCAGCGATTGCCGCCATCATCGCCTCGACGAGTATCCGCCTGAAGTTGAACCAGATCGCCGTTGGCTTCGTTCTCACCCTGCTGGCAGCCGATCTTGCCTCATTCCTCGGAGACTCCTTCGTCGGTGAGCGCGGCCCCCGGGTTCCTGCTCTTCCGATCCCCGTCCTCTCCGATATTCCATTCATCGGCAAGGTGCTTTTCGATCACGACCTCGTCGTGTACGGCAGCTTCCTGGCGATAGGCGTCACGTGGTGGGTCTTCTATCACACGCGGGCAGGCCTGAACCTCCAGGGTGTGGGCGAGCGTCCGGAAGGTGCGTTTGCCAGAGGCATCAGAGTCAACACGGTCCGATTCTGGTACACGGTTCTTGGCGGGGCCATGGTCGGGATCGCCGGCGCGGCCTACTCTCTCGACGTGAAGCTCGGATGGCGAGAGACGTTGACGCTCAACCTCGGGTGGATAGCGCTGGCGATCGTCATCTTCGGGGGATGGCACCCGGTCCGGGTTGCTTTCGGTGCCTACCTGTTCGGCGCTCTTCAGGTGCTCGCCTTCCAACTGCAAGACGTCTTCCCCGGTCTCGCCCAGGTGCTCCCGATTGCGCCGTTCCCACTCATGATCGTCGCTCTCGTCTTCGTCTATTCCAGCGGGTTCCGACGGATCGGGGATCAGTTCCCGCGCCTCCGCAGTCTGCTGGGCGGCGCGGCACCTGCGGCGATGGGAACCGTGTTCGAGCGCGAGTAGCGTTCAGGTCGCCGCGAGGTCTGCGAGTTCGCCAAGCAGGACTGCCTTGTCCTCACTTCCGAGGAACGCCGCCTCGATCGAGTTGCGTGCCAATGTGACGAGATCCTCACGGCTCAGGTTGAGCGCCTCCGCGGTGGCGACGTAGTTGTCGAGCAAGTAGCCACCGAAGTACGCCGGATCGTCCGAGTTGATCGTCACCCGAACCCCCTGGTCGAGGAGTCGCTTCAGGTTGTGGTCCTCGAGACGATCGAAGACTCGGAGCTTGACGTTTGACAGCGGGCACATGGTGAGCGGGATCTGTTCACGTACGAGGCGCTCGACCAGGGCCGGATCCTCATCACACCGCACCCCGTGATCGACTCGCTCCGCACCGAGGGAGTCGAGGGCACCGGTGATGTATGCGGGCGGGCCTTCCTCGCCGGCGTGGGCCACGGAGTGAAGACCGGCGGCCCGTGCCAGTGCGTAGGCCTCGGAGAACCACTCAGGCGGGTTCCCCACTTCCCCTGAGTCGAGGCCGACGCCGACGATCCGGTCGGTGAAAGGCTCTGCCTCGAGCCAGGTGCCGATCGCGGCCTCGCCCGGGAGGTGCCGGAGAAAGCACATGATCAACGCTGCTGAGATTCCCCAGCGGTCCTCGGCTTCGTCCATTGCTCGTGTGAATCCTTCCATGAACACCCTAAAGGCGATGCCCCTTTCGGTATGTGTCTGAGGGTCGAAGAAGATCTCGGACCTTCGGACGCCATCGTCGACGGCGCGCTCGAGATAGGCGAACATCAAGTCGTAGAAGTCCTGCTCGGTCACCAACACGGCGGCACCCTGGTAGTAGATGTCGAGGAACGACTGGAGGTCGGAGAACTCGTAGGCAGCCCGAACCTCTTCGACCGAACCGAACGGCAGTTCGATGCCGTTCCGTTCGGCGAGAGCAACCATCATCTCGGGTTCGAGCGTCCCCTCGATGTGGACGTGGAGTTCGGCCTTCGGGAGCGAGCGGATGAACGATGCAGTATCCATGGCCCCTATTCAACCCGCTCGACGATCACGCTGCGAGTTCGGACTCCGAGGAGCTGTCGGGCGAGACCGCGTGTGGACGACTATGCCTTCCGGCTGGCCGCGCCGGCGAACAGACCGATACCGATGACGGCGAGGACAATCTGGATAAGCAGCTTGATCCAGTCGATGCCGGCCGTGTCCCCGACGCCGATCAGATCGGCTAGAAACCCGCCGAGGATGGCAGCACCAGCGCCGACGAGGATGGTGCCGATCAGTGATATGTCCTGTTTGCCGGGCTTGAGCAGACGAGCCAGCGGTCCGAGGATGAGACCCATGATGAGTCCACCGA
>CAZWDQ010000080.1:0-8881 GCA_964632475.1 uncultured Acidimicrobiaceae bacterium
TGGCGGCGCTTCGTGACCGGGTTCCATACGAGAATGTCTCCGTTGAGTCCATGCATCGGTCGGCCGTCAACTGAGACCGTCTCTGTGACCCAATCGTCGTAGTCGGCGGCTCGCATCTCGTGCGGGTAGCCGTCTTCGAGGGTCCATCCGATGCCGTAGATGAATACCGCCGGATGCTCCTGGAGGATCGTCGTCTCCCGCTCCTTGCGGGGAAGATCGGGGTATCGGGCGAGGAGATCCTCCGCGTGGATGAAGTAGAGCTCTTCTGGGATCGAGGGGTATCGGGGGTCGTAGAGCTGGGGGAAGAGTTCCAGCGCGTGCCGGGACGCCCCGTGGAGCACCTTCCAGATTCGTTGCACCGTGTCAGTGAGGTACTCAAGCGTCCGATCGTCGGAACGGATCACTTTCTCCCAGTCCCACTGGTCGACGTACGCCGAGTGGTCATGGTCAAGGAAGTAGTCCTTGCGGACGGCCTTCATGTCTGTGCAGATCCCCTCGCCGGGCCGCATCCCGAACTGCTCAAGAGCGACTCGTTTCCACTTGGTCGCTGCCTGGACGACCTGGGCGTCGATCGGATGGACGTCGTAATCGTTGCTGATGTGGAATTCGACCGGTCCGCGTGATCCGTCACGGTCGAGGTAGTCGTTGACACCGCTGATGGAGTCCACGATCAGCGGAACCTGCACCATCATCAGACCGAGCTCACGGCACAGGTGCTCCTCGATATACGTCTTAACCGCGAACACCGCTTCCATGGTCTCGCGGCTGCTCAAGGCCGACTTGTAGTCATCGGGCAGAGCGCGTGCCAAGTCGTCGTAGTTCCCGATGCCGGGTCCGGCGAGGTCGGCGGTCTTGTCTGCCATGGCGTGCGCCTCCTGCGGTGTCGGCTCCCCTCTTCACGAACCGTATCCCCGCGAACGGGGCCGTCATAGGGGCCGGAGTCTCTACGGGCAGGGGCTTTCGGCGGTAAAGCGACCGATCTAGGCGGGTTTGGTGTACCCGTCGAGGAGATGCCACGGGGTGAAGCCGACGCTTGAGTACAACGTACGCGACGCCTCGTTGGTCCCCTCGTTGACGACGGTGGCGTAGTCCACTCCTTCGCCCGCCATCGCTCTCATCGCGAAGAGGAGCAGCGCCTTGCCGAGTCCCCGCCGGCGATGGTCACGATGCGTTCCCACCGGTTCGAAGAGACCGGTGCGGTTCAGATGGTCGTGCCAGGTGACGGTGAACGCCGCGAACGTTCCATCGGCGGCCTCCGCGACGAATTCGCGCTCCGGCGCATAGCCGGGTGACTGCATGACCTTCGCGTACATCTCCGGCGTCCATATCGATCCGAACGATGCGCCGTGGACCTCCCCAAGTGCCGCCGCATCCTCGATACCGCGCACGGTGCGAATCACATAGCCCTCGGGCACCTCGGGTTCGGCCACATCCGACAACCGGACACGATTGAGAACCCATGGAGGCTCGCCGTCTGGCAACCAGCCCAGCTCGGTGAGCAACGCCGCCCGGGCGACATCGCAGCGATACGCGTCACCGTCGAGGTGGTTGAAGCTGATCTCGTGAACTCCCATCAGACGTCGGGTCTCCCGCTCTGCGCGCACCAGTACCTCGCGTTCGAACGCGGGAGTTCGAAGATCGGGCCGAACCTGGGCGTCGTATCCGTGGTGGCGCGGAGACGCCAGCACCCATGCGGCGATGCCGCTCGTGTCCTCCCAGATCGTGAGGACCTCTGCGGGATCGAACAGCCTGTTCCCGTTGAACAGCCGGTGGGCGATGTCCCCCGGGTGGATGAATCCGCAGCCATCGGTCTGTGCGAGCGCCGCGGCATTGAACGCTTGGAGCAGGGCGACGTCTCCTCCATCGCGGTACCGGCGACGGTTCATCGTTCGAGCTGCCCGGCAACGAGAACCGCAGCCACAAGCGTGTCCGCGACGGGCACGCCGGCCCCTTCGAGATGGCTGCGGTGATGCGACCCGCCGTCGTACAGGACACAAGCCGTTCCCACGACACCCGCCGCCGCCGCGTCATCGAGGGAATCGCCGATCATGACCACCGATGAGGCGTCGACATCGAGCGTCACCAGGTGGCGTATCAGGTGCGCCGCCTTCTCGCCTCCGGCGTCGTTGCGATTCCCCTGGACCAGCGTCATCCGCTCGGTCAGACCGCGGCGCTTCACGCAGGCTGTCAGATCCTTCTCCCACCACATTGAGAGAATCGACTGAGTCCATCCACGGGCCTCCACATCGCTGATCGCCGTGAGGGCGTCGCCTGCGAGAGGGACACGGTCCAGGGCTTGGCCGTACCACTCGTGGAATACCCGATCGAGCGTGGCCCACTCCTCGTCCGAGATCGGTCTCTCGAGGAGCCGAACGTAGAATCGATCGACCGGTCGAGTGAAATGCTCGCGGTAGTCGTTCTCGTCTATCGGAGGTTCTCCGATCGCTGCGAGCGCGGCGTTGACCGATTCGACGACGATCGGCAGGTCGTCGACGAGTGTGCCGTTCCAGTCCCAAACCACATGAATCACGGCGCTGGAGGCTAGTCCCGCGCTAGGTTGACGCGCGATGCGATCGTACGAAATGGGAGACAGAAGCCTCGACGATGCTGTGGACGCCCTCATCGAACTCGCTGCGAACACGGAGGGCTCGAGCAACGTAGATCTCGTCCGCGAGTTGATCGTGACCTCGCTCAAGACGCTGCGTGGGGGCACAGAGCGCGGCGACGTGAAGCTGATGAACAGCACGCTCAAAGAGTTGCGGTACTCATTCCTCATCTTCAAGCAGTACCGGCAGGTCCGCAAGGTCACGATGTACGGATCGGCCCGCGTCGAACCCCATGACCCGAACTACGAGCTGGCCGCCGAATTCGCCAGACGCATGGTCGATCAACACGCGTGGATGGTCGTCACCGGGGCGGGCCCTGGCATCATGGAGGCAGGGAACAGAGGCGCTGGCAGCGACTACTCGTTCGGGGTCAATGTGCGACTCCCTTTCGAGTCCGGTGCGAATCCCTGGGTCCATGAGAGCCGACTCATCAACTACAAGTACTTCTTCACACGAAAACTGACGTTCGTCAAAGAGTCCGACGCCTTCGTCTTGTTCCCCGGCGGATTCGGAACCCTCGACGAAGCATTCGAACTTCTGACCCTGATCCAAACCGGCAAGTCCGACTTGCACCCGGTCGTCATGTTGGAAGCGCCGGGCACGGGATATTGGGATCCATGGGTTCATCTCGTCAACACGCTCGTCGATCAGGGGCTGATCGCATCCGATGACCTGAACCTCTTCACAGTGACCACTGACGTCGACGTGGCAATCGATGAGATCCGTTCGTTCTACTCGGTGTACCACTCGCAGCGGTATGTCGACGGCGACCTCATTCTGCGACTCAACGTCGAACCGAGTGACGTCATGGTCAATGAGCTCAATGACCTGTTTGGCGACATCGTTCCCTCGGGATGTATCGAGAAGGTCGACGCCACACCGGCCGAGATCGCCACGAATGACCAGATCGAACTCCCCAGATTGCGGTTCCGGTTCGACCGGCGGCACTTGGGACGCCTTCGATGTCTGATCGACCATCTCAACGGGATGGATCGACCGAATCTGCGACAACCGGAGTAACGGCAACACCGGTAGAATCTCTGCCTATGAGAGAGATCCTTTCAGACCTCGTCGCCGAAGAACAGCAGCTGGATCAATTCCTCCAGAGCCTGTCGACCCGCGAGTGGAAGTGGCCGACACCTGCTGTTGGATGGACCATCCAGGATCAAGTGAGTCATCTCGCCTACGTGGAGAACTTCGCCGCTGAGGTCATCGCCGAGGGACCGTCTCGCATCAGGACCGAGAAGATCGCCGACCTCGACGAGTGGACCGCACGCGGCCCCGCCGAAGGACTCGGTCAACGCCATCAGGAAGTCATCGAGTGGTGGCGCCACGGACGCGCAGACGTTGTTGACGCGCTCTCTCGCATGTTGGCAACGGACCGCATTCCGTGGGTCTACGGCGACATGAGCGCCAAGAGTTTTGCCACGATGCGTCTCATGGAGACGTGGGCACACGGTCTCGACGTCAAGGTTGCCGTCCTCGAGCGGATCACTCCGATCCCTGAGGACGACCTCGAAGAGGACCAGGAAGATCCGTTGGCAGATACGCCCCGTCTCCGCCACATCGCCTGGCTCGGGCACAAGATGCTCCCGTACTCGTTCAAAGAAGTCGGAGAGAAGTTCCCCAAGCAAGGAATTCGCGTCGAACTCATGGGGCCGAAATACGCAGCGTGGCGTTTCGGACCCGAAGACACCGACCAGGTCATCCGAGGGATGGCCGGCGACTGGTGTCGCGTCGTGGTCCAGCGTCAGGATGCATCCGAGACCGGGCTCAAAGCCGTCGGAGCGTCGGCTGAACGGGCCCTCCAGATCGCTCGGGCGTACTAAGCAGTGTCGCTCCCCCGCCTCGTCGGCATGATCCATCTCGAGCCCCTCCCGGGAGCTCCCGGCTATGGCGGTTCGATGGATCCCATCCTCGATCGTGCGCGTACCGATGCACAGGCGATCGCCGCCGCAGGCTTCGACGGGATCATGGTCGAGAACTTCGGCGATGCGCCGTTCTTCACCGATGACGCTCCGAAGGTCACAATCGCCGCCATGGCCCGTGCAGTTACCGAAGTGGCGGCTGTTGGTCTTCCCACCGGTGTGAACGTGTTGCGTAACGACGGTCTCGGTGCTCTCGCCGTGGCTGCCGCCACCGGCGCGCAGTTCATCAGGATCAACGTCCTCTCTGGAACCATGTACACGGACCAGGGTCCGATCGTCGGATCGGCGGCCCTGGTGGCCCGTGCGAGGCGGGAGCTGTGTCCGGACGTGGCCATCATGGCCGACGTATTCGTCAAGCACGCGACGCCTCCGGCCGGGCTGACCCTCATCGCCGCCACCAACGACCTCGTTGAACGGGCAGGAGCCGATGCCGTGATCGTATCGGGCGCCGGCACCGGAGCCGCTACGAGTCTCGACGATCTCAAGACCGTCGCCGATCGATCCGACCTCCCCGTCTTCGTAGGTTCAGGCGCCACTGCCGCCACGATTCGTGACATCCTCGCCATCGGCGACGGAGCGATCGTCGGTTCGGACACGAAGGTCGATGGCATCGCCACCAACCCCATTGACCCGGCGCGAGCCGCAGCGGTAATCCGAGCAGCCTCGGCGTAGGCAAGGGCCTGCTCACCGGGGTTCCTGAGGTCCTCCGCAGGCACTCCGCTGGTGCGTTTCGACGAAAGTCCCGACCAATCCGCCAGTCGAGTACTCCGGATCAGCAGTGTTCACGACAACGCACGCTCACCGACATCAAGGGCTGCGGTGGTTCGGCTTGTCCGGTCCTGATCGCCCACATTGCCGAGTGTGGGCGGGTCCGAGATCGCCGCGTCCTTGCGTCGGAACCGGAAGCGGTTGGATCGGTCGTGTCTATCGGGTCACACGGATTGAGCCGCAGCCTGACCTCTCCGGAAGGCGATCGCCAGAGGAATCACCATCAGTGCGGTAGCGATGAGTGCCACAACACCCCCGGTCGTTTCGGAGTCCACCAGTATCACCACGACGCCGCCGACAATCAGAACTGCGCCTGCGCCTATCACCCAGTTCGCCGCCGCTTTGTGTGCAGCTTCCCACGCCTCATCAGACGCCAAGGTCGCCTTGGTTCTCAGACCCACAACCGACTGACGAGTGAGCTTCGCTGCCCCTGCAGTCGCCCCCAACACGACAAGGGCAATCCCGCCCACCATCAATGCAATGCCTGCAACCATCATCGAAACACCCTACGGGCGACCCGCTCATATCGGCTGCGGCTTCAACTCCGTATGTCGTAGTCGGGCGATGGCTCCAGGATCACACTGCGCTCCTGCCCCGTGCGACGCCCGATGGTCGTGAGATGCATCATGCCCCAGCGGTTGGCCTTCGCCCTCCTCAATCCGACCCGACCACCGGAGACGCCATACAGACCCCGGTGGGTGGACCAGGCCAGGCGAACGAACCACCGCGGAGGGATCCACGCTTGCCTCTTGCGTTCATCTGACATAGTGCGCTCGCGTCAGCCCTGTGGGCTCTGTGGTAGGTCGTTCGCTGGGTCAGATGTGTGCCGTCCGAGGTAGTGCCGACTGCTCCCGTGTTCGTGTTTTGGCAGTTCTCAGGCGATTCTCACCCGCCTCCGCCCGCTTCTCAACAGATGCGCCTAACTTGAACTCATGACGCACAACAGACTTCTCGTAGGACTGATCGTTGTGGTTGCGCTCGTGGCCGGCGCCTGTTCGGACGATGGCGGCTCGTCGCAAGTCGCCACCCTCAACACAGATGAGGCAAACATCTCGGACGAACCCGGGACCGGCGGCGTTGAGTCACTGGCCGACACCGAGGCTGTCATGCTCGCCTTTGCTCAGTGTCTCCGAGACGAGGGGTTCGATGTTGGCGATCCGACGATCGACGCGGACGGCAATGTGCAGCTCCCGCCAATCGAGTTCTCGTCGGAGGTCTCCGGAGATGATCCTGAAGAAGGGCTGGCCGATCTCAACGAGCGCATGGCTTCGTGTGAGGAGCATCTCGACGGAGTCGTCATGACCGGCGATTCTGGGGGGACATCCGGGATTGAAGACACCCTTCTCGAATACACACAGTGCATGCGATCGAACGGGTATGACATGCCGGACCCCGACCTCTCTTCGGGCGGCGGTATGATCGACCTCGGAGCGATAGATGATGAAGGCTTCGAAGCCGCCGATGCCGAGTGCAACCATCTGCTTGCCGATCTGGGGCTCGCCGAGTGACGCCGGGCGTCTGAACCGGCCTGGCTGACATGCACTGCTGAACGAGAATCAATCCACAGGAAATAATGATGCTGAAACGTTTCGCACAGATCGTCGGAGGCCTGTTCCTCACCCTCATCACCCTCGCAGCCCTCTTCGTGCTCGCGATGCGAGCCAAGTACCCGCCCGTGCTCACCGCGGTCCGCCGGTTCAACCGTGCCGTAACGAATCCGCGAGCATTGGAGACAGCCGGGCATCCGGGAGCGGCGGCCTCAGTGATCCACCACTCCGGTCGAACATCAGGCACACCCTACGAAACTCCGATCGGTCCCGTTCCCACCGACGACGGATTCGTCATCCCGCTGCCATACGGGACGACCCCTGACTGGCTGAAGAACGTGATGGCAGCAGGATCGGCGGTCATCGTCCATGAGGGCACCACGTACCACGTCGATCGCCCGGAGTTGATTCCGATTGAAGCCGCCCTCGACCATGTTCCACGCGCCGAGCAATGGGCACTTCGCGCGTTCGGCGTCGATCAGTTCCTCCAGGTTCTGCGGACGGAGAGGCAGGGAACACTGGAACCAAACGCCGAGCCCGTGTGACGCCGTTGAAGGTTCAGACGGCGAGCATCCCTACCGCACCCTCGACCGGGTCGATCGGCAGCCGTCCTCGTGCGGCAGAAATGCCGGATCCGACTGGGACACCCACGTGGACTACTTCGACAGAGCATGGGACTTGTTCTTGACGTTGACGACGCTGTTCTCGCTGAGTCGACCCATGGAGCCGAACAGAATCTGGCTCCTGCCGGTAACGAACTCATAGCAACCCGTTCGTTGGTCGCCCTCCGGGAGTCGGGTGTCATCAACACCGGAAGTTGGCGAACCGAAGGGAGAGGATACGAGACCGACATTGCGAATAGGATGAAGGTGCAACAATCCACGTACTGGGGCCCGGGCACGATCTGATTCGAAGTCGAGATATGGACGATACATTCCACACCGATGAATTTGACGGACTCTCATTCGAGCATCGCGTCCGCCGCCTCGCTGCACGCAGTGCCCCGCCGAAACCTCCCCCGCCGAAACGCGGCATCGCGCGGGACCTGGTACTCATCGGCGGCATCGTCGCAGCGGTGATTCTCCTGGCACCTTTCGGAGACGTTGCGAACCCCGACTTCGCAGAGGCGCGGTCGCAGACTGAACGCCTCGATGCCGCCTACCAAACTGTGTGGAGCGGTGATGCCTCACTTGAGACCGCCGCCAACGCCGAGGGCTTGCGCGTGCACGACTACCCACTCGGGGAGCGAACGGTTTCGATCATGGTGCACCCGGAGCCGACTGCAGCCGGCACGTGCTACGGGTTGCGGATGGGAGGAGGTTTCGGCACGGATGCCGTGAGGTTCGCCGCGACGGATGATTGCACTCCCCAGGCGCTGGCATCCTTCGAGGCGATCGGTTCGTGGAGCGACATACTTCCGAGCCAACGGGCCACAACCGTCTGGTTCGTGCCTGCCCTCGTTGCCCTGATCACCGGCGCTGCGATCCTCTCGACGAACATCGTCCTGAAACTGCTGTTCAGGTGAGCCGGCCTTCCCACCCGGAAGCCGCCGAGCGTCTTACACACCACGGCGTGTGTAAGACGATTTTGTAATTCACTACCCCCTCAAGTACGCATTGAAGGATCGGCCGGAAACCACACCTGTTAAGCGATTCTGCGAAGTCTCACTCCGCCCATGAGGGTTGCTGAATGTGGCGGTCATCTCCGTTTGATTCGTTTTTCCGTCCGCGGGACGACGTCAGGTCTGCTCATCCCCTGCCGCATCATCGGCCACCGGGTACGCTGCCTCCTAGTCATGAACGACGACGTCACTGTGGTTCAGGCACTCGCCGAATTCATGTCATTCTCGGAGAGAATCGATGGCTTGACCCCGACGATCCCAAGACTCTCGATCTCGACCGCGAGAGCGAGAGTCTCCGAGTCGAAGCTCGTGAGGCCGCCGACGCGTCCCGTTCGGAGACCGTCCTCCTGAACGAAGTGGGCACGCTCCAACGCGGCCGAACGCGAGACAATCGTGGTCCGCATAGCCGAG
>CAZWDQ010000081.1:0-8764 GCA_964632475.1 uncultured Acidimicrobiaceae bacterium
TGGTGGCTGGTAGCTCTCCTCGACCCCATCCGCCTCGCTGCGCTCGGCACCTCCCCCTGAGGGGGAGGAAGGGGACGGGGGAAAGGAAGAAGGCTGGGGGGATGGCGCTGTGAGCTCTTTGATGAGGGGGCGCAGGAGGGAGCCGGAGCCGGCGCCCACCTCGACCACGAGAAAGGGGTCAGCCCCGGTTCGTTGCTGCTCTTTGGCTACGAACCGTCCCAGCATCCTGCCGAACCAGGGGGAGACTTCTGGACTGGTGAGGAAGTCGCCGTCCTTTGATGACCTCAAGGGGCCGGTTGCGAAGAAGCCGAATTCTCGGTCGTAGAGACAGGCGGCCATGTACTCCTCGAAGGGCATGGGGCCGTCGGCGCGAATTCGGGAGCGGAGTTTGTCGGCGAGCACGCCCATCAGATTACGCCTCCAGGACTCTGGCGTAGAAAAGCGACGGAATCGTGCCGATATCTACGCCAGACTCCTCAGAAGCCGGAGGCGAGGACTTCTGCTGTGAACCTCGACAGGTTTGCTATCACGCCGGGGAAGACACCGAGTGCCAGGACCAGGACCCCGGTCACGGCGAGGGCCACCCGAAGGGTCGGGACGAGTTCCATGCGGCCCAGCGCGTCCGGGTCGATCGAGTCGGGCACGGGATCGAAGAGCGTCGACTTGACGACTTTGGAGTAGTAGACCAGCGCCACAACCGAGTTGAGCGCCGCAATGATCGCGATCGAGTAGCCCCACCATGATGCGACACCGATCGTTGCGCTGAACATCGCCAGCTTCGCGAACCAACCGGCGAGTGGCGGTATCCCGGCGAGGGACATGAAGAACATGGCGAGCAGCACGGTCAGACCCGGTGCCCAGCGATACATGCCGGACCAGTCAGCGAGTTCGTATGATTTGATCCGCGCACCCACGGCGATGATCACACCGAAGGCACCCAGGTTCATCACGGCGTAGATGAGCAAGTAGGCGACCGTTGCAGCGAACGCTTCCTGGAGATCGGCACCGGCTGCAGCCGCTGCGCCGAACGGTGCGAGCATGAAGCCGGCCTGGGCGATCGATGAGTAGCCGAGCAGTCGGACGATGTTCGTCTGCTTGATGGCGACCAGGTTCCCGATCGTCATCGACAGCACCGCGAGGAGCCACAGCAGCGGGCCCCAGAGGTCCGAATGCTGGGGGAACGCCAGGTATGCCACGGAGAGGACGCCGACGAATCCGGCGGTCTTCGAACCCACCGAGAGCCATGCGGTCACCGGTGTCGGTGAGCCTTCGTACACATCCGGTGTCCATACATGGAACGGCACCGCAGAGATCTTGAAGGCGAAGCCGAGGAACACGAACAGCATCCCGAGCAGGAACACCGGCTCGTCGACAATCGAGGCAGGCGATGAGGCGATGCCTGCGAACAGTTGCGTGCCGGTGATCCCGTACAGCAGGCTCACACCCATCACCAGCAAGGCGAACGCCAAGACGCCGATGATGAAGAACTTGAGCGCCGCCTCGTTCGACTTCTCGTCCGCCTTGCGCCATCCCGCGAGCAGGAAACCCGGCCCGGAGACGAGTTCGAGGCCAACGATCATGGTGATGAAATCTCTCGACGACGCCATCACAACGGCGCCGAGCGCTGCGGAGAGCAGGAGGAAGTAGTACTCGCCCTCGTAGTAGCGGTCGGATTCGACGTACGCGATCGACAGGAGCAGCACGATGAACACTGCACCGATGAACAGACCCTTCAGGACAAGGGCGTACTGATCGACCACATAGGACCCGCCGAACAACTCTCTCGGCAGCGACCCGGTGCAAAACTCCAAGTCGTCGCACATCGCCAGCGTGAATACCGGGATGAGCGCAGCGAACAGACCGACCATGCCAACGATCGCCCCGTAATACTTCTCACGGGTCACGAGATCCGTGACGAGGACGGCGAGAACCGTCACCGCCAGGATGATCTCGGGGAGGATCGCGTGGTAGTCGATCACGTCATCAGCCTCCGAAAGCCTTGGCAACAAGGTTCGCAACGGCATCGTTCGTGGCGCCGAGCACGATGTTCGGGTAGATCCCGATGGCGATCGTCATCACAACAAGCGGCGCCCACGCCATCCACTCAAACTTGTCGATGTCGTGGAGGTCGTGGTCGAGCCACTCGGCGGACGGCTCACCGAAGTTGACGCTACGGAGCATCCACAGCATGTAGCCGGCGGTCATGACGGTGCCGATAGCGGCGATCACCATGAACGTCCGGAACACGCCGACGTTGAGGCCCTCGAGTGGGTTGAATGATGCGAGCAGCGACATGAACTCGCCCCAGAATCCGGCAAGTGACGGCAGGCCGAGGGACGCCATGGCGGCGAATCCGAGGATCACGCCCATCTTCGGCATAAGGATCATCTGGCCGCCGAGACGGTTCATGTCCCTCGTGTGGTAGCGGTGCGCCATCGACCCGGCGATGAAGAACAGCAGGCCGGTGATGATGCCGTGGGCGACCATCCCGATGATCGCCGCGTTGATACCGATCTCGCTCATCGTCGCGATGCCAAGCATCACGAAGCCCATGTGCCCAACCGACGAGTAGGCGATGAGGCGTTTCACGTCGCTCTGAGCGAGACACGCCAGCGAACCGTAGATGATGCCGATCACCGCGAGGAGGCCGATGAACCAGGCCCAGCGTTCCGCCTCCTGGGGCAGGATCGGGATCAGGATCCGGATGAAACCGTAGGTGCCGAGTTTCAGAAGGATGGCGGCCAGGATGACGGAGCCGATGGTCGGTGCTGCGGTGTGGGCGTCGGGGAGCCATGTATGCAGCGGCCACATCGGAACCTTGACGGCGAACCCGAGGAACATCGCGGCGAAGACCCAGAAGGCAAACGCACCGGTGAAGACACCGGCACGTCCGAGTTCGGAGAGTTGGAGGATGTCGAAGGTATTCGCTCCGACGTCACCCGACTTGAAGTAGAGGGCCAGGAATCCGAGGAGCATGAACGCCGAGCCGAACAGGGTGAACAGGAAGAACTTGATCGACGCGTAGAGCCGCAGTTCGATCTCCCAATTCACCACGGGCACGACACGCATGCTGGTGTCGCCCCAGATGCCGATCATGAAGTACATCGGGAGCAGTACGACCTCGAAGAACACGAAGAACAGGATGAGGTCGAGAGCGACGAAGGTTCCGGTCATCCCTGTGGCGAGGATCATGGTCAGTGCCATGAGGAGCTTCGGGTTGTGTGGCTCCGGCCAGTGGTTCCACGAGTAGATGACGACCAGCACCGTGATGAACGCGGACAGCACGACCATCGGCAGAGAGATACCATCGACACCGATGTGGTAGCGAGAATTGATCGCCTCGATCCACGTCATGTCGGTCCCGAACTGCATCTGAGCAGCACTTCCATAGTCGAAGCGCACCGCGACGACGATCGCCAGAGCGAAGGTCACGAGCGCCGTGACTAGGGCGACCCATTTGATTCCGGCCTCGTTGGCGCGCGGGATCGCCGCAAGGATCAGTGCCCCAACGAGCGGCAGGAAGACGATGAGGCTGAGACCCCATCCGCTGTCGAACCACTCCATGTCGTCGCTCCTCCTATCAGAAGATCATGAACAGCGCGGCAATGATGACCACGCCCGCGAAACTCATCGCTGCGTACTGTTGAACACGTCCGGTGAACGCCTTGCGCAGGATTCCTCCTGTGGCGCCGGTAGCGGCGCTCACTCCGTTGTAGACCCCGTCGACGGCCTTCTGGTCGACGGTGTTCACGGCATCGGCAACGTGCATCGCCGCGCCTCCGGTGAGGTTGGGGACCGCATCGATGACGTTCTGATCGATCCAGAGGGTGCCGTCCGCGATGGGGCCCATGGTCGGCCTGATGATGCCGTCCATGTAGAAATCGTCGATGTAGTACTTGTGCTCCAGAAGCGGATACAGCACGGGGATGCGGAACGTGTCGCGCTCCGCCTGGGTGTCCTTCGGCCGGAAGATGGAGAACCCGATAGCGAGTGCCCCGAGCACGACGGGAGTGACGATCATGAGGAGCCCCCAACTCGGCGCCGTTGCGTGATGCTCGATGATCGGGAAGGCGCGCACCGTCACCCAGTCGGTGAACACCTCGGTCAGTCCCGGCATATTGAGGAGACCGGTGGTCGCGGCGAAAAAAGCGAGCCCCATCAAAGGAACGGTCATCACCTTCGGTGACTCGTGCGGGCTGGCGTGGCCCTTGTGCTTGCCGAAGAAGGTCAGCGACACAAGTCTCGCCATGTAGAAAGCGGTGATGAACGCACCGGCGATCGAAAGCACGACCATGAACCAGGCTGCAGCCGTAGGGTCCTCCGACGCGCTGTAGTACGCCGAGGCGATGATCTCGTCCTTCGACCAGAACCCTGCGAACGGGAACAGCCCGACGAGGGCGGCCGTGCCGATCATGAACGTCCAGAATGTGGCCGGCATGTACTTGCGCAGCCCGCCCATGTCGGACATGTTGTTCGAGTGCACGGCGTGGATCACCGACCCCGCAGCGAGGAACAGCAGCGACTTGAAGAAGGCGTGGGTGAAGAGATGGAAGAGGCCGGCCGTGTACGCCCCGACGCCCATTGCCGCCATCATGTAGCCGAGTTGGCTCACCGTTGAGTACGCCAGGACCTTCTTGATGTCATCCTGAACGACGGCGAGAAGACCCATGAAGAACAGCGTGATCGCCCCGATGATCGTGATGATCAGGGAGACGTCGCCCGAGAACTCAGGCATCTGATAGAAGGGGAAGAGCCGTGCCACGAGGTAGATGCCTGCCGTGACCATCGTCGCAGCGTGCATGAGCGCCGACACCGGTGTCGGTCCGGCCATGGCGTCCGGGAGCCACACGTGGAACGGGAACTGAGCGCTCTTGCCCATCGCTCCGATGAACAGGGCGAGGCCGGCCCAGAAACCGAATTGGGCGAGCAGCGTGTGGCCTTCGATCATCCGTTCGAAGATCTCCGAGAACTGGAACGATCCGGCGGAAACCGCCATGATGACCACGCCGATGAACAGACCAGCGTCCGCGACCTTGTTCGTCATGAACGCCTTGTTGCCTGCGTCGACGTTGTCGAAGTCCTCCCAGTAGTGGGCGATGAGGAGATACGACGAGACGCCAACAAGCTCCCAACCGACGATCAGCTGGATGAAGTTCGGGGCAGAGACGAGGACGAGCATGCCGCCCGCGAACAGGGAGAACGAGGCGAAGAACCACGTGTAGCGGACGTCGCCCTTCATGTATCCCTTGGCGTAGACGAAGACGAGGAATCCGACGACGCCGATGAGGAAGTACATCATGGTCGACAGGCCGTCGACCATCCATCCCCACTCGATCGTGAAGTCCCCGATGCGGCCGACCTCGATCGCCCCTTCGTAGAGGATGCCCTCCTGCAGATTGACCCAGGCGAGGGCCGATCCGTACACAGCGACGAAGGCCATGCCGAACGTCGCCATTCCCCATCCCTTGAGCGGCGAGTACTTGCCGAAGAAGACGATCAGGAACGTGATGACGAGGGGAACGACGACGATCAACCATGCCCACTGTGCGAGTGCGCCGCCGTCGCCGGCGTGGACTTCGTGGCCTGCTTCGGCGTGACCGGTCTCCTCGGAGAGGAGGGCAAACCATGCGAAGAGTGGGGTGAGTGCAGCCAGCATCAGTACCTCATCGAATCCAGCTCGTCGACGTCGGCCGAACGACGGTTCCTGAAGATCATGAGCACGATCGCGATTCCGATTCCGACTTCGGCGGCGGCGAGAGCAATGATGAACAACGCCATCACCTGACCAGCGTGCGAAGCGTCACCGAGGTAGACGTCGAAGGCGACGAGATTGACGTTAACTGCAGCGAGCATCACCTCGACGGAGGCGAGCACGAGGACGGCGTTCTTTCTCGTCAACACACCGTAGAGGCCGATCGAGAAGAGGGCGGCTCCGAGGATCACGAACTGGAGGATCGTCATGCTTCATCCTCCTCGGGTGCGTCTTGGCGTGCGAGGGTGATACCGCCGATCAGCGCTGCGAGCAGCACGAACGACACGACCTCGAACGGGATGACCCAATTGGTGAAGAGCGTCTCACCGATCGAAGCGGTTTTCGTTGCCTCGTCGGGGAGCGGGAGTGTGGCCGCGCCGAACGATGCTGAGACGGCCCAGGCGATGACGGCGAAGAGCAAGACCGAGAGCAATGCAGCGGGGGCGCGCGTCGCCATCGGCTGACTCAACTCGGTCTTCTCCGTCAGTGGGGAACGGGTGATCATGATCCCGATGAGGAACAGGACGATGACCGCCCCGATGTAGACGAGCACGACGGTCCAGCCGACGAACTCTGCGCCGAGCATGAGGAAGAGCGCGGCGGTGCCGGCGAATGTGACGACGAGGGCGAGAACGGCGCGCACCACGTTCCTTGCCGTGACCACCAGGAATGCTCCGGCGAGCGTCGCAAGGGCGATGGCGAGGAACACCCAGTTGGCGATCTCCGTGATCCAGTCGGTGAAGGTGACGGTCATGACGGGTCGACCTCCCCTTCCAACGCCGGCGGTTCGGGAACGGTGGTCAGCCAGTCCTTGAGACGAGTCTTGCCATGAATGAGGTCGGCCACGTCGTGGCTGCTGTATTCATACTCGGGACTCCAGAAGAGCGCATCGAACGGACACACCTCGACACAGATCCCGCAGTACATGCACAGCGAATAGTCTATCTCGAACCGGTCGAGTTCGTTCTGCGTCCTGGCGCGACCGCCCGGCTTTGACGGGGCCTTGGGTTCCTTGTGTCCCTCGATATAGATGCACCAGTCGGGGCATTCACGGGCACAGAGCATGCAGACGGTGCAGGCCTCGGGGTCGAGGGCGATGACGCCGCGGGCACGCGGAACCGGGATCTCCTGCTCCTGCGGGTACATCACCGTCGGCACCGGCGTGAACAGGTACTTGAGCGTGAACCACATGCCCTTCCACAGGCCGGGGAACGGGAAGCGACTGCGCTTGTTCAATGGAGCGGTCATCAGATCACCACCACCTTGAAGAAGGCGATCACGAGGATGTTCGCCAGCGAGATCGGGATGAGCCAGCGCCAGGCCAAGTCCTGCAGCTGGTCTTCACGCAGACGCGGCCAGGTGGCGCGGATCCAGAGCATGAAGAACACGAACAGTGAGATCTTGGCGATGAGGACGAACGGCCCCAGGTAGAGGAGCGCCTCCTCGGAGACGAACGGGATCCAGTAGCCGCCGAGGAAGAGCGTCGCAGCAACGGCGGACATCGAAATCATCGCGGCGTACTCACCGAGAAAGAACATCGTGAAGCGCAGCGACGAGTATTCGGTGAGGTAGCCCATCGTGAGCTCGGACTCGGCAATCGGCATGTCGAACGGGATCCGGGACAACTCGGCGACCGCCGCGACCAGGAAGATGACGAAAGTGACGATCTGGCCCTTGAGGAGGAACGGGAGGCTGATCGACAGGCTGCCGATCTCGATCGGGGCCGCCTGGGCTTCGACGATGCCCACGAGTGACATCGTCCCTGCTTGTACGACAACGGCGACCACGGCCAGCAGGAGCGGAAGCTCGTAGGCGATCAGCTGACCGGCGGCACGAAGACCTCCCATGAGGGAGTACTTGTTGGCAGACGACCATCCGGCCATCAGTACACCGAGGGTGGTGAGCGACGAGATGGCGAGGAGGAAGAACACGCCGAGATCGAGATCCCGTGCCACGAGACTGGGACTGAACGGGATCACCACGAACGTCGAGAAGGTTGCCGCCACCACAATGTACGGCGCGGCTTTGAAGATGGGAGCATCGGCTCCGTACGGAACGAGGTCTTCCTTCTGGATGAACTTGGCGGCATCGGCGAGCGGCTGGGCCCATCCCCAACGACCACCGGCGTAGTACGGGCCGATGCGATGCTGCATGTGCGACATCACCTTCAGCTCGGCGTAGATGGCCAGGAGTGCAAGAACGATCATGACAACCAGCGCCAGAACCACCTTGATGACCACGTCGATCCAGAAGTTCCCGGAGATCATCTGCCCACCTCCGGTGCGCAGTGGTCGGTACCGCACTGCTGGTGGCCCAAAGCTGGCAGCTGGTAGCTCGTCATCATCTATCCACATCCCCGAGGACGAAGTCCAGGCTGCCCATGACGGCGACCAGGTCGGGGATGAGGGCGCCTTTGAGGACCCACGGGAGGATCGAGAGATTCGAGAACGAGGTGGAGCGGATCTTCAAGCGATAGGGCTTCTGGCCGCCTTCGGAGATGAGGTAGTAGCCGAATTCCCCCTTCGGGTTCTCTCCGCGCACGTAGACCTGGCCCTTCGGGACCTTGAGGACCCGTGGCGCCTTGGCCCGGAGCGGACCTTCTGGGAGCTTGTCGAGAGCCTGCAATACGATGCTCACCGACTCGCGGATCTCCTGAAGACGGACCCAGTAGCGGTCGTAGCAATCGCCGTTGGTGGCGCTGATGATGTTGAAGTCGACCTGGTCATACGGCAGGTTGTACTCCTGCTTCCTCAGGTCGTATGCAACACCAGATGCACGGAGGTTCGGTCCCGACAATCCGTACTCGACGGCTTTGTCGCCCGGGATGACACCGACGCCGACGGTTCTGGCCTTGAAGAGTTCGTTGCCGGTGACGAGCGTGTCGCTGTCTTCCGTTGACTGAAGGACACGCGCCATCGCCGCCCGGGTGGCGTCGAGCCAGCCAGCGGGGATGTCCATCGAGACCTTCTTCTGGGTCTTGCCACCGCCGGCGGCCGGCTTGATGCCGCCAAC
>CAZWDQ010000082.1:0-8392 GCA_964632475.1 uncultured Acidimicrobiaceae bacterium
GCAGGGCCCTCCGGAGTGTCGTACAACAGGTGGTCCCCGATCCAGATGGAATCGAACCCCAGGCCTTCGATGGCGAGGGACATGTCCCGCAGGTCCGGCCACTTGGCAGGCCACTCGATCTCGGGGAGTTGGATTCCGACCGCCATTGAACGTTGTGTGGTGCTCATGTCGATGATCGTAGACCAACGCGTTCTGTGGGCTCACTCCGCCAAATAGGACGGCGCGTACCCTGGGTATGGCTTGGGGGTACGCTGCCGGGATGCACATCGGCGTCTCATTCTTCGCAACCGACACCACCCTCCAACCCATTGCCCTCGGTCGGGCCGTCGAGGAGCGGGGCTTCGAGTCCCTGTGGCTCCCCGAACACAGTCACATCCCCATCTCGCGGACCACGCCGTGGGGCGGCTCCGCAGGCGCTCCTCCCCTCCCCGAGATGTACTGGCGGACCCACGACCAGTTCGTTGCGCTCGGCGCCATCGCCGCTACCACCGAGACCCTCGTGCTCGGCACCGGGATCACGCTCGTGGCCCAGCGTGATCCGATCTGGTTGGCGAAGCAGGTTGCGTCACTCGACATGATTTCGGGCGGCCGCGTGATCTTCGGTGTCGGATACGGATGGAACAAGGAGGAGATGGCGAACCACGGCGTCGCCTATCTCGAGCGAAGGGCGATCCTGAGGGAGAAGGTCCTTGCGATGAAAGAGATTTGGGCAAACGACGTCGCCGAGTACCACGGTGACCATGTCGATCTCGATCCGTCGTGGTCGTGGCCGAAGCCGGTCCAGAAGCCCCATCCGCCAATCATTCTCGGTGGCGGCGCAGGGCCGAAGACATTCGGCGACATCGCAGAGTTCTGCGACGGATGGATGCCGATCGCCGGCAGGCACGAATTCGCCTCGAAACTCGATGCCCTCGATAGCGCAGTCCGATCCGCCGGTCGCGAGCCAGGATCGGTCTCGCTCGGCGTTTTCGGTGCACGTCCCGACGCCGACGCCCTTCGGAGCCTCGCAGATGCCGGTGTCGGGAGAGCGGTTATCCAGGTCGCGTCGAAGTCGCCTGATGAAGTCGTGGCAAAGCTCGACGCCCTTGCCCCGTTCGTCGAGGAACTGAAGGACGCCTGAGGCTCGCTCCGGAACCGGGGGGAGCGGATGACGAGTCGCTCCAACCGGGGGCGTGGACTCTCCGAAATCGGCGAGGCGGCGAACAGTCGCCCCGCCTTTCTTCTGTCTCAACCGAAACCGTTCAACTGAATCCTCCACACCGGTACCGTGGCGGCCTCCGCTACGAATCGAGGACCATGAACGACACCACACCGCTGCCGGACGGACGCGATCTCATCCGAACGATGGGCTGGGTGCCACTCCCCTACTCATGCGTCGGAGCCGTTCGTAAGACCGCCGTTTCGGGGCGCAACACCGTGTGGTCCTGGCTGATTCTGATTCCATGGGCATCCGACTCGAAGCCTTGGATTGACGGAACGAAAGTGCTCGCGGCCTCGACGAAGACCGAAGACGAGGAGCGAGAAGAGATCTTCAGCCTCATGCGAGACCTTCTCGACAAGCGCTACGGCGAAACGGTCGGGAACCGGGCCGTCGACGATCTGATCCGCAGCATCCAGGACGAGGTCTGACGGACGGAGCGACCAAAGGCCCTAGACACGCCAAGCTCCAGGCGCGACGATGCGTCCGAAGACAGCAAGGCCCCTGCGGCGCACAACATCGGGTCCATAGACCCGCACCCTTTGAGGTGACTGGAACCAAGCGCCCGGCGGGGGCTTTGCTGCGGAAGTTCGGGCGAACTATCTGTGGTCCGCGATACCTTGATAGCGACCAACCAGGAGCACGCTTCCATGCATCGTCTCGCCATCGCAATCTCGACCATCGCCCTCCTCGTCGCTGCCTGCAGTAGCGGTGACGATGCCAGCAACGTGGCATCGCTGACGTCAGTCGAGAATTCTCCTGTCGCTGGTATCTCAGACTCAATCGACGACGAGCAGGCACTCATCGATTTCAGCGCCTGTATGAGAGACCAGGGTGTGGACTTCCCTGATCCGATCGTCGATGCCGACGGCTATCCGCGGTTCGATTTCGCCGATCCTGAAGACATCGATCGTGATGCGCTCTTCGAAGCCGGTGAAGCGTGCCGAGATCACCTCGAGGGTGTCGTACTCGGGCTCGCCGATTTCGACACTGCCGAGTTCAACGACACGTTCCTCGAATACGCGTCCTGCATGCGCGAGAACGGATTCGAAGAGATCCCGGACCGGATCGACCTGGCGGCCATCATGCGGGGCGAGGAACTCTCCATCGACCCGACCGACACGGACTTCATCTCCGCCGACGAGCAATGCCGGGACATCTTTGCCGAGTTCCGCGCCGGGTTCGGCCGAGAGAGCTGAACCCACCAGCCCCGTCTCGGTTTGTAGCCATCTCTCTAGGATGGTCGCGTGGAACGCATCGCTCGAGTCATCGTTGGGCACAGCCG
The DNA here is from genome assembly GCA_964632475.1 of uncultured Acidimicrobiaceae bacterium. Classification (GTDB taxonomy): domain Bacteria; phylum Actinomycetota; class Acidimicrobiia; order Spongiisociales; family UBA5794; genus JAHEEL01. The sequence continues at coordinate 2,484 of CAZWDQ010000082.1, forward strand.
GCAGATCTTGGCGGTCACGGCACTGATCAGTCTCCTGTCGGTGGCGATGCTGTTTCGGATGGATTTCAACGCCGACGTCAGTTCATTCGCACTCGAAGGAACGGAAGGTGGCGTCGCGTTCCTGACACTCCAAGAGAAGTACGACACCGCCGACCCGATCAACGTCGTGGCCACGCTCCCCGACGGCGAAACGTTTCGCTCCAAAGAGGGACTCGCCACTCTGGTGGCCCTCCGCGATGATCTCCTGACCGTTGAAGGAGTGGCCACGGTGGCGACCATCGTCCCCGAGGAGAATCCAATCACCGGTGCGCCACTCACCGCGGAGGACATCGCAGGAGCTTCCGATCAGGCAATCGCCGCTCTCCTCGGATCGAACCCTGTGGCCGATCTTCTCCTCGATGAGAGCGGACAGAACACGCTCATGCTCGTCATCCCGGCCGACGACGCCACAGCATTGGCGAGGAGGCTGGCCAACTGGGAGTCTCCCGACGGAGTGGAGATCACGCTCTCTGGCAATCCAGTCATCTTCGCCTCGGTCCTCGACATCCTGTCGTGGTTCCTGCTGATCCTCCCACCTCTGGTGATTGCACTACTGATCGGCATGTTCTTCCTCACGATCGGCGATCTCCGTTTGAGCGCTCTGGCTCTCCTCCCCGCCGGCCTGGGTGCGCTCTGGACGTTCGGGCTGATCTTCGCTCTCGGCCTCAAAATCGACATCGTTACGGTGATCGTGCCGATCTTCGTCATCGTGATGGGATCCGCCGACGGACTGCACTTCGTCACGCACTTCCAGGAGACGGCTGAAGACTCGAACTCTGTGAACCGAGTGAGATCAGCCCTCTCTGAAGTGGGAGTCCCGATGATCCTCACAACGATCAGCACCGCGGCGGGTTTTCTCTCGCTCCTCATTACTGACGTCTCTCCGATCCGCCAACTGGGACTCTTCGCAGCGATCGGCATTGGGTTCGCCGGACTCATCTCGTTCTTCTCTCTCCCCGCACTCATGAGTCGTCTGACGGTGAAGGACCGCTCACACAAGGCGGTCCTCGGCCCGAAGGTGACAACCGGCTTGAAGGCTCTCGTCCGCTCGCGCATCCCGGCGATCGTGCTTGTCGGGGTCATCGTCGCATTCGCTCTGGTCTTCATCCCGAGACTCGACGTGGACTCCGATCAGCTGTTCTTCTTCAAGCAAAACGATCCGGTTCGCGAGGCATTCGAGAAGACCGAAGAGGTGTTCGGAGGCGCAACACCGCTCGCTGGCGAGTTCGTGCTCAACCCGTCGGAAGGTCTCGAGGGCATCGCTCGCATTGCCGAGGTCTCCAGGGAGTTCGAGGGACTCTCAGGGGTTCGAAGCGTGTTCTCCGTGGCCGACGTTGCCGCCACGCTGACGCCCGAGGAAATGATGCAACTCGCTTCGGGAGGTATCACGCTGCCGCTCGGGAAGATGGTGAGCGCCGACGGACTGCGCTTCATAATGTTCCCGTCGGACTTCACCACCGACGACCTCGAAGGATGGGTCGCGTTCGCTGAAGCGTCGCCCGAGATCCGGACACTCACCGGCATGCCGATCATCTGGGATGACATCGCCCGTCTCGTCCTGAAGGCGCAGATGACCTCCATCATCGTTGCCTTCATCCTCGTAGCGCTGATGCTGGCTATCTCATACCGGAGCCTCCGCGACACCCTGGTGTCGCTCGTGCCGATCGCTCTAACGATCGCGGCGGTCCTCGGTTTCCTCGCTGCGTCGGGCATCAACCTCAATCTGGTCACCGCGGTGATTTCGAGCATCGTGATCGGTGTCGGCATCGACTATGCGATCCATTTCGTGGCCGCCATCAACCACGCCCGACCCGCCGGAGACGGCTACGTCTTGCGGGCGATCGATCGAGCCGGCCGACCGATCGTTGCCAACGCTCTCGGTATCGCCGTCGCCATGACTGCGCTGTGGCTCTCACCCCTGAAGATCCATTCACAGATCTCAATGGTCATGTGGGTTGCGATGATCACAGGAGCGCTCACGGCGCTGACCGTGATTCCGGCCTTCCTCCCCCGCAGTTCGGTTCGGGAGCCGACCTGATTCGTCGCGCTTGCCTACGCGTCCGGTAGAGCGTTACCTATGCGTGGGTCACCGGAAGGGCGGCCGAACGCATCCGAAGGGCTTCGATCGCCACGAGGAGCATCACCGCAATGGAGAACAGCACCGGAGCGACGACAGAGATATCCCATCGGCTGACAAGCAGGCCGATTGCTCCCGATACGACCGCCACACCGACGTTCGCGCCGGCGATCTCGTAACCCACGGCCCACGGCGTATAGGTCGCCCCAAATCGACGAGCGGTGAGGATCATCTCGAGGGGGAATACCGAGCCGTGGGCGAACCCCGAGAAGATGAGAGCCGCGATCCCAAGCCACGGCGTAGGTGCGATCCACAGGACAAGCAGGCTGATGACTGTGGCGACACCGGAGGCAGTGAGGGTCCGTCTTGGATCGATCCGATCTCCCAGGATGCCAAGCGCTGCCCGCGACACCGTCATCCCTCCCCAGTACCCGGCAACGGCAAGCCCGGCGACCGCGACGGAGATCCCTCGACCCTCGGTGAGAAGACTGAACGACCACGCACCGGTACCCGCCGCCACACCGGCGTACAGGAAGAAGACCGCGATCGAGAGTCCGAGGACAACACCCTTCCCATCGACGGTCGGCCGCTGCCCAGATTGACGGTCCGTCTGGTCGAGCGCCCCCACCGTCACAACGAAAGCCACCGCAAGCAGGAAATCCGCTGCCGCCAGGGAGGCGAAAGCGATCTTCCACGATGCCCCCACTGCGAGCAGAACCGTCACAAACAACGGGCCCATCGCGGACCCGATGCCGAAGCCCGTGTGAATGATCCCCATTGACCGAGCACCACGGTGGACCGCGACGTAGGCGTTTACCCCGGAATCCAAGAGACCTCCTGCGATACCAAGCAGGAAGGCAGCAAGTAGGAATGCAACCCAGATCGATGTGAGCGTCAGCGCCACGAGGCTGCCGGCCGCCACGAAGGCGGCAGTCACGAGAAGCGGCCCGGTCGTGAAACGGCGGGTCAGTTCACCGCTGACCAGCGTCGACAGCGTGTAGCCGGCTCCGTATGCGAACGTGACCAACCCGAGTTCACCGAGGGTACGGCCCAGATCTTCTGCCGCCGACGGCCACGCGACTCCCATGGCCGCCATCGGCATGCCGAGCAGGAGGAAGCTCGCCACCATGACGGCGAAGAGTCGGTTCTTGGGGGTCACAACCCCACACTAGAGATGAGTTGAAACGAGCCAGCGCCGGATCACGCGGGCGGCGGAACGACCTGCGGTGAAGGAAATAGTGAAGGATCGGTCTCCCAGGTTCCGTACTCCGCGACGACAACCACGTCGGCGGTGACGATCGAGTCAAGGAACCACTGATCGACGGCGTCGAACAGTGCACGGTCTCCCATGATCGACTGCACCTCTTCAGCGGTGGCCTCGGTGCGGTCCTCAACGACGATGATGTGGAATCCGAACTCGGATTCGACGGGATCCGTCGCCTCGCCGATCGGAGCCGTCATCGTGGCCTCGGCGAACTCCGGCACGTAGCCTGCCGGGCTTCTGCACCCGAGCGAACCGCCGCTGGCTCCGCTCCCGGTGTCGATGGAGACTTCAGCGGCGACGACGGCGAACTCCTCGCCGGCATCGAGGCGGGCCCCAACTGCTTGTGCCTCTTCCTCGGTCTCCACGAGGATGTGCGAAGCGCACACCTGTGTGTACTCAAGTGGATTGGCGTCGATCTCTGCCTGAGCGTCTTCCAGCGTTGGCATCACGACGCTTCCGATCAGTGCATCGGACACCGCATCTTCGATCAGAAGCTGGTTTGCGTAATGGTTCAGGCCATCTTCGGATACGTTCTGCTCAGCCGTGAACGTATCGATGTCGTCCTCGTAGCCGGTCTCGATCAAGATCGAGTCGACCTCAGCAGCAATCGCATCGTCGGTGGCCACGAATCCGAGTTCGTCCTCGGCACGTTGCTCGATCGCAGACCACTGGATCAGCGTGCTCAGATACCCGGCGAACTCCACGTCGGTGAATTCTTCAACCTCGTAGAGCAATCCGTTGACATCCTCGACGGCGATATCGGTCTCATCGACCGTTGCGGCGGTCGACGACGAGCCTCCGCATGCGGCCAGGACCAGGCCAAGGGCGGCGATCAGAAGAAGCAGGCGTTTCATGGGGTTCCTTCGCAAAAGACGATGGGGTGAGGCTAGGGAGGGATCGATCACATCGTCGCGGCTCCACATGAGAATCGTCTCAGAATCTTCGGACGTCGGAGACCGCCGGCGTTGCCCGAACGAAGGCGTCGACCCGTATACGGTCGTTCGGCCCTTCCCACACGCAGGCTACCCTGGCACCGTAGTCGAAAATGTCCTGAGGGAGGATCGTATGAAGCTCGTTGGTTCGCGTTGGGCAACTCTCGCGGTTGTCGTCGGCTTGTTCGCCGCCGCATGTGGCGGAGGGGCCGAAGAGACGACCACGACCACGACCACGAGCACAACCGTGGCCGCTGCGGAGAGCAGCACCACGACCGTCGCGGGCAAGACCACGACGACCGAAAGCTCTGGAGCAGTGTCAGGTCTGAAGGGCGTGCGGGGCGCTGTCGTACGAATCGTGGCCGAGGGCAGCTTCGTGGATGTCGAAGAGGGGCTGGTCAACAACGCGGCCGGATCTGGTTCGGGTTTCATCATCGATCCTGGTGGTATCGCCGTGACGAACAATCACGTCGTCACCGGCGCTGCATTCCTCCAGGTATACGTGGAGGGCGAGGACGAACCGAGAAACGCCAAGGTACTGGGTGTCTCAGAGTGCTCCGACCTCGCCGTTATCGACATCGATGGTGCCGATTTCCCGTTCCTCGAGTGGTACGGAGGTGACATCGTCACCGGCACCGGGGTATTCGCTGCCGGGTTCCCACTCGGAGATCCCGAGTACACGTTGACCGAAGGCATCGTCTCGAAAGAGAAGGCCGATGGCGAAACAAACTGGTCGTCCATCGACTCCGTGATCGAGCACACGGCACAGATCCTCCCTGGCAACTCAGGCGGACCGCTGGTCAGCGAGGACGGTCAGGTGATCGGCGTCAACTATGCAAGCATCAACGACCTCGACATCCAGTATGCGATCAGCCGCGACGAGGTTGCAAAGATCCTCGATGACCTCATCGCCGGGAACGACGTCCACTCGATCGGTGTGAACGGCACCGCCGTCGTTGGCGACGGCATCTCCGGGATATGGGTTGCAGCCACCGAGTCGGGGTCTCCCGCCGCCAATCTCGGCATAACCGGTGGTGATGTCATCACCGAGATGGAGGGTCTCGTTCTGGCAACCGACGGGACGATGGCCGACTACTGCGACATCCTCCGCAGTCACAATTCCAATGATCCACTCTCCATCGGAGTTCTGCGCTTCGCGACCCAAGAGGTACTCGAAGGCACACTGAACGGTGACGAAGATCTGACCGTCGCATTCTCCTTCGCTGAAGAACTCGGTGATGAGGTTGCCGACGACGTTGCAGTCGCGTATGAGTACACCGAGGTCTTCGACGATTCCGGTCTGCTCGTCATGCAGGTTCCGACAACCTGGACGGAAATCAACGGCAGCAGATGGGACTACGACGGAGCGGGATGGGTCGTCGGAAGCGCGCTCTCAGCCTCTCCCAGCCTGTATGGCTTCGCCAACACCTGGGATACGCCGGGTGTCTTCTTCGGTGAATCCGCCGAACTCCTCAACGAGATCGAACCCGGTGATCTTCTCAACCAGTCCGACTGGAGTAACTCGTGCACGTATGACGGCATGTACGACTATGAAGACGCCGTGTACACGGGGTCTTACGACCTGTGGCTGAACTGT
>CAZWDQ010000083.1:0-8285 GCA_964632475.1 uncultured Acidimicrobiaceae bacterium
AACCTCGGGTATCCCGACCTCCCACCAGGCGCCGCCTTCGGTCCAGTCGTACTGGCCGACTTCGATGACGATGACATAGCTCCGATCGGCTGCCTTCGCGCGTTCGAACGCACCCTTGAACTCGTCGATGGTCTTCGACCTTTCGCTGATCGCCCCCATCGATTCGGCGTGTTTGACGAAGTCGACCCGGAACATCCGCTCGTGGCGCGCTGTATGGAGGAGATTGTTGAACTCCTCGCCGCCGGTGTTGACCTGAAGCCGATTGATCACGGCGAATCCGCCGTTGTCGCAGACGATGAAGATCACCTTGTGTCCGGTCATCACCGTCGAGTAGATGTCCGAATTCATCATCAAGTAGGAACCGTCTCCCACCCAGCACACCACGTCGCGGTCGGGCAGCGCGATCTTCGCTCCCCACGCTCCGGCGATCTCATACCCCATGCAGGAGTACCCGTATTCGGCATCGAATGAGCCGATCGACTTCGAGTGCCAGCCCATGTTGAGTTCTCCCGGCAAGCCGCCGGCTGCACTGAGCTGATAGTCGTCCGGCTCACAGATCTCGTTCACGGCCCGGATGACCTGGGCATAGGTCGGTGTCTCGAATTCGCTCGACGTGAACGCGTCGAGGTAGCCGTACCAGGACTTGAGCTCTTCGGCGCCTCGCTCTAGCCATTGCGCCGGTGCCCGGTAGTCGCCGATCGCTTTGTCGATTGCGTCGAGCGATGTCTTGGCGTCACCGATGACCGAGATAGCCTGGTGCTTGGTCGCGTCGAAACGCCCGACGTTCACCGCGACCAGGGTCATGGCTTCGTTGCCGAAGATCGACCATGAGCCGGTCGTGAAGTCCTGCAACCGAGTTCCCACGGCCACCACCACATCGGCGTCGTTGGCCATGGCATTGGCCGATGAACTCCCGGTGACACCGAGCGGCCCGACGAAGTTGGGATGGTTGGCCAGCAGTGTCGCCTTGCCCGCGACTGTTTCTGTCACCGGAATGCCGTGCTTCTCGGCAAATGCGGTGAGCTCTGCGACCGCTCCCGAGTAGTGGACACCACCACCGGCGATGATGAGTGGCTTCTCGGCTGCCGCCAGCACTGCTGTGGCTCGTTCGATGTCGCGGAGATCTGCGACGGGACGGCGGATGTAGTGGACCTGTGTTTTGAAGAACTCGACCGGGTAGTCGTATGCCTCTGCGGCGATGTCCTGCGGGAGGCCGATGTAGGCCGGCCCGCAGTCGGCGGGATCGAGCATGGTGGCGACGGCCTGGGGGAGCGACTGGATCACCTGCTCAGGGCGGGTGATGCGGTCCCAGTAGCGGGTCACAGTCCGGTACGCGTCGCTGACCGTGGTCGATGGGCTGTCGAAGTGCTCGAGTTGCTGCAGCACTGGATCCACGAGGCGGTGCTGGAACGTGTCGCCACTGAAGAACAGCACCGGCAAGCGGTTGGCATGCGCCGTGGCTGCGGCCGTGATCATGTTCGACGAGCCGGGGCCGACCGACGACGTAGCGATCATGATCTGGCGGCGCCGCTTCGCCTTTGCGAACGCAACGGCGGCGAGCGCCATCGATTGCTCGTTGTGGCCGCGCCACGTCGGCAGCACGTCTTGCACGGGGTACAACGCCTCGGCCAACGAGACCACGTTGCCGTGACCGAAGATTCCGAAGGCACCGGCGAACAACGGTTCCTCCACCCCGTCGATGATCGTTCGCTGGGCGACGAGGTATTTGACAATTGCCTGCGCCGTCGTGAGTCGGATCGTGTTCATGTGGTAGCTCCCTCGGTGCTGCGAACGGTTTCCAGGTAGTTCTTTGTTGACCCCGACAAGAGAGGTTCCAAACCGGTGAGAAGGTAGTGGGCGCCCCGGTCCCGCCACATCACAGCATCGGCTGGATTGGCGACGAAGATACCGAGGGTCTTGCTGCTCGCGGTGACGACGTCTGCGACTCGATTCATCGCTGCTTGCACCTCAGGATGAGATGGGTCGCCCACATGCCCGAGCGAGTGGGAGAGGTCGGTCGGTCCGATGAAGATCACATCGACGCCGTCGACGGCGACGAGCTCTTCGACATTGGCCACTCCCTCTGCACTTTCGACCTGCACTACCACAAGCGTCTCCAGATTGGATTGGCAGACGTAATCACCGATCGACGCCTGCAGCCCGAATCCCGCAGATCGGGTGGCAGCGAGTCCGCGAGACCCTCTCGGTTCGTACTTCGCGGCTTGGACAGCGGCCTCGGCGGCGGCACCGGAATCGACCCACGGGACGTGCATGCCGTGGGCGCCCGCGTCGAGGAAGCGGAGGATGGTGGACGGCTCGTTGGTTGTCACCCGAACCATCGGTGTGACCCCATGGAGCTCACACGCCCGTGAGAGATCTTCGAGGTCGCGAGGTTGGAGCGCCCCGTGTTCGGCGTCAAAGACCATGAAGTCCCAGCCGCCCAGTGACATGAACTCGGCCAGCGTCGCGACCGGGTAGCGAAGGAAACAGCCCACGACCGTCTCGCCGGCCGCGAGGCGGTGTTTGGTGTGGTTGTCGATCACGTCGACCCACCTTCCAAGCCGTGGATGATCACCGTCTTGAGTTCGGTCATCTCCTCGACCGCGTAGCGAATCCCTTCCTTGCCGATGCCGCTGCCCTTCAGCCCTCCATAGGGCATCAAATCTGCGCGCCAAAGCGGTGTCCAATTGACGTGCACGACGCCCGCATCGACTTCCCGTGCGAATCGCATGGCGTTCGTCACGTCTTTCGTGAAAATGCCGGCTCCCAGTCCGTAGCTGGAGTCGTTCGCGAGGGCGATTGCCTCGTCGATGTCTGCCGCCTTGGTGACGCTCAACGTCGGGCCGAACACTTCCTGCTGCGAGATCTTCATGCTCGGCGTCACGTCGGCAACCACAGTGGGAAAGAGCTTGGCCCCATCCCGCTCGCCGCCGATGACGACCCGGGCTCCGGAAGCAACCGCTTCGTCGACCCACTGCGCCACCCGCACCGCCTCGGCCTCGGAGATCATGGCTCCGATCCTGGTGTCAGCAGCCAGCGGATCACCCATCCGGAAGGCTTCGACCGGCCCGCGCAGCGCGTCGAGATAGTCCCCGTAGACGTCCTCGTGGACGATGACCCGCTGCAGCGAGATGCACACCTGGCCGGCATTGACATAACCTCCTGCGGCGCTCGCTTCGGCTGCCAATTCCAGGTCGGCGTCCGGCATCACGATCGTCGGGCAATTCGCCCCGAGTTCGAGGGAGAGCCGCTTCACGCCAGCAACACGAGTGATGTCTTCTCCGACGGCGGTGCTGCCGGTGAAGGAGACCTTGCGCACCCGCGGGTCACGCACCAGGGCCATCCCGACGGCCGCGCCACCACCTGTGATGGTTTGCAGACCCGACTCGGGGAGGCCGGCCTCGACCAGCTTCTCTGTGATGATCAGAGCGGTAAGGGGGGCTTGCGAGGCCGGTTTGAGGATCACAGCGTTGCCGGCGGCCAACGCTGGGGCGATCTTGTGCACGACGAGGAGGCCGGGGTAGTTGAACGGGGTGATAGCGACCACGATGCCGGTAGGGATTCGGAGCGTGAATCCGAGTTTGCCTTCGGCTCCCGCCTGTGCGTCGAGGGGGAGGGTCTCACCGCGAATCTGCGTGCCTTCAAACGATGCCAATCGGAACATCTCGCCCAAACGAGACGCCTCACCAGTAGCCTCGCCGATCGGCTTGCCCACCTCGAGACTGATCGTCCGTGCGATCCGCTCAATGTCGGCGTCGAGCAAGTCGGCGGCGCGACGGAGGATGTCGGCCCGAGCGGCACCCCCGAGGTTTCGCATGACTACCGCCCCGCGCTCAGCGGTTGCGAGCGCGTCCTCGACCTGGTCCGGCGTCGCGACCGGAACGCGATCGATCACCTCGCCCGAGTAGGGCGCGATGACGTCGAGCCACTCCGAGGATCGTTGCCAGCGGGCTCCGACGTACATGTCCATGGTGATCCCTCTCAGTCGATTCGAAGGCTGGTGACGTCTTCCCAGGCACCCGACTCCCACGAACGGGCCATCGCCGCCTCGACCTCGGCGGCCGCGAGTGCGTCGGCGAAAGTGACGGCTCCCGGCCGTCCTTCCACAACCGACTTCAGAAACTCGAGATCCTCGAAGACCTTGAGCTCCTCGTACCCAATGGGGTTGCCCCCGCCGGGCACGATGCTCCCGTGGTGGGGGAACGCGTCACCGGCGCGCACGCGTACGTAGCCGTCGGCCGGAGTCTCTTCGGGGAGGTAGAGCTGGAGCTCGTTCATTGTTTCGAGATTCCAGGCTCCGGCGCCACGGGAGCCGTTGATCTCGAACGCCATCTCGCTCTGCGGGCCAAAGATGGACCGGTCGACTTCGAGTGTGCCCCGCACGCCGTTCTCGAACTCCACCAGCGCTGCCACATAGTCCTCGTTGGTCACAGCACCGGTTGGGTCGCCCGGAGCTCCCCGGTCGTAGTGGGTCCCGGAGCCCGGTTTGGGAAGAGGGCGCTCCTTGATGAAGGTCTCTTTTGTCGCCACGACCCGCCGGATGGGACCGACGAGATTGTGGGCCATGTCGACGGTATGCGACATGATGTCGGTGAGAACTCCGTAGCCGGCTTCCTCGAGCAGGTAGCGCCAGCTCAGCATCCCGAGCCGGTCGCGTCCGTACATCGAGAAGAACCGCCCGCGATAGTGCGTGAGGTCTCCAAGGCGGCCATCGGCGATGAGCTGCTTCAGGTACTGGACGAGCGGAGCCCATCGGTAGTTGAACCCGACACCGGTGATGACTCCGGCGCGTCTCGCTGCATATTCGATTTCGGCGGTGACGTCGGGCGCTTCCCCCACCGGCTTTTCGCAGAAGATGGCCTTTCCCGCCTCCGCCGCGGCGACGGCGATCTCCCGATGGAGCTTGTTGGGTGCCCCGATCGTGACCACGTCAACGTCGGGGTGGTCGACGACGGCCCGCCAGTCTTCCGTTGCGGTCTCGAACCCGAAGTTCTGTCGCGCCAATTCGGCGCGTTCGGGGACATTGTCGGCCACGATGACAAGTCGGGGCATGAGGTTTGCTTCGGGGAAGTGCATCGGGATCCGGCGGTAGGAGCGTGAATGTACCTGCCCCATCCAGCCGAAGCCGACGACGCCGATGCCGATTGAGTGTGTCACGCTTGGTTCTCCTTTGTCAGCGAATCTTGTCGACGGACCGGCCAGACATCGCCATTGACCAGATGGTCCGGGCACTCGCCTTGGAGCACCTGGAGGGCTTGCATGACAGCGCTCTCGTAGAGCCGGGCCTTTCCTGCAGCGGTGGCGGCGGCGACGTGGGGGGTTACCACCACATCGTCTCGATGGAGGAGGGTGTGATCCGGGGGGAGCGGTTCGGGATCGGTCACGTCGAGGCCCGCACCGAACAGTCGGCCGCTCTCGAGTGACGCAAGTAACGCGTCATGATCGACCAATCCGCCGCGGGCAGTGTTGACGAGGATGGCTCCCTGCTTCATTTGTGCGATGTGCTTGGCGTTCATCAGTTGCTGCGTCTCGCTTGTGAGTGGCAGGTGGAGGGAGACGATATCCGCTTCGGTCAATAGCTGGTCGAGAGAGCCCACCATCTGGATTCCGGCCTCTGCAGCGGCCGCGTCGACGAACGGGTCATACGCGAGGACGCTCATGTCAAACCCGGCCGCCATTCGAGCGACGTTGGTCCCGATCCTGCCGACCCCGACGAGGCCGAGGACCTTGCCCGCGACTTCCCGGCCTTCGTGCGAACCGAAGAAGTCACGGCCGCCGCTTCTCAAGGCCGCTTGTGCGCCCCCGACTCGTTTCGCGACCGAGAGCATGAGCGTGATCGCGTGTTCGGCGGTCGAGATCGTGGGTGCATCCGGGGTGTTGCAAACGGCGATACCCCGTTCGGTCGCTGCCCTGAGATCGATCTTGTCGACGCCGATCCCTGTGCGCGCGATCACGCGCAGGTGAGGAGCCCGATCCATGGCCGGCCCGTCGTACGTCGCAAGCGATGACGCGATCACGGCGTCTGCCTCACCGACCGCGGACAGGAGGTCGAGGGGGGTGGCGGTGCCGGGGCCGATCGGATTGGCCACGCCGGCGAGGATCGCCGCGACATGGTCGGGCATGTCTCGCTCGAACCAAACGCGGAACATTCGGCAATCCTCCAGAGCTGCTTGACACTGGGTCGGCTCGGAGTATAACGTCCCGATCATTGGAACGTTCCACAACTATCTGATTGGATACCTGTTGAGCCGGTGTCCCGGAAGGGTGTACGTGTGCGAGTCGGACTGATCGGAACAGGGCGCATCGGTGCATTTCACGCTCGAACGCTGGCCGATCACCCCACGGTGACTGAGGTTGTCGTCACCGACCCGTTCCTCGAAAGAGCCGAAGCTGTAGCCGCCGACGTCGGAGGAAGCGTCGCTCCCGACGCCCGGTCGATGCTCGGTAGCATCGACGCGATGGTCGTCGCCGCCGCCACCGATGTCCACGCCGAGATGATGCTGCTTGCCGCCGAGGCAGGCATACCCGTGTTCTGCGAGAAGCCGATTGCCACCGACCTTCCGGCAACCGATGTGGTGGTCGAACGGTTGCGGAGTCTGGACATCCCAGCGCAGATCGGATTCCAACGACGATTTGACTTCGGCTATCGCGCCGCCAGGGAACTCGTAGATTCGGGACGACTCGGCCATCTGTATTCCGTGCGCACGACGACCCACGACTATGACCCGCCGCCGCCCGGCTACAACGACAGCGGCATCTTCAAGGACACGCAGATCCACGACTTCGATAGCCTGCGGTTCGTCACCGGACAGGAGGTTGAAGGTGTCTACGCCGACGGCCACACCATCACGACCGAGGAGTTCGGTGAGGATCGGCCGGTCGACACCGGCGTCGTGATCCTCTCGCTGACCGACGGCACACGCGCGATCATGTCCGGCATCCGGCACGATCCCGTCGGCCACGATGTCCGGATGGAGCTGTTTGGCACAAGGAACAGCGTCTCGGTTGGCCTTGAGCCTCGGCTGCCGCTGCGATCCGTCGAGAATGGTGTTGCGCCCCCAGCCGAACCTACCCCCAAGACCTTCCTCGACCGGTTCGCACCGGCATACCGAGATGAGATTGCGGCGTTCATCGAGGTCGCGCAGGGACGGCTGGCCAGCCCCTGCACACCTTCGGACGCCCGTGAGGCGCTTCGCATAGCAGTCGCGTGCGATGTGTCTCGGGAACAACACCGGCCGGTAGAGATGAAGGAGATCGAATGAGCGACTTAATGTCACGCATCGCCGGCGCTCCAATCACGTGGGGCGTGGACGGGTCACCCGGGTGGGGACATCTAATGGATGTCAATCGTGTCCTCAGTGAGATGGAGGAAGTGGGGCTTCACGCGACCGAGTTGGGGCCCGACGGCTACCTCCCCAGCGACCCCGAGGAACTGCGCGTGCTACTCCAATCACACGGCCTCGCGCTCGTGGGCGGCTTCGTGCCGGCCCTGCTGTATCGAGAAGACGCGGCTGAAGAACAGCTCGACTATGTGGCTCGCGCAGCCCGCACACTTGCCGGATGCCGTTCTGAGGTGATCATTCTCGGCCCGAGATCACACTTCGACGGCTACGACACCAGCGTCGAAATGACGGACGAGGAGTGGATCATTTTTCTGGCCAATCTCCAGAAGGTCATCGACATCGCGGATGCGGAGGGGCTCGGTACGTCCCTTCACCAGCACTGGGGGATGGCGATCGAGCGGCCACACCACATCGACCGCCTGTTGGCCGACAGCAACGTGGAATTCTGCCTCGACAGCGGCCACCTCTTCCTTGGCGGAGCGGACGCGGTGGCGGTGGCAAAGGCGGCGAAAGGCCGTGTCTCTCACGTTCACCTCAAGGATGTTGACGGCGAAATGGCGGAGAAGGTGCGGAACGGCGAGCTTCCGTTCCGGCAAGCCGTGATCGACGGCATCTTCAAACCTCTGGGCGAAGGGGATGTTGACATCACCGGGTTCATCGCTGAGTTGGAGGGGTCGGGCTACGACGGATGGTATGTTCTTGAACAGGATCTGGTCCTCGATGAGGAGCCAGCGGAAGGAGAAGGCCCGATCGCAGATGCACGGACCAATCTCAAGTATCTACGATGGGCGTTTGCATAATTCTCTCCAGGGCCCGCGCAACCGCGCAGGTTCTGGGGGAACCGGACCCACCGCCGGTGGGCCGATTGTCGGATAGAGGAGGAAGACGAATGAAACGAAGCGTGTGGATTGCACTTCTGATGAGCTTCGCGATGGTTATCGC
>CAZWDQ010000084.1:0-8131 GCA_964632475.1 uncultured Acidimicrobiaceae bacterium
GAGGGCAACCCCGCGTCGGCCGACTCGGGCGCTTCGTCTCCGAAGAGGCCCAGCGCCGTGACGACATTCGCGTCGGGCAGCATCGGTTCGATCGCCTGGTAGTGCTCGGAACCGGTTCCGGCCGGAATCAGCTTGCCGATGATGACGTTCTCCTTGAGTCCCCTCATGAAGTCCGACTTCGACTGCAGCGCCGCTTCAGTGAGCACCCTGGTGGTCTCCTGGAAAGACGCAGCCGACAGCCACGAGTCCGTTGCAAGCGACGCCTTCGTGATACCCATGAGCTCGGGGCGTCCTTCGGCCGGAATCTTGCCGTCCTCGACAAGCTCCCGGTTGACCTGGCGGAACTCCTTCTGGTCGGCGAGCTCGTTCGGGAGATACTGTGAATCCCCGGGGTTGGCGATGCGAACCCTGCGGAGCATCTGACGCACGACCAGCTCGATGTGCTTGTCGTGGATGTCGACACCCTGGGAGCGGTACACCTCCTGGACCTGGTCAACGAGATAGCGCTGACATGCCCGGATTCCCTGGATCTCAAGAACCTCTTTCGGGTCGAGCGGACCTTCGGTCAGCTGCGTTCCCGGCTCGATAATGTCACCTTCCGAAACACGTGCCCGTGCACGGCGAGGCAGCTGATGGCGCGCCTCGTCATCACCGTCGACGACCACCACATAGCGGGCGTTCGTCTCCTCATCGGTCTCGAATTTGACGACACCGCCGCTGTCGGAGAGGATCCCCTTCCCCTTCGGAGTACGGGCTTCGAACAACTCGACCACCCGAGGGAGACCGTGCGTGATGTCCTCACCGGCAACACCACCGGTGTGGAACGTACGCATCGTCAGCTGTGTTCCCGGCTCACCGATCGACTGGGCTGCCATGATGCCAACCGCAGTTGCGATCTCAACCATCGATCCGGTCGCCAGGTCGATGCCGTACGAATCCCGGCTGATTCCGTAGCGAGACTCGTCGGTGAGAGGCGAGCGAACTCGCACCTCAGTCACGTCTTCAAGCTCCTTGAGGCCGATAACGGCATCGCGATCGAGGATGAAACCTTCCTTCAATCTCCGCCCGTCCGGCAGTGCGACGACCTTGCGTCCATCCTTGACGGACTCGGCGAGCATTCGTCCAAACACACGGTTCTGAAGGTGACGCACCGGAGAGCCGTCGACGTCGCGTGTCTTGATCAGGATGCCCGCATCTTCCGTGGGTTCGTCGTGGATGATGATCTCCTGAGAGACATCGACGAGACGACGAGTGAGGTAACCCGAGTCGGCGGTTCTCAGCGCAGTATCGGCAAGGCCCTTCCTGGCGCCGTGCGTCGAGATGAAGTACTCGAGCACCGACAGCCCCTCGCGGAAGTTGGACTTGATCGGCTGCGGGATGATGTCACCCTTCGGATTGGCCACGAGGCCACGCATGCCGGCAATCTGCCGCAACTGCATGATGTTTCCTCGGGCGCCCGATCGGACCATCATGTCCATCGGGTTGAACTTCTCAGCAATGAGCGTCGCGGCCATCGCGTCCTTGACCTGCTCGGTCGCCTCCGTCCAGATCTCGATGAGTTCCTGCTCACGCTCAGCGTCGGTGATCACACCCTTGAGGTAGAGACCTTCCATCTTGAGAGCGCGCGCTTCGAAGGCCTCGAGGATCTCGGCCTTCTCCGGTGGCGTCTTCACGTCTTCGAGGCCGATCGTCAGACCTGCCTTCGTCGCGTATTTGAAGCCCAAATCCTTGATGGAGTCGAGCGTGTTGGCCACGTCCGGCTTGTCGTAGTGACGGATGAGTTCGTCGATCAAAGTGCGAACATCCGACTTCAGGACGGGTGCATTCACATATGGGAATCCTGCGGGGAACACTTCGTTCACCAGGGCGCGCCCGAGCGACGTCTCCGTCAGCCCATCCGGATCGACGGTCGTGTCGGCGATGAGCGAGCCGAGCGAGCGCTTCAGAGCGGCGTGCATCGCTGGATCACCGGCGAGCCAACCCACACGGAGCTTGATCGGTGCGTGGAGCGAGAGGTCACCGACCTCATACGCCATCATCGCCTCTTCGATATCAACGAAGGCCCGTCCGGCACCCTTCGCGTCTTCGGTCATCTCTGAGAGATAGAAGAGACCGATGACCATGTCCTGGGACGGTGTCACGATCGGACGACCCGACGCCGGCGAGAGCACGTTGTTCGACGAGAGCATGAGGATCCTGGCTTCAGCCTGAGCCTCTGCAGAGAGCGGAAGATGAACCGCCATCTGGTCGCCGTCGAAGTCTGCGTTGAACGCTTCGCACACGAGCGGATGCAACCGGATCGCTTTGCCCTCCACGAGGACCGGCTCGAACGCCTGAATCCCGAGACGGTGCAACGTCGGCGCCCGGTTGAGGAGTACAGGGTGCTCTTCGATGACATCTGCGAGCACGTTCCACACCTGGTAGCGCCTGCGCTCGACCATGCGCTTGGCCGCTTTGATGTTCTGTGCCTCGCCGATGTCCACGAGTCTCTTCATCACGAACGGCTTGAAGAGTTCGAGCGCCATGATCTTCGGCAGACCGCACTGGTGAAGCCTCAGCTCTGGGCCGACGATGATGACTGAACGGCCCGAGTAGTCGACGCGCTTGCCCAGGAGGTTCTGACGGAACCGACCTTGCTTGCCCTTCAACATGTCGGAGAGCGACTTGAGGGGACGATTGCCCGGACCCGTTACAGCACGACCGCGACGTCCGTTATCGAACAACGCATCCACAGCTTCTTGGAGCATCCGCTTCTCGTTGTTGACGATGATCTCGGGAGCACCGAGATCGATCAAACGCTTGAGGCGGTTGTTCCGGTTGATGACCCGGCGATACAGATCGTTGAGGTCCGAAGTGGCGAAGCGGCCACCGTCAAGTTGAACCATCGGCCGAAGATCGGGAGGAATCACCGGAACGACATCGAGGATCATGCTCTTCGCATCATTGGTTCCCGCGGCGAACGGTTTGACCACCTTCATGCGCTTCATCGCGCGCTGCCGACGCTGCTGCGACTTGGCTTCGAGGTCCTCGTGAAGCCGGTCCATCTCTGCGTCAAAGTCGAGTCGACTGATGAGGTCCTTGACCGACTCGGCACCCATGCCACCGACGTAGTAGTCGCCGTAACGTTCGACGATCTCGCGCCAGAGCTGTTCAGACTCGATCAGCTGCTTGGGCTTCATCGACTTGAAAGTATCGAAAGCCTCCTGGAGAAGCTCATCTTCGACATTCGCTCGTTCGTCGCGATCCTTGATCTCGCGCTCGACCTCGCGGCGGCGTGCGTTGATCTCCTGAGTCTTGGCTCCGGCTTCCTCCATCTGGGTGAGATCTTGCTCGAGCCGAACCAGACGGGCTTCCTTCCACTCGGCGGCCTCTTCGGCGATGAGCTCGAGCTCGTGACGGGTCGCGTCTTCGAGATCCGAGAGGTCGGCGTGCCGCTTCTCTTCGTCAACGTGTGTGATGAGATATGCAGCGAAGTAGATGACCTTCTCGAGCTCCTTCGGAGACATGTCGAGGAGGTAGCCGAGACGGCTCGGAACACCTTTGAAGTACCAGATGTGCGTTACCGGAGCGGCGAGCTGGATGTGGCCCATGCGTTCGCGGCGCACCTTTGACCGCGTCACCTCGACGCCGCAACGCTCACAGACGATGCCGCGGAAACGGACACGCTTGTATTTGCCGCAGTAGCACTCCCAGTCCCTGGTCGGCCCGAAGATGCGCTCGTCGAAGAGGCCTTCCTTCTCGGGCTTCAGGGTCCGGTAGTTGATCGTCTCGGGTTTCTTGACCTCGCCGAAGGACCATGCGCGGATTTGATCCGACGCAGCGAGGCTGATCTTCAGTTCATCGAACAGTTGTGTCACCAGTTGCTCCCGTCAGCCTCAAACGTTGATTTCGGCCTTCTCAGGCCGTGAAATATCGATTCCGAGCGACGCCGCCGTACGGAACATGTCCTCTTCAATTTCCTTGAACTCGACTTCCTCACCGGCCGAGAGCATCTCGACGTTGAGGCACAGGCTCTGCATCTCTTTGACGAGAACCTTGAATGACTCCGGGATTCCGGGTTCAGGAATGTTCTCGCCCTTGACGATCGCCTCGTAGACCTTCACACGGCCTCGCACGTCGTCGGACTTGATCGTCAGGACTTCCTGGAGGGCGTAGGCGGCTCCGTACGCTTCGAGCGCCCAGACTTCCATCTCTCCGAAGCGCTGGCCACCGAACTGCGCCTTGCCGCCAAGCGGCTGCTGCGTGATCATCGAGTATGGGCCGGTCGACCGGGCGTGGATCTTGTCGTCCACGAGGTGGACCAGCTTCAAGATGTACATGTGCCCAACGGTGATCGGCGAATCGAACGGTTCGCCGGTACGACCGTCGAACAGTTTCGCCTTTCCGACACTGTTGACCAGAACGTCTCCGTCGCGATTCGGAAGCGTGTTGTCGAGAATCTTGAGGATCTCGTCTTCGTGTGCACCGTCGAAGACCGGCGTCGCCGTCTTGGTCCACGGCGCAGCACCCTTGTTTCCCGGGCTTTCCATGTCGTCGAACGAGTTCCACCCTTGAGACGCTGCCCAACCGAGATGGACCTCAAGGACCTGGCCAAGGTTCATGCGGGACGGGACACCGAGCGGCGACAGAATGACGTCGACCGGGGTGCCATCCGGCAGGAACGGCATGTCCTCTTCGGGGAGGATCTTCGCGATGACGCCCTTGTTTCCATGGCGGCCGGCGAGCTTGTCACCTTCCGAGATCTTCCGCTGCTTCGCTACGTAGACACGCACGAGTTCATTCATGCCGGGCGGAAGGTCGTGACCTTCGTCCCGACGGAACTCCTTCACAGCGATCGCCTTCCCTGTTTCACCGTGTGGAACCTTGAGGGACACATCACGAACCTCGCGGGCCTTCTCACCGAAGATCGCCCGCAGGAGGCGCTCCTCCGGCGTCAGCTCGGTCTCGCCCTTCGGCGTGATCTTTCCGACGAGGTAGTCGCCGGGCTCGACATCGGCGCCGATCCGGATAATGCCCTGATCGTCGAGATCCGCGAGCACCTCTTCAGCAACGTTCGGGATGTCACGTGTGATTTCCTCAGCGCCCAGCTTCGTGTCACGAGCTTCGATCTCATGCTCCTCGATGTGAATCGAGGTGAGCACGTCGTCTTTGACGAGACGCTGCGAGAGGATGATCGCGTCCTCGAAGTTGTAACCGTTCCACGGCATGAACGCGACGAGCAGGTTGCGGCCAAGCGCAAGCTCGCCGTCCTCCGTCGACGGACCGTCAGCGAGGACGGTGCCCGCCTTGACGACAGTTCCCTCGGCCACAATGGGCTTCTGGTTGATAGACGTGCCCTGGTTCGAGCGTTCGAACTTGAGGAGAGGAAGCCGGTGCTTCTTGTTGGCGCCCTGCTCCTTGACGACGATCTCGTTGCCGGTCACTTCTACAACCTCGCCGTCGACCGGCGAGACGATGACGTCACCGGAGTCGACTGCCGCACGGGCTTCGATGCCGGTGCCGACAAGCGGTGCATCGGTCGTGACGAGCGGGACCGCCTGGCGCTGCATGTTCGATCCCATCAACGCACGGTTCGCGTCGTCGTGCTCGAGGAAAGGAATGAGCGCCGTAGACACGGAGACGAGTTGTTTCGGAGAGACGTCCATGTAGTCGACCTCGGCCGGATCAACTGAATCGATATCTCCACCGGTCTTGCGAACCAGGACGCGGTCGTTGGCGAACGAACCGTCTTCATTGAGCGGTGCGTTCGCCTGAGCGATGACGTGACCCTCCTCCTCCGAAGCGGTCAGGTAATCGATCTTCTTGGTGACCTTGCCGTTCTTGACCTGACGGTACGGGGTCTCGATGAAACCGAATCGGTTCACCTTCGCGTAGCAAGCGAGTGAGCCGATGAGACCGATGTTCGGACCCTCCGGAGTCTCGATCGGGCACATCCGTCCGTAGTGCGACGGGTGGACGTCTCGAACCTCGAACCCTGCCCGTTCACGGGAGAGACCACCCGGGCCGAGCGCCGAAAGGCGACGACGGTGCGTCAGACTGGCTAGCGGGTTCGGCTGATCCATGAACTGGCTCAGTTGGCTCGTGCCGAAGAACTCCTTGATCGACGCGACGACCGGCCGGATGTTGATCAGCGTCTGTGGCGTGATCGCCTCGGGATCCTGCGTGGTCATTCGCTCTCGAACGACACGCTCGAGACGGCTGAGCCCAACCCGGATCTGATTCTGGATCAACTCGCCGACGGTGCGGATTCGACGATTCTGGAAGTTGTCGATGTCATCCGTGTGGTATCCGTCCTCGCCGTTGTGGAGGGCCATGAGGTAACGGATCGCATCGAGCATGTCGTCATCGGACAGAAGACCGTCTTCGGCCTGGTTGTACGACTCGATGTCGATCTGGGGACGCGACAGCTTCTGGTTCAATTTGTAGCGGCCGACCCTGGTGAGGTCGTATCGCTTCGGGTTGTTGAAGAGGGTGTTGATGAGCCCACGAGCGGATTCAACAGTGGTGAGCTCGCCCGGACGGAGCTTCCGATAGAGATCGAGAAGGGCCTCGTCCTTGGTGGACGTCGGGTCCTTCTCGAGTGTCTCTCTGATCAGGTCGGAGCCGTCGAAGAGAGCAAGGATGTCCTCGTCTGTTTCGGCGAGGCCGAGCGCTCGGATGAACGTGGTGACGAACTGGCGACGCTTCCGATCGACCCGCACGCCGACCGTGCCCTTCTTGTCGACGTCGAATTCGAGCCAGGCGCCGCGACCGGGGATGACCTTCGCCGAGTAGAGATCCTTGTCGGAAGTCTTGTCGAGATTGACATCGAAGTAGACGCCGGGGCTACGAACGAGTTGGCTCACAACGACGCGTTCCGTGCCGTTGATGATGAAGGTGCCGTTGTCGGTCATCATCGGGAAATCGCCGAGGAAGACCTGCTGCTCTTTGATCTCACCTGTTTCTCGGTTGAGGAAGCGGGCGGTAACGAAGAGCGGCTTCGAATAGTTGGCGTCGCGGTCCTTCGCCTCTTCGATCGACTCGGTCGGATCGCCAAAGCGATGATCGGTCAGTTCGAGGGCGAGGTTGCCGGTGAAGTCCTCGATGGGGGAAACCCCTTCAAAGATCTGCCGCAGGCCACTCTCGAGAAAGCCATCGAAGGATTCTCGCTGAACAGCGAGGAGATCCGGGAGTGGCTGAACTTCGGGCAGCTTGGCGAAAGAGAGACGGGTTGAACGCGCACGGGCCAAGGGAGGATCCTCCTCGTTTGGATGCGATCAGCGGGAGCTGTGGGCAGGGCTAGGGAACGACGGAGAATAGCACAAATCCGAGCTAGCGCACAGCCAACCCGGCCCTATCTAGAGAGAGTCGTGAGAAGACGTTCAATTTGTGGGTGCAACATACAACGAAACCGCCGACCTCGTCAAGCTTCAAACGAGTAGAGCAGTAGCTCAGTAGCTCAGATTGTGTTTCTCGGATGCCATGAAATTGAAGGAATCGATGAGCGCAGCAACGATGGAGGGACGAGCGGTTTGGGACGCGAGGAAGGGGAGCAGCCGTAGCCACTCCCCTTCCTGCTTGGTACTCGTACTCAGTACGGCAGCGCAGCTGCCCTACTTCAATTCCACTGTTCCGCCGGCACCCTCGAGGGCTTCCTTGGCTTTCTCAGCGGCTTCCTTGTCGACACCTTCGAGGACGGCAGCGGGAGCGCCATCAACGACGGCCTTGGCTTCCTTGAGACCGAGGCTCGTAAGGCTACGAACTTCCTTGATCACCTGGATCTTCTTGTCGCCAACGGCGACCAGAACCACGTCGAACTCATCCTGCTCTTCCTCGGCGGCGGCTTCGCCACCTGCGGCCGGCATGGCTGCCATGGCCATCGGGACCGCCGCGGTTACGTCGAACTTCTCCTCAAATTCCTTGAGGAACTCTGACAGCTCGAGGACACTCATCTCCTCGAAGACAGCGAGCAGTTCTTCGCTCGTCATCTTGGCCATGTTCTACTCCTCCTCGGCGGCGTCATCGGCCGCACTATCGGGGTTATTGGACTCGCTACCGGGAGCATCCTCATCGGATGCTTCAGCAGCCATCGCTTCATCGTTGCTTTCGGTTGCTTGAGCTTCGGGCTCTGCCACTGGGGCTTCGTCAGCCT
>CAZWDQ010000085.1:0-8055 GCA_964632475.1 uncultured Acidimicrobiaceae bacterium
GCCGCCTACGCCGTGGGGCTCGAGATCACCGTCACGCCGACAACACACGAGTCCAGCGACAGGACAGCCGAGAGCGTCCCGGCTTAGGCGACCGATCGAGGGGTCCTCTTCCGGTACTCCTCGCCAAGACGCCGCACACGGCGATAGTCCGTCGCCTTGAACTCCGTCCGGAACGGTTTCACCATGCCGGTGATGATGATGATGATGATGATGATGATGATGGCCGGTCCACCGAGCCCAACGTCGGTACCGTGGCGCTCAAGGACACAGAAGAGCCGGAAGTGCTTCCGTTGGGGTCCCGTTGACCCGCACCTCGTAGTAGCCGGCCATCTCATCTCGCATCACCTCCCAGTACCCGCCACCGGAGAACTTCGGCGGAGGCGCATCCGCCACAGCACCGAGAACAGCAAGCATCGTCGCCCGGACCTTCGTCGGACAGGCATCGAGGAACTCCCGGCCCGGGACCGACTCGCCCCGGTCATCGGCTGAGTGACGCTGGAAGAAGTAGATCAACCACGGCTCGCTGCCGCTACGGGTATTGGTCATCCGTTCACAGTTCTCATCCGCTCAACACTCCCCCAGACAGTACTGGCCGATCTGCTCCGGTACGAAACACACCGGCCGATGTTCACGCCCATTGGGCGATCTGATTTCCGCGACACGCTCAACCGGGCCAGTTGGTTCGGTTCGACGAGTCGGTCGTTCTCATCCGATCGATCGGTCGGTGCAGAGCGACGTAGAGTGGGGATGTGACACACGCGTTGGGACTGGAACGTCGACCGTGGGCGATAGGCGCTGCTGCGCTCGGGTTTGTGATGTTGGCGGTCTACGTCGCTCTGATCGCCACGCAGGATGGAGGTTCCTTCTCCGAGGCGATGCCCTGGGCCATGTTCATGACGATTGCCCCGACCGGGACAATCGTCGCATCTCAGGTCCAAGACCGACGCACGGCGAAGATCCTGCTGATCGGGTCGGCCGTCGTGTGGGCTCTTCTCGGTTTGGTAAGCCTCCTCTCCATCGGCATTGGTTTCCTGATAGCAGCCGGCGCCGCCTCGGTCGCGGCTATCCGGATCCCGGGCACTGATCACAGGTAGCCAGCCCACGTGTTAGCCGCTCCGACACGTACCGCCAGCCACAGCCGTTGGCCACCGGCTACGCCTGCACTACGGGACAACAATCGCTCGAGAAGGCAGAGCATTCGCCACCGCATCAAGGACCCACTCGCACCGGTCATCGTCATACCGCTCGCAGCGTGTGACAGCCCATGGAATTGGAGCGACTAGGACACCGCTAACGCGACTGTCACCTGGGTGAACCAGGTTGGTTTGAGTCAGCCCGATAAGGACGTGCGGAGCAATCTGCTCGGCACGATCTGCGCGGACGCCCCGACGCAACATATCCCGTTCCCCCCCCGACGCCGCGTCGCTGTTCTACCAATTCGTCTCCTCCCGCTACGAACAATCCAGCCTGATCGTGTCATCGAACAAGACGTTCTCCGCATGGGCCAAGATCTTCGGTGACGCTGTCGCCGTCGAAGCCATGGTCGACCGGCTCGTCCACCACTCCCACATCCTCACCCTCAAAGGCGACTCCTACCGGCTGAAAGACAAACACGACGAACTGGCCACCAAGAATGACAACCGCTAGACCGCGCAGAATCCAACCGTCGTTGACTATCTGATGGACTAGCGCTGCATGCAAAGGGAACCGTCTTCGGGACACGAACCAATACATGTCGAGAAGTCGGTTGCCCGACATCACAGTTCATGGGCTTCACACCAGAAGACCCTGACCGCGAGCATTGACGGAGGCTTGAATGGTCCAGGTACAGAATCGTCTAGTGGTGATCGGGATCATGTCGGTCGCATTATTGGCTGCGACAATCGTGACCGCAGACATGGCTTCCGGTTCGGTTGACGTAATCGAGGACGTCCGCTCGGACTGGCAGTTAGCGCATCCGGACTCCGAGTTCGATGCGCGAGTTGAGTATCAGCGACACTTCCGGTCGCAATTCGACTTCCTCGACGCATCGGATGCCACGATCGCGGCGGTGATGACTGGTATTCCGACCAATGAATCACTTCATCGTTGGGGCCTGGAAATGTCTGATGCTGAGTACGCGGAAATGGATCGACGCCATCAGATCCAGAAGGAGCTGCCAGCAATTGCCGCAGCCGCAGTGGGACCCGATTGGTCAGAGGAGCTTGTCGAGGGGTTAGCTCCGGAACGGAGCTTCGGAGCATTCGCCGGTCGCTGGATCGATCAGCAGAACGGGGGCCGACTTGTAGTCGCGTTGGTTCCGTCGCACCCCGACTACGCGGTTTCAATACAACGAGCATCTGACACCCGGAACACGATCGTGGGCGAGGGCAGGCTCGCGTCTGACGACGTCCGCTTCGTCGACGTGGCGTTCACAGCGGATCAGATCTACCAGGTGAACTCCGACTTTGGCGCCCTGTACTTGACAGACGACTCGGCTCGCCGAGACGTCGGCATGTCAGCATCGATGAATCCTGTGGAGAACCGCGTCGATCTCTATTTCGAGTCAGACTGGACAGTCCAGGCGCAGCGGTTTGCCCGGGGATACCCGTCAGGCCTTGTCAAGCTTGTGCCCGTCGCTGACGACGCCTTACAGGGCATTGACGCCGTCCTGCCTGCGAGCGATTGGGGTGAGGGGGAATGGCATTCCGGTGCGTGGGTCGAGATCCGAGACGGCAACGACAGCGTGATAGGCACCTGCTTGTGGGGAGCGACGGCGCGGACAACGAGCCGTGTCTATCTCGTTACTGCGGCCCACTGCGCTGGGTACTCCTTCAACAACGTCAACCAGCAGTCGTGGTTCAACAGTTCTGTGTCAAATGCGGTCAAGAGGGGTGTTCAGACATATCTGGGAGACGACGTAATCAGCAACCAGTACGCATCGACCTTCGTACTCATCTACCACGGTGTGCGCGGAGATCTGGCCCGATTGGAGATCTCACCGGCATCGAATGCAGGCGACTACGATTGCATGATCGAGTCAAGCCAGACCTGCGGTCAGCATATAGTCCGGCGCGAACTCACGACCGAGACTGAGATTGGCGATACGAAGTGCATCACCATGAAGACGCGTGGCTACGTGTGCGGAACGCTGAACAGCAACGATGTGCAGCTCTCGGGATACGACTGGCTGAGAAGCATCAACACGGGTTCTAGCAACCACGCTCAGGGTGGTGACTCAGGTGGCGGTATCTATGAGGCCACATTGATGACAGGTATCCTGAAAGGCCACTTCGGCTGGCCGACGTACGACACGTACTTCACACACGCGTACTACATCGAGACGTCGGGATACCTTGCGGCCACCAAGGTCTGCGGCACGACAACCATATGCAACAACTGACTTCGGCCCCCACGACTGATTGGGGGCGGCGTTGCCCGCCTCCAATCGTGCTCGCAGTCCTTCTCGCCGTGGTGTTGGGCGCGTGCTCGGTTGGCATCAAGGTCACGGATGCAAAGATCGCCAACGACGACGTGACCATGACCTTCAACCTTGCCTCATGCAACGCCGATCCCACCTTCACGATCGAGGAGGCTCCAGCCCAAGTCCTGGTTCAGGCCACAAGGAAGCGCACCTTCTCGACCTCGGGAGATGCATGCTCGGATTCCGTCACTGTGATGTTGCTAGACCCCCTTGGGGATCGCCTTGTCCTTGACCTCACAACAGGTGCGGAATTGAACGTCCACCGCTCATCACCAGACGGATAGAGGCCCTCGACGCCTCCGAACCAATGCCACATCCTTGGGCGCAACTGCTACATGGCAAGAGCCGGCCGATCAGACGAGTGAGCTTGTTCGCCTGAACAGCCCTGTACCTGAACGTCCGTGGACGCAACTCAGCGAAGCCATCAGGTTCCAGAACCGACAGCGAAGGCGAAACGCCACTTGGGTCCGCAGGCTCGCTTGTAATCACGGCACGTCGCTGAATCTCAGCAGCGTCGGCCATTCGAGGTGCAGGGCTGCGCGTTGAAGGGGGTTCGCGGTCGGGAGATCCGTGGCGAAGGAGAGAAGACCACCATCCCGCGTGAAGTTGCACACCACGAGGCCCAGTGAGTGACGAGTTCAAGCTCTTCCTCCGACGCCGCCAACACGACGGCGAGAAGGCGTGGTCCGACGGGTCCAGCGAGCGGGGGATCGTTCTCGGGTTCGAGGAAGAGTTCGGGCTGCGCTATCAGTGGTATTGACTTCGCGGCGTCGATGTGCTCGTCGCGAGACAGACCGACTGACTCGACGATGAGAGCGAATCCCGCTTCAAGATTGTATTGAGACTCTTGATTGCCTTTCGCAGTCCCGGCATTGGAGCCTTCATCGAGGATGCCGGGTCGAGTGATGGGTCCTCCGCCCTTCCCACCTGGCCAATACGCGACGTGAGGAGGCGCCCGTCTGCCGAGGAGGAGCCGTGGTCACCGTCGAAGTTGAGGTCGTCGGGAACGCTTCCCGGAAGGTCCGCTCTCATACCGCTCCCTTCCGCCGATGTCCCCGCCTCATGTGTGCTCATCCTCTGCTCATCTCGTAGCTCAGCACCGCTCTTCGGAGCCGTCTCGAACGCCAGAAGCGAGGTGGCTGGCTTCCAACGACGGACTCGCTGTGCCGGATGGCTCCTACCCTCTACTTGCGCCAACGTCTGTATCAGGTTCCCCACGGCCGTCGCGCGACACGCGCATGGCCGACGACACGAGACCGCACTCTCAGAGCGAACCGTTGCGGTTCAAGCGTGTGGCGGAAGGCATCTGGCGGCGCGGGTCGTTCCGTCAGTATGGCCCCCTTCTGATGACAGCGGTGAATCGTGATGGGTTTGCCGGAGGTGATGTTGCCCTGAACCGGTCTGGGCCCAGCGCCAGGTCCAGGGCTTCGGCTGTCAGTCAACGGGGCTGGGCGCTGCTAACCGAATTCTGGTTCTGGTGCCGGGTGGTATGCGGTCAGTGTCGCTGCCGTCGATCAGTGTGAGGGATGCTTCGGTGAGCCATCCATCATTGTCGAAGTGCAGTTCTCGGAGTTCTCTGCCGGCGGCTCCGACGTGTTGATAGGTGACTGTTGCGCCACCATTGGGTTCTGTCTGTGCCAGGGAAGGTATGGCGTCGAGGGATGTGAGGATGGCTGCGCGCTGCTGGGGTGTTGGGACGGTGGTGAGGTAGATGGAGGTGATCCTATCGAGCGTGTAGGCCTGGTAGGGGACGGTCGGGTCGCCCCATCGGTCGTACTGGTTCCGCATGGCATTTGAGAGGGTTTCCGCTGAGTCGGCGAGGATCATCGTCTCGTCGCTCCGTGGGGCATCGAAGACGTTGGTGACGGTGGTGCCGGCTGCCAGCTCGGTGCGCACGCGGTCGAGGTGTGGGGCGTCCTGCGGGTTGAGGAGGCGCGGTTCGCCGAACGTCTCGGTGCGTTCGATCCGACCGTCGGTATCGATGCGGTCTACTCTCGTGACGGGTTGAACGGCGGGGATTGGGGTCTCGTCGATGGCTGAGACGACGAGGCGTTCCTCTTGCGTGTGACGTTCGAGTTGCGTGTCTGCGAATTCGTCTGCCGGCAGGACGGCGACGGCCTCGGCGATCGAGCCCAGGGCCGTGACAGGCTGGGCACGCATGAACAGGGAGACGGCTGTGAGGGAGACGGCCACAGCGAACACTGCAGCGACAGCGGCCACCATGCGGAACCTCCGACCACGGACATGCTCCTTGCCCATCGCCTCGTTGAGCCGCTCAGACGCGGAGACCTCGCGACCGCGAGGGGTTGGGGTGATTGTGAGCGAGCGCAGATCCTTGGCGAACGCTTCGTCCTTGATCGCTTCGTCAAGTGACGCTGACGCTGCCACGCGATGTGCCCCTGGGGGCTCGCCACCCAGGGCCAGTTGTTTGAGTTGTCTCAGCATCTCTACTTGCTGATAGTCACGGGAGCTCATAGCGGTTCCTCGCGCAACGCTTCTCGCAGCGGTACGAACAGCCGTTGGCGCAGCCGTGACAGGCGCGATCGAACCGTGCCAACCGGGCAATCGACGATCTGGGCGATCTCGGTGTAGGTCAGATCACCGAACGCGTAGAGGAACAGGATCTCTTGTTCGTCGGGGCGAAGAGCGCCGATTGCTGCGACGAGCCCGGTCTGATGGACGAGCCGCTGCGCGTCCGTCCGCCACGCGACATCGTCGACGAACTCCCCCGTATCACTGTTCGTGGGGAGCGGCTTCTTGCGCCGCACGGCGTCGCGACGCAGTTGGCTACGCAGCAGATTCGACGCAATGCCGAAGAGCCACGGCTTCGCGGAGTGATACGCCGTGTCGTATCGCTTCCGGTGCGAGAACGCCACAACGAACGTCTCGGATGCCGCCTCCGCCCCAACCTCGATGCCGCCACGGCGAACCAGGTACCGGTAGATGACGTCGTAGTAGCGCTCGAAGATGACCCGAAACTGCTCAGAGTCGGACAACGACGCCTCAATGACCTGCGCATCGGAGGCGCCGTCGTCGAGACTCTGTGACATGGAAGACAAGCCTACGGCCGCCGGGGCGAGCTAGGAGCTGTGATACGAGACCGATTCGACGCGGTTGCTCATGTAGGTCAGGGCCTGTCAGATGCTCTGTGTAAGTGGTGTGGCCTGACATAGTGGCCCCGGCGGTTGGAGTTCGGGGTCCGTGGAAGGACCATGATGGATACAGAGAACAAAAACGGGCAGGTCGAGGCGGCGTCGTCGCCGTTGGTGCCTGATGACGTGTTGGACGAGTTGATGGCTCGTGTTGATGCTGAGGGCGCCGAGTTGTTGGGCCCTGACGGCCTGTTGTCCCATGTGACGAAGGCGGTGTTGGAGCGGGCGATGGCCGAGGAGTTGACGGGTCATCTCGGCTACGACAAACATGATCCGGCGGGTCGCGGTTCGGGGAACTCTCGGAACGGCACATCGCCGAAGGTGGTGTTGTGTGAGGCGGGTGCGGTGGATCTTGATGTGCCTCGTGACCGTAACGGCGTGTTCGAACCGCTGATTGTGCCGAAGGGCACGACAAGGTTGAAGGGTTTCAACGATCGGATCATCTCCCTGTATGCGAGGGGGATGACGGTGCGTGACGTCCAAGCCCATCTGGAGGAGATCTACGGCGTCGACGTGTCACCGGATCTGATCTCGAAGGTCACCGATGCGGTGTGGGACGAGCTCGAGGCGTGGCGGAACCGGCCATTGGACGCCATGTATCCGATCGTCTACATCGACGCCCTGATGGTCAAGATCCGTGACGGCGTCGTCGCCAACCGCCCCGCCTATCTCGCTGTTGGCGTCGATCTGGAGGGCCGCAAACACGTCCTGGGGATCTGGATCGGTGATTCGAAGGGTGAGGGCGCCAAGTTCTGGCTCTCGGTGTTCTCCGAGCTGAAGAACCGCGGCGTCGACGACGTCCTCATCGCTGTCTGTGACGGATTGACCGGCTTGCCCGATGCGATCGAGGCCGTCTGGCCGCACGCTGTGATCCAGACGTGTGTCGTGCATCTGCTGCGTGGCTCGTTCCGGTATGCCTCGTATGGGGATCGTAAGAAGCTTGCCGCGTCGATGCGGCCGATCTACACCGCCGCATCGGTCGACGCCGCTGAAGAAGCGATGATCGACTTTGAAGCGGAGTGGGTTTCGAAGTATCCAGCGATCATCAATCTGTGGCGCAACTCGTGGGACGTGTTCATCCCGTTCCTCGCCTATCCGCCCGAGATCCGTCGGGTCGTCTACACGACGAACATGATCGAATCGATCAACTACCAACTGAGGAAGGTGACCAAGACGCGGGGCCATTTCCCTACCGAGAAAGCAGCCCTCAAACTGCTGTATCTCGCTGTGCGTAACATCACCACCGAGAGAGGAGGAGCAGCCGGCACCGGAACCCAGGGGTGGAAAGCGTGTCTCAACGCACTCGCCATCTACTTCCCCGACCGAATCAACATCGCCTAGCGATGACGAACGCCACCCGCTTACACAGACGTTCTGACACCCCCACTGAAGGCACGACCGACAACTACACGTACTACAACATCGGCAGCAACTATGACC
>CAZWDQ010000086.1:0-3903 GCA_964632475.1 uncultured Acidimicrobiaceae bacterium
GGGGGAGGCGAGGTCGCCGGTCGAACTACCCGCGCGGCCTGCCGAGACGGTCGCGTTCCTCGTCCATTCGCGTGAGTTCGACCCTGCCGGGTATCACGATCTCGGGATCGGTGGCGAAATCGAGGGTCGGATTGCGGTCTGCGTAGTCGACGGCGTTGAGCATCACCTTCAGGGCGTTGATCCGGGCCTTCGGCTTGCTGTTGGAGCGAATGATCGTCCACGGCGCAACACCGGAAGACGTCCTTTCAAGCATGCGGTGCTTCATCTCGGTGAATTCATGCCAGTACTCCTGGGCTTGCACGTCGATTTCGCTCAGTTTCCACTGGCGGAGGGGATCGTTGAGTCGTCGAGCGAAGCGATTCTCCTGCGTGTCCTTGTCGACGCTGAAGTAGAGCTTCACGAGGACGGTTCCCTGTCGAACGATGTCCTTTTCGAATCCGACGACGCCACGCAGGAAGTCCCTGTGCTGCGATTTGGTGCAGAACCCGAACACCGGCTCCACGATTGCGCGGTTGTACCACGAGCGATCGAACAGGACGATCTCGCCACCAGTCGGGAAGCGCTCCACGTACCGTTGGAAATACCATTGGGTGAGTTGGGCCTCCGTCGGCTTACCGAGGGCTACAACCCGATAGCGCTTCTCGTTCATGAAGCGAGTGATCCGGCGAATGGTGCCGCCCTTCCCGGATGCGTCCCGTCCTTCGAAGAGGACGATCATCGGGATCTGTTGCTCTTCGAGATGGCGCTGGAGCTTGAGGAGCTCAACTTGATACGGCTTCAGTGTCTTGTCTCTTGAGGCCTTCTCGGCGAAACCGGCGTTCTGGAGCTCGAGAGAGCGCACCCGCTCCAGGAGTGCACCTTCCTCTTCGGCAGTGTTCATCGCTGGGCTGTCGTTTGCCACAGTTCGTCCCTTCGGACGGGTGCGTCGATACTAACGCATGACATCTCCGCAGTGCACGGACGCCCATAATCCACGTTATGTAAAGTACAAGATATGGGCCACTTCCCTACCTTCAGAGCAGATGAGGGTCATTGACGCTCTTGGAAGCCGAGGCTCGTTCTGAGGCGCTTTGGCAGCTTGGAGACGATCAGGTCATAGGAGTCTGCGACGAGGTCCTTCACGAGCTGAGCAGACGCTTCCGGTTCGAGGTCCACGGTGATCCAGTGCCGCTTGTTCATGTAGTAACCCTCGCGGATGAACGAGTGCTGATTGCGCAACGCCTCTCCCTCTTCCGGAACCGCCTTCAGCGTGATGTAGCCCGGAGGTTCGTCCACGTCGACGAGGGCGAACATCTTCCCAGCGACCTTGAACACTGCAGCTTCCGGACCGAAGGGGTATTCGAGGGTCGCGCCAGGTTTCGCTTCGCACCAACTGCAGACGAGACCGGTATTGAGTTGTTTCACCAATGCCCCTCCCCTACCAGTAGCGGTACTTCGTCGGTGCGATGCGGACCGTAACCGAGTAGCGCGCTGAGAACCACTCGGGCGTCCAGCCGTGGTCGTCCATGACAGGCTGGTACTTGGCGAGGTAGGCGGAGTTCGCGGAAGCCGATGGCGACATTTCGTCGACTCGGGCGCTGCCTTCGACCACCACGATGTCCCCTCCCCCGCCGTTCCCATCGAGGTGGAGTGAGACCCGCGGGCTGCTTGTCACATTCCGAATCCGTGCCGAATTGAGACTATAGACCAGGAACTCCTCCCCGTCCCAGAGGAACCAGACCGGGGACGTCTGGGGTGTACTGTCGGGTGCGACCGTTGTCAGCCATCCGATTCTCTCCCGCTCGAGACGTTCGACGGCGCGTGCGCCGGCCTCATCATCCGGGTTGATGCGTGGCGTACCCGTCTGGCTCATCTGTCTCTCCGTTCGTCCGAGGGCAGGGTCGGTTCCTCAACCAGCGTACCGAGCCGAAACCGTGGCGGGGCACCGATCTCGGGAAGCCTCCTTGGCGGTGACCCTGGTGAGATCAGGGCGGCGCCCGGGTGGTGACATACGTGTGTCCGAGTTTGCTCGTCCACTGGTAGTCGCCGTTGGGGAGCCGGACGTAGGTCCATCCCGCGTTGTGTTTGACGGTGATGTGGTCGTGTCGGCACAGGGGCGTGAGGTGGCGAACGGTGGTGGGCCCGCCCCTGGACCATGGAATGCGATGATCGAGGTCGCATTCGGTGGATGGCATGCGACAGCCCGGGAAGATGCACGTCACGTCGCGGGACTCGATGGCTCGGCGTTGGGTGGTGGTTGGGCGGCGCCGCGTCGTGCCGGTATGAACCGGCTGACCGGTCTCGGTGTCGACCACGGTGTAGCGCCATTCGCATTGTTGCTGGTCTCCGGCGACTTGCCGGGCGATGTCTGAGATGACGGGTCCGTAGCCGGCGAGTTCGCCGGGATGGCCTGTCAACGCTGCGAGCGTGTCGAGATCGACTCGCAGATCGACTACTCCCCCGCTACTCGCACCGTTGCGGTTCTTACCGGCGAGGAGGTCGAGGAACACGTCGGCGCGCAGCTGATCCATGGTGCGTGTCTCTCCACCGCCCCTGAGGCTGCGTGCCAGCTTGTTGATACGCCGAGTGAGCGCCGCCACCCGTTGCGGCGGCAGATCGATGCCGAGGAGATTCGCCGTACCCGAATCGGTGGGTTCCATCACGACCCGACGCCCTTCAACCGAGTGACGGTATCGGTCGTCGGCATCATCGCGGTCTGCCTCGATACACAGGCGGCGGATCCGTGCTGCCAACTCCCCCGTCGTCAACCGCGACGCCACATCGGCGACTCGGTCGACAACATCTTGGGCCGCCTCGTCGGAGAGATGCACCGTGTGGCGTTCAATCGTCCTCGCCCGCCGTATGTCGATCTCTCCAGTCTTGAGCATCCCGGAGAGGCGGGGAAGACGATCACGCAGACTCAATGCGAACGCAACTTCGATGTCGGCGGCACGCCGTGTGAGATGCAACGCAGCCCGAATCTCAGCAGCAGCAGACTCGGCCGCGTACTCCAGACGCTGCACGTTCTCGAATTCGAGCATGGCATCAACGACCGCAGCCATTCCCCCATACGTTTGTGCCGCATAGTGCGACGCCATGCGCTGATGCGCTTTCACCACCACGATCCGGTCGTATCCCGAAACCTTCGACACGTCGATTGATGCGAGGAATGCCGCCAGAACCGGCCCCGGCTCCATCGAGTCAAGTCCTTCAGGGACAACATCGGTGCTTGTACCAACCATATCCGCAACGTATCAGACGCCTATGACACAAAAGGGACGGTTCGTGGGAAGCTCTCCGGTACGGAGAGATCGGAGTCGGCTAACTTCATCTGTGCGGACACGCTCCCTCGAATGACCCCCAGCGTTGAACGGAGACATTGATGGCAACCATGAATGCGGTCACCTTCACCAAGGGTGGAACTGAGAATCTTGTCGTCGAATCGATCGAACGACCGAAGCCGAAACCGACAGAAGTCCTTGTGAGAGTCGATGCTGTCGGTGTGAACCCGATCGACTGGAAGACGCGCAGCGGTGGCGGCATGTACGAGAGCTTCGATTCCGCGTCGCCGATGGTCCTGGGATGGGATATCGCAGGCATCGTGGAGGAGACAGGACTGGGTGTAACGAGGTTCCAGAGGGGCGATCGAGTCTTCGGCATGCCTCGATTCCCGGAACCCGCGAATGCATACGCCGAGTTCATCACTGCGCCGTCGCGGCAATTGGCTCGTGTTCCTGAAGGTGTCGCCGATCTCGCGGCAGCGGCCACTCCCCTCTCCGGATTGACGGCCTACCAGGGCATCGTCGACACGCTCAAGGTCGGAACCGGCGATCGGGTCTTGATCCACGGTGCGGGAGGAAACGTCGGCCAGTTCGCCGTGCAGATCGCCAAGGCCCGAAGGGCGGAGGTGTGGGCGACCGAAGT
>CAZWDQ010000086.1:4003-7991 GCA_964632475.1 uncultured Acidimicrobiaceae bacterium
TGAAGGTCTCCCTTGCCGAAACTCTCCCGCTCAGCGATGTCGGAGCACTCCACGCGATCGGCGAAGCCGGTGAGGGGACCGGCAGGCTCGTCGCCACCATCTGGGACTGAGCGGCCGGTGTCACGATTCGTCGCACTGCTCCGCGCCATCAACACACCGCCGAGGCATGTGAAGATGGAACGCCTGCGGGCGATCGTCGAGGAGGCGGGATTCAAGAACGTCGCCACGTTCATCGCATCCGGGAACGTCATCTTCGACGCTTCCGTACCCGACGATGTCATCGAGCGATTGGAGCATGCACTCCGCCAGGCCCTGGGATTCGACGTACCCGTCTATCTCCGCACGGCAAGCGAGATCGTCGCTGTAGCCGACCAGAGGCCGTTCGGCGAGGAAGAAGACAACCTCGAGATCTCCTTCCTGCCCAATCTGCCTGATCCGCTGGATGTCGAGTCACTCATCACCGCCACGGGTGGCAACGATCGTCTCGCCGTGATCGACCGCGAGGTGTACTGGTCACACGTGGGGCCGCGGCAAGAATCGGATCACAGCGAAGCACGGGTCATGCGGACACTCGGCATGCAGACCACGCAGAGATCAGCCCGAACCGTCCGCCGAATTGCAGAACGCTACTTCCGATGACACGAACGAGGCCATCGAAGACGCCCTAGGTCGTTCGCGGATCCGTGGGCGGAAGATGCTCCCGTCCTTCCTGGATCCCGATCACCATCGCTCCGGATGTCGTGAGTCCGACCGCCGAGACGACGGCGAGCGTCACCAGGCTCCCCATATCCACGAACGCACCACCGAGCACCGGACCAAACGACCGGCCTACGGCCATCAGACCCTGGGCGTCGCTGGCCCGTTCGCTCGGCGAGAGCGATCGGTCGGACAACATCTGTAAGACCCCGGGGATAGCCATCCAGAAGGCGAAGCCCCACCACATCATGCCGATGAAGAAGAACACCGGCGGGCCCATTACGGTCAGCACGGCGGCGGGAGCGATTGTCACGATCATCCATCCGGGTCGCCTATGGCGCGAGGACAACCGCGCGCCGAGCAAACCGCCTGCAGCGTTCATGCTGAACGCCAGAGAAGCGGCCACACTCGACAGGCCGTGGATGTCCCTGGCGATAAGGGTCTCGTTGATCATAAGAGCGGAACCGAACAGCGTCGTTCCGGCGAGAGCGATCAGCAAGAGTCGGTTCGATCGCGAACGACTCACCAATCCCCGTGTTCGTCGCTCGCCGGTCACCTCGGCGGCTAGGAGCACGGCAGGCACCGTTACGAGCGCCATCAGCACGTACACGGCACGGTCACCGTATCCAGCAACGACGGCGACCAGCGGAGCTCCAACTAGGACGGTCAACGGACCCGTCGATGCAACAGCTGCCATCGACGTGCGCTCCTGCATCGCACTCGTCCAGGTGAGCCATGTCATCGTGCCAGCGGCGAATCCAGCAATCAGGCGGATGCCGACGAGCACGCCGTAGATGCTCGGGATCGCGCTCGCGATGTTGAGAAGGAGGAGAACGGCTGCTGCGATCCTCAGGATGCGTCCGCTCGGGGTCAAGAGTCGCGGCAAGATGAAGTTCGCTGCAGCGAACGCTCCAACTTGAGCCACCGACACTGCCCCAACGGCACCCTCAGACACGCCATAGCGTTCGGCGATCACCGGGATGAGAAAGGGAGTTGCCGCGTACATCAAAGCGACCGCGGCGGTCGCTCCCACAAGAGCGGCCGATGCATGCCGCCCGGCAGCGTACGCGATTCTGGTTGGGCCCTGCACAGGCGGATTCTTGCACGTGGTTCATCGGGCAGCGAGACTGCCCTCCCCTCCCCCGCACGAAGGGCCTCGCGAAGCGGCCCTCAACAGGGATCGACGCCTCCGACAAGTCGATACGATGGCCTGAGCGATCACACGGAGAGGGGGCCGGAGCATGGGCGTCGAGATCCACGACGGTACAACGTTGCGCATCTCCCGTTCCTTCGACCATCCACCTGAGACGGTGTATGGAGCGCTCACCGAACCGGATCTCGTCGGGCAGTGGATGTGGACCGGCCTCGGATCGCGACCGCAGGCGGAGATCGACCTGAGAGTGGGCGGACGGAATCGCGTCGCCATCACAGCCGACACCGACGACGACAGATGGGCTGAGGCTCACGCACAGGGGACGCAGGCGAGCTCCGACGTTCTCACCGCAATGTTGGACGAGCAGGCATGAGGGCCGCTCTCTACACGCGGTTCGGGGGGCCAATCAGCATCGAGGATGTCCCAGATCCCTTGCCCGAACCGGACGGTGTTGTGGTGAGCGTGGAAGCAACCGGCCTGTGCAGGAGCGATTGGCACGGTTGGATGGGCCACGACCCCGACATCGTCCTTCCTCATGTCCCCGGCCATGAACTGGCCGGCACCATCGTTGCCCTCGGCTCCGAAGTGACACGCTGGCAGATCGGCGATCGCGTGACGGTCCCGTTCGTAGCCGGGTGCGGAGCGTGCGAACCGTGTCGCAGTGGCAACGAACAGGTGTGCGAGCGACAGTTCCAGCCAGGATTCACGGCATGGGGTTCGTTCGCTGAATTCGTGGCACTTCGCTACGCGGACAGGAACCTCGTGGCTGTTCCGGAGGAGATCGACGTGGTCACGGCCGCAACCCTGGGATGTCGATTCGCTACCGCCTTCCGAGCCGTCGTGCATCAGGGTCGTGTTGCACCCGACGAGTGGGTTGCCGTACACGGTTGTGGCGGTGCCGGGCTTGCAGCGATCATGATTGCCAGGGCATACGGCGCCCGGGTCGTTGCTGTCGACGCCGAGGACTCAGCGAGGGAATTTGCTCGCTCGCTCGACGCCGTGACGTTGGACCACGATCTGGATCCGACGACCTTGCCGATGGCGCTGAAGGATGCGACCGGAGGCGGGCCTCACCTCTCGCTCGACGCGATCGGGAATGCGAGCGTCGTGGCGACGTCGATCGAATCACTGCGACCGAGAGGGCGCCACGTTCAGATCGGGCTGCTCCCAGAGAACTTGACCATGATCCCGATGGGGAGCGTCATCGGCCGGGAGCTGGAAGTGCTCGGGAGCCATGGCATGCAGGCGCACCGCTATCCGGAGATGTTGGGGATGATCATCGATGGCCGACTCGAGCCCGGCCGCCTTGTGACCCGTACGATCACCCTCTCGGAGGTCGCCCAAGCGCTCCCAGAAATGGGATCGGTACATCGGCCGGGCGTGACGGTGATCGACCGACTCAACATCTGAGGCGGCACTGGTAGGGTCGATGTATGACAGAACAACCATCATTCACCGTGTTGCCGGACCTCCTCGACGAAGTTGAGATTCCGAAGAACGGGACCCTCAGCCGTGTCGTATTCAATGCCGACGGGTTGCGGGTCGTTCTCTTCGCCTTCGATACGGGCGAGCAACTGACTGACCATTCTGCCACCGTGCCGGCAGTGGTTCAGGTGATCAAGGGTCGATTGGAGATGACGCTCGGTGACGAGAAGGTGAAGATCGATCCCGGTTCCTGGGTCCACATGGATGCGCATCTCGTGCACGCCCTGGTTGCCCTCGAGCCGAGCATCGTGATCCTCACCCTGCAGCGGAGTACCTGAAGCGG
Organism: uncultured Acidimicrobiaceae bacterium; assembly: GCA_964632475.1. Taxonomy (GTDB): domain Bacteria; phylum Actinomycetota; class Acidimicrobiia; order Spongiisociales; family UBA5794; genus JAHEEL01. The sequence goes on from CAZWDQ010000086.1 coordinate 7,621, forward strand.
TTTAGCGAGCGGAGCGTGAGGCTTCGTACTGTCGGATGAACTTGTCGAGCGGCATCGAGTTGATCGACTCCGCGATGACATCCGTCGCCAGATCATTGACACCTTTGAAGCGGAGGCAGGATCGTCCCATGTCCAACTTCTTCCCCGTCTCGAGGTACTTCGTCTTGAACGCCTCTTCGCCGCCGTCAACGAATGCCCCGTTCGTCAAATAGAGAGCCAGGTGGCGTTTCTGAGCCGCAAGGGCGACGAACATGAGCGGCTCGCCGTTGTAGGTGTCGGGATACGTGTCGAGGGGTACCTCGTACGTGATCATCCCCCAGCGCATGGTTTCCACATAGCCATCGGGGAGGTTCGCGAGAACGAGATCCCGG
>CAZWDQ010000087.1:0-7884 GCA_964632475.1 uncultured Acidimicrobiaceae bacterium
ACGTGAGGATTGACCAGTCGCCGAACGCCCACATCGAGCCGTTCCAGATCCTCGATTCTGCGCTGCCTCATCTCGTCGAGCGACGGGACCGAGCCGACTCGTTTGCCCTTTTCGTACGCGGGAACGACCAGTTCCTCAACATCACGGATGTTGTCGAGCCTTCGGATGATCCCCTTCCGATGGGGGTGGTAGAGATCGAGACTTCCACCGAAAGAGAGATCCTCGTCTCCTGCAGACACGACATCTGCAGATGCAAGACCACGGTCGTCGTAGATACGCCAGACGCGCTTGTCACCCGGTATCGGCATCTTCTCCGGCGTATCCGAGATCTTCATCGCAGGGAGCCACTCCCCCGATCCATCGATCGCTACAAGCTTGTACACGCCCCCGAGCGCCGAGTGTCCCTGCGAGGTGATCAGTCTCGTCCCAACACCGTATGTGAGACGACGAAGGACGGCCGCGCCGTCGACGCTGTATCGAGATGCCTCTTCGACGATCTGTGCCCGAATCTGCCACATCGCGAGCTCATCGAGCTCCGAGGAGAGAACAATCCGCGTGTCCGGGAATCCCCCGTCGTCGAGCATGCGAGCTGAGCGCACGGCGAGGTGGGCAAGATCGCCTGAGTCGAGTCGAATCCCGATCGGTTCATGTCCGTCGGCCCGCAACTCTTTGAACACCGCGATCGCGTTCGGAATACCGCTCTCCAGGGTGTCGATCGTGTCGACGAGCAGCAGGCATTCATCCGGGTAGGTCGCTGCATAGGCCCGGAACGCGCCGATTTCACCTTCACCGAGGGCCATGAAGAGCTGCACCATCGAGTGAGCATGTGTTCCTTGCGGGTCGATACCCATCGCGTGGGACGTGCCAACATTGCTCGATGCGTCGGCGCCACCGATCAATGCAGCTCGGGTGCCGGCATTGGTCCCCACATCGGGCCCTCGTCGCATCCCGAACTCGAGTACCGGTCCCCCGGCTGCAGATTCGGCCACGCGCGACGCCTTCGTGGCAACCAGCGTCTGGTAGTTGAGATGGTTCAGAAACGACGTCTCGAGGATCTGAGCGATGGCCAGGGGTCCTTCAACGATCGCTATAGGAGCGTGACCGTGAACGACCCGACCCTCGGGCACAGAGCGGATCGAGACGCCTCCGAAGCCACCGGTCTCCGCGAGCCAGGAGAGGAACCCTTCATCGAACCGACGCCGACCGCTGGCACAGCGTTGAGATCGCAGTCGATCGAGGTCCTCGTCGCGCACCCGCGTCGCCTCGATCCAATCGATGAGCCATTCGAGGCCGGCGAACACGGCGTATCCCGCCTGGTGGCGCCCGTAGTCGGGGTACCGCCGGAAGAAATAGTCGAACTGGGCGGTGCGTTCGTGCAGCCCGTATTTCCAATACAGCTGGGACATGGTGAGCTGGTACTGATCGGTGAACAAGAAGCCCTCTGTCAGATCACGACGGTTTGTGGTCATGGATCACACGATACGAGACATGAGACATGAAATGTGAGACTCGAGAATCCAACGGGCATCTCGGGCCTCAAATCTCATGTCTGTCTTGTCCTGCTCAGCCGCCTTCGGTCATCGGACGGACGTCGAGCGCTGCGTCGAGCTCGTCGACGGGGAGGACTTCCATCTCGAGGGCGACCTCGCGTACACCACGGCCCTCGGCGAATGCCTTCTTGATCACCACGGCGACTTTGTCGTAGCCGATGTGGGGCACCAGCGCCGTCGCGACAATGGCGTTCTGGTCGAGCAGGAACGCTGCACGCTCGGCGTTGGCCGTGATGCCGTCGACCGTCATGTCCTTCAGAACCCTGGCGCCTGCAGCGAGCAGTTCGATCGATTCGAGCATCGCGTAGCTCATGACCGGCATCATCACGTTCAACTCAAAGTTGCCGTTCGCACCGCCCCAGGTGATCGTGACGTCGTTCCCGAATACGCGGGCGGCGATCATCATCACGGCTTCCGGGATGACCGGGTTGATCTTCCCGGGCATGATCGAAGATCCCGGCTGGAGCGACGGCAGCGAGATCTCACCGATGCCGTTGCGTGGACCGGACGACAGCCACCGAAGGTCGTTGACGATCTTGAACATCGATGTCGCCACCGTCTTCAGGACACCCGACGCATTGACATACGCGTCTTTCGCCGCCTGAGCTTCGAAGTGGTTCTCGGCCTCGGCAAACGCGAACCCGGACCGGCGGCTCATGATCTCGATTGTGCCCGCAGCGAATCCTGCTGGGGCATTGATGCCGGTGCCGACAGCGGTTCCCCCGAGGGCCAGCTCGCGCAGTTCGGGGAGCACCGTTTCGATTCGACCGACCGCCTTGGCCACCTGCGCGGCATAACCGGCGAACTCCTGACCGAGCCTGACCGGCGTGGCATCCTGGAGGTGCGTGCGGCCGGACTTCAGTACGTCATCGAACTCGATCGCCTTGGCATCGAGACCCGTCTTGAGGTTGCGCAGCGCCGGGAGCAGATCCTCTTCCATCGCAACAACCGCGGCCACGTGCATCGCCGTCGGGATCACGTCGTTCGAAGAGGTGCCTGCGTTCACATGATCGTTCGGATGCACAAGTTTCGAGCCGAACTCCCCGCCGAGGATCTCGGTCGCACGATTCGCAAGCACCTCGTTGGCGTTCATGTTGGTCGACGTGCCTGATCCGGTCTGGAAGATGTCGACGACGAACTCGTCGTCAAAACGGCCGGACATCATCTCCTCGGCAGCAGCAATGATGGCGTCGGCCTTCTCGGCGTCGACGTTCCCCATCGACTTGTTCATCTCCGCTGCGGAGCCCTTGATGAGACCGAGGGCCCACACGAACCGGCGGCCGAAACGCAGGTCGGAGATTGGGAAGTTGTCGACGGCCCTCTGGGTCGATGCTCCGTAGTAGGCGTCATCGGGGACAGAAACCTCACCCATCGAGTCGCGTTCGATCCGCATGCGAGCTCCTTCGTAGGGAAATACCGGCTCAGGATACAGTCGCGAGGGTGGGTCTCGACCAGAAGAAATCGGAGGGGATTTGCTACCCCAGAGCCCGCGTAACGGCAGCCGGGAAGATCGTGCCGACGTCGCCGTCGATGCGGAGCGCGACGAAGGGCGATCGATCGTGCTCGGTGGCACCTCGGTTGACCACTGCATAGGCAGCCCCGTGACGAGCGGCCTCGAGCGGGATATCGGCGGCCGGGGTCACAGAGAGCGTCGATCCGAGGGCTATCGCGACATCGGCGCACTTCGCCGCATCGAAGGCTCTGGCGAGGTCGACGGCTCGCAACTGCTGCCCGAACGAGATCGTCGCAGGCTTGAGATAGCCACCACACTCGCAAATGGGCGGTTCGCCGGTCGTCTCGAACGATGTGAAATGCTCGCCCGGTTCGGACCGGGCGCCGCAGGTTTGGCATTCGATCCGTGCGTTCGTGCCGTGGATCTCAACGAGGAGACCTGAGGCTGTGCCCGCCACCCGATGCAGGCCGTCGACGTTCTGTGTCACGACGAGTTCGATCCGACCTGCTCGCTGCAGTTCGGCGATCGAGTTGTGAACGACATTCGGCCGCGCGGCACCGAACGCTTCACGGTCCTCAGCCTTCTGTCTCCAGTACTCGACCCTGGCATCGTGTTCCGTCATGAACTGGTCGTAGAAGATGGGACGTCTCGTGTTCCACACACCCTCGGGTCCCCGATAGTCGGGGATGCCGCTGCCAGTCGAGATTCCGGCACCGGTGAACACGAGGAGACGATCCGCACGCGCAATCATCGAAGCCAGACGGGCAATGCCCTCAGTCTGTTCGACGACGGTGGTCACGATGATCCCTGGAAGACGTCGAGGATCACGACGGCGAATGCAACGGCGGTCACTGCAACCACGGCTCGCCGAACCCACACCCATCCACGCCACACGCCGAACTCATCGATGGCCTCGCTCAGCGGCGCTTCACCGTAGAGGAGCACCCGAAGCGCCATCTCTGCCCGGGTCCGTGATCCGCCAAAGCGACCTCCACTCCCCTCCACGGCTTCTCCTGGATCGTCGATCCCTCTCGCCCGGCGCTGGATCGGCCGAATGAGCCACACGAGCACCGAGAGGACAGCAATTCCACCGAGTAGCACCCACCAATTGGTGACGGCGAAGAGGGCGGCGAGTCCGACGACCCAGGCAAACCAGATGCGTGAGATCTCGGTGACATAGCTTCGAGCGTCGGCGGTGTCGGAGAACCAGTTCATGAGCAACAGTGTACGGAAGGCGGCGGGTTCACGGTTCACAGATGGCCCGTGACCGCTACCGTGACCGCATGCCGCACATCGACGTGACCACCTTCATTCCGGGCGAACTCGAGGGAGTCGACCGGTACAAGCTCCTCACCGGCTTGGTCGTGCCGCGACCGATCGGTTGGATCGGAACCCTCGGGCCTGACGGCCGCCAGAATCTCGCACCGTTCTCGTTCTTCAACGTCGTCGCCGGCACACCGCCAACCGTTCTCTTCTCTCCCGGCCGGAGAGCGGGAACAGCCAAGGACACGCTCGCCAATGCCCTCGCGAGCCGCGAGTTCACCGTCAGCATTGTCGACGAGTCCCTGGCAGAGGCCATGAACCTCACGTCGGGCGAGTACCCCCCGGACATCGACGAGTTCGCCATCGCGAACCTATCGGCACGACCTGGTGACGTCGTCACTGCCCCCCTGGTAGCCGAGGCGCCGGCGAGTCTCGAGTGTCGCGTCACCCACGTTGTGGAGCTCGCCGATCCACCGACCAACACGGTCATATTCGGAGAAGTCGTTCGAATCCACGTTCGCAGCGATCTGCTCGACGGGACAAGGATCGACCCCGTCGGCCTCAAGGCAATCGGGAGAATGGCCGGTAGCTCCTACACGCGCATGGCAGACGGCTACTTCGAGATGGACCGGCCTACCGAACTCACCTGATGGCTGCGTATCCCTCGGACTCGAGACGCTCGGCGATCTCGGGACCGCCGGACTCAACGACACGCCCATCGACCATGACGTGGACCCGATCGGGGTTCATGTACCGGAGGATGCGGCTGTAGTGCGTGATGACCAGAACGCCGAGCGAGGGGCTGCGCAGCGCCTCCACCATGGCGGCAACCTCACGAACCGCATCGATGTCGAGGCCAGAATCGATCTCGTCGAGGATGGCGACTTTCGGCGACGCAACGGCGAGTTGGAACATCTCGGATCGCTTCTTCTCACCACCGGAGAGACCCGTGTTGATCGCCCGATCCATGAAACGGTCCATGTCCAGCAGTTGCGAGGCACCGGCAGCTCTCGTCCGGGCTGCTGACGGATCGGCGGCAACGTCTGTCATCTCCTCGATGAGATCGTCGAGAGACACGCCCGGTACCTCCGTCGGATACTGGAACGCCTCGAAGAGGCCCAATCGGGCTCGCTCATATACGGGGAGATCCATCACCTCGACGCCTCCGACGAGGGCCGAACCCGAAGCGTCGTAGTCGTCGTTCCCCATGAGTACGTGGGTCAGCGTGGACTTCCCCGATCCATTCGGCCCCATGAGGGCGTGCACCTCACCAAACGGTACCGTGATGTTGATCCCCTTGAGGATCTCGAGGTCACCGAGGCGGGCCTTGAGGTCGATGATCTCCAGAGCGTTCGACATCAGGATGTCCCTTCGATGGTCAGGTAGACGACGCCGTCTCGCACGGCTGTCGGGTATACCGGCACAGCCGTTGTCGCTGGAAGCGAACCGGGCTTGCCGGTCACGAGATCGAACGGCGATCCGTGTCGTGGACACTCGATCTCGCCGTCGAAGACCTCGCCTTCTGCGAGCGAGGCCTCGGCGTGGCTGCATCGATCGCCGATGGCGTGGACCGCTTCGCCGATTCGGAACAGAGCAATTCGCTCGTCCCCGACTTCGACGCGAACGCCGCGACCGTCGGGCAACTCGGCGAGAGTTGTGACTTCGATGTCCATCACACCCTGCCTTCTGCCTGCGCGGTTTCGTACTTGCGGTTGATCCACTCACGGACCGCCGTGGCGAGCTCCGGATGTGGCAGCTTCCCGAGTGCCTCCTCGAAGAAGCCCCTCACCTGGAGCCTGTTGGCGCGTTCCGGGTCGAGGCCGCGACTCATGAGGTAGTACTTCTGCTCGATGTCGAGGGGGCCAACGGTCGATCCGTGGCCACACTTCACATCGTTGGCAAGGATCTCCAGATTCGGCACAGACTGCGCCGACGCTCCATCCGACAGAATGAGATTGCGATTCGTCTGGTAGGCCTCAGTCTTCTGACCGGTCTCATCGATGCGGATCATCCCGGTGAAGACGGACCGAGCTTCGTCCTCGACGGCGCCTTTCAGGAACATGTCGGAACGCGTGTTCGTACCGCTATGACGCATGAAATACCGGTAGTCGAGGACCTGGTTCTGTTCACCGAAGTAGGCGCCAACGATGTTCGCCGACGAACCCCGTCCTGCCAGGCCAACATCGAGATGCAAGCGGGCCAATCGCCCTCCGAGGCCGACTTCACCGAACCGGAAGAGGGCATCGTTCCCGACCTCGGCACGAAGCGAACTGATCGACCGAACCCCGTAGCCAACGTTCTGTACGACGCTCAGCGAGACACGGGCGCCATCCCCGACGTTGATGGAGAACTGGGGCACGATGAGCGCGTCGATGTCAGGTGCCGAACGGAGGTGCACGACAACGGAGATGTCCGCGTGTTCCTCTGCGGCGATGACGACACTGGGGAAGCTTGCCCCGCCACTCGAGCCTGCCTGGACATCGATAGCGACCACCGATGGTGCAACGATACCGCGGGCCGCATGAACGAACACGCCGTCACCACCGAAGGCGGCAGTGGCGGCCTTGAATATATCTGCGTCGGCCGAGATCCCGGATCGGCTGAGAGTGGCCTCTACCGTGTCCGAGTGTTCGACGGCCGCCCGAGAGAGTGACATAGCGATGAATCCGTCGGTGGCGTGGTCCTCGCCGACGAAGGAACCGTCGACAACTCGCACTGGGATCGCTCCGGGAAGGTGAACAGTAAGAGGATCATCTCCGAGATCGACCGCCGGACCCGCCGCAGGGCGGTAGCCCTCGATGGAGAACTCGAGATCGACATATCGCCAGATCTCATCGTCCTGGGAGGGCATGGCGCCGTCGAGGAACGCACGCAGCGCCGCCGAACGAACCTTCGACCGCCAGGTCGGGTCGTCGGCACCTGCCGTCGTTGAAACGGTCTGATCGAAGTGGGACAAGGGGATAACCTCTGCTAGGAAGCACGGTCGAGAATACCGATGCGTGCCCCGCTAAACGGCACAAGTATTTGAAGCCTCTACCTACGGTTCAGGGTTCGAGCTACCAGAAGAGCAGATGCCACGGGCCAGGAATCGCCGGCATCAGGCAAGAGGAGCATCCCCATGACTACTTTGACGAGAAGAGTCGCGCTCGGAGTGATCGCAGCCGCCGTTCTCACGGCAGAGATCGTTCTCCCGGTACCGCAGGCCGAAGCCATTGTCCCGGCGAGCGCAACACAATTCGTGATCAAGGCCTTCCCCCACGAGACCGCCATCGTGCGGTTCTCGGACACCTGGGGAGCCAGCCGGTCCGGTGGGCGGGGCCACACCGGTACCGACATCATGAGCCCCAAGGGGACGTGGGTCGTCGCCGTTGACGACGGCATCGTCGAACGGCTCGACTGGAATCGCCTCTCGGGTTGGAACATCATGATTCGTCACGCCGACGGATGGACGAGCCACTACCTGCACCTGAACAACGACACTCCCGGGACCGACGATGGTGAAGGCGGAGAGGAGACGGCCTTTCTGGAGGGTCTCGACATCGGAAGCATCGTCAGGGCGGGAGACGTCATCGGATTCGTCGGTGATTCAGGGAACGCCGAGCACACGGGTTCCCACAC
>CAZWDQ010000088.1:0-7851 GCA_964632475.1 uncultured Acidimicrobiaceae bacterium
CGCCCTCCCATCCGCTACCTCTACACATCAACCGACCCCGCGGTCGGCGACTGCCACTACTGGTCGCGTACACCGGGCGGTCTCGATGCGTGGGATCCGGCGAACGATCCCGCCGTGATCCGCATCACCACATCGACATCTGTCTGCCCGGTGGCGACCAGCGATCCACCGGCGACGGTGGCGTGGCGCATCTTCCGATCGTTCCCGCTGGCGCTGCCCACTCCGACGTTCGAACCGGCGGGGTCGGGCATCACCGGGCTCCCAACCTATCTCGCTACTCCAGACCCAACCGATATCACCCACACGGAGCTCCTTCCCGACGGCCGAACCCTGGACGTTCGAGCGAGCGTCGCTGCGCTCGTCGTCAATTGGGGCGATGGGGCGAAGGCCACGTTCGAGTCGTCCGGAGCCCGCTCGTACCCGGAGGGAAGCGTGACCCACACCTATGCGACGAAGACGTGCGATGCGACGTACCGGCAGGAGCACCCGTCCGGCGGGAATTGTCATCCGACCCTCGATGAATATCCGATCACGGCGACTTTCACATGGGCGGGCAGCTATCGAGTCGGTGCAGCCTGGATCGATCTCGGCACGTTGAACAGAACGGTCACCGTCTCCTACGACGTCGACGAAGTCCAGGGCGTGTTACAGCCGTAGGCCGCTTTCGGCGGCGTACGCCGAGGATCAACAGATCGGTGAAAGGTTCGTTGGCTCTTACATGTCCCCCGTCCGTTTGCCGGGGGGACATGTCAGAGCGTTGCGTATTGGAGCGGAGAGTCCTTTAGCCGGGGAGGTGCCAGCCGTTGACGCAGCCCGGTCCACCGGTGACGGCGACCACGTGTGCTGCGAACGCCTTGCGGAAGGCGTTGACGGAGTCCTTCAGATCCGTCCAGCTTCTGTCGAGGCGACTGCCGGTCTCCGCTGCTTTCTCAACGCTCTCGATTGCGCTCATCACCTTGGCACCGGCCTTCGCGACGGCTTCCGCAGTGTCAGGACTCTGGTCGGAGGTTGCCCCAGCAACTCCGACGAGACGGTCGATGACAGATCCGAGTGCCTGGACGTGGGCGACCACAGACTCCGATGGCTGCCAGTCAGGCTGACCGTGTGCGTCGGCGATCGCCAGCTTGGTCGCTTCATAGATCTCCATCACCTGTGCGTCGATGGAACGAAGAGCCGTGACAGACCTCGCCGCCTTCGCATCATCTGTGAGGGCGAAGACCGCGGCTGCCGCGTCGGCATAGACATCGGCGACGATGGGGTTCTTCGTCGTCTCGGCGGCGTGTGTGAAGATCGAGACCTTGTGCTCGATGAGCCGCAGCGTGGAGCGGCGCGCCTGCGTGAGCGCCTCAGCGGCCTTCTCAGCTTCGGTCTTCTCCTCAACCTTCGGCGGATCTTCCTTCACCGTTTCACCGGACTCGGCGATCGCTCGCTTGGTGGCGTCGTAGATGACATGCGCCTGCGCTTTGAAGCCATTGAGTTGCTCGATGTCGCTGCTCGCCTCGGCCGCGGCCTTCAGCTCCTCTAGTTGCCCGATCGCCCCGCTGTAGATCGCCTGATGGGCCGGGTTGTCGGTCTTGACCATCCCTTCACGGAAGTAGCCCAGCTTGTAGTTGATCGTGTCGAGAGCGGCCTTTCGGGCCGCGGCGATCAGCTCTTCGGTGGTCTGTCCGACGGCTGCCGCTTCTGCCTTCGTCTCGTGGTAGATCGTGTGCGCCTGAGCATCCATCGCCCGCAGATCGTCGACACTGGTTGAGCTCTCAGCCGATCCACGGAGCTCGCGGAGTCGGGCGATGCCGCCGTCGTAGACGCCCTTGCGGTCGTCGTTGTCGGTTTCGTTCTTGAGGTTGGTGAGAAGTCCGATCTTGTAGTCAATCGTGCTCAGCGTCTGGGCGCGGACAGTGTCGAGGTCGTCGCCATCGCCTTCGCCGTCACCAGTCGCAGCGGCAGGCGCCGCAAGCGAACCGAGGATGAGTCCGAACGCCATCAGAAGAACGAGAATGACCCTTGTACGGGTCGCTACATATGTCATCGGTGCCTCCACCACGTTTGGCGAAGCGCCGGCACTCCCCTCCCGCCCGGGAGGTCCCCATTGGGATCTAGGAGAACGGAGGCGCGTCGCTCCGGTCCCTTCCCGAGTGTCTTCGGCCCGACATTCAGAATCCTTGAGACGCCACACGACAAATGAGTCGAACGGACCACGAGTGGCGGCGAACCCCGGGCTGCTAGAGCACCTGGGCAGACGGGTCCAGGAAGACGACCGGGATCTCGCGGTCGGTGCGGGATTCGTACTCCGCGTAGCCGTCGTGGGCATCGAGAATCCTTGGCCACCACACCGCTCGTTCGTCCGGGGATGCCGTCGTCGCCGCGACTCGCCATCGGTGGTTGAGGACCTGAACGCCCGCCATCGGATCGGCCAGCAGATTCAGGTACCAGTGAGGATGTTCATCGCGGCCGCCCCATGACGCGATGACGACGAGGCGCTCATCGTCTCTCAGGTAGAGGAGCGGCACGGTGTGCCGTCTCCCCGATCGCCGACCGGTGGTCGTGAGCAGACACATGTCGTTGTCGACGAGGCGGCGACCGACGACACCGCCGGTCGTTTGGTAGAGGACGCGGTGAAGCGATGACAGGTACTTGGCACTTCGATCCTTCACCGTCTGGAGCCCCCACGTCGCGATTCCGGTTGCCGAGCGCACGGTAGTGCGCGAGTGGCACGACCCCTTGATGAATCGTATAGGATGAATCCGGTCGTGCCATGGCGCAACGATGGCTCCATGGGAAGCGACGTACCGAGCGGCAACGAAGCCGCTTCGCCAATGAGGAAGGATGGCTCGTGAAGAGTCTATTTAGATACCTGGCGCTCCTAGCCGTGGTGATGCTTGTCGCCGCCGCGTGCTCGAGCGACGACTCCGATTCTGGGACCGATACCACTGCAGCAGCAACTGAGACGACTGCAGCAGCAACCGAGACGACTGCAGCAGCGACTGAGACGACTGCTGCAACGGCGACAACAGCACCGCCGACCGAGAAGGTCGACATCGACTTCTGGGTAGCGTTCTCCGACGAAGCACGTCTTGGATTCGCGAACGACAGAGCTGCAGAGTTCAATGAGAAGCACCCTGAGTACAATGTGCGGGTGACATCGTTCGCGTCATACAACGACGCATTCGACGCCGCCGTGCTCGCAGTAGACAGTGGCGAGCCCCCGGGACTTATCCACTTCTTCGAGGCTGCCACCAGGCAGGCACTCGATGCTGTCGGTGGCGACGGGAACCCGATCTTCAAGTCGGTGACCGACGCGATCGCCGGTCGTGCCGAGATCCTTGGCGAGCCGGTCGTTCTCGACTCGGTCGTCGATGCAGCACGCAACTACTACACGGTGGACGGTTCGTTCTACTCGATGCCGTGGAACACGTCGACGACGGTCATGTTCAACAACATGGACATGCTCAATGAAGCCGGTATCACCGAGCCGCCCGCCACGTGGGCTGAGGTTGAGACCGCTTGTGCTGCCGTCATGGCACTCGCAGATGCACCCAGTGGATGTATCACATGGCCGAACCACTCGTGGTTCGTCGAGCAGAGCCTCGGCCAGCAGGGCGAGCTCCTCGGTAACGCCGACAATGGCCGCACCGGCCGGGCAACCGAGGTCTTCCTTGAGTCCGACGGCATGATGAACTACCTCGAGTGGTGGAAGAGCCTCAACGATGTGGGCTACTACACCTACACGGGTCTACAGCGCGACTGGGACGGCACGTCAAATGCCTACCTCGCTGGAGAAGTAGCGATGCTCATCTACTCGAGCTCGGATACGACGTTCTTCGACGAGAACGCTGATTTCACCAATGAGGCCAGCTTCATGCCGTACGACGGGGACACCGAGTATGTCGGCAACCTGATTGGTGGAGCGACAATCTGGATGCTCGACGGTATGGAGACGACGACGGAAGACGGAGCGCTTGCGTTCCTGAACTTCTTCTCGAATCCTGCCAACGCAGCAGCGTGGCATCAGTTGACCGGGTACATCCCGATCACGCAGGACGCTGTCGATCTTCTCGTATCTGAGGGTTGGTACGACGAGAGCCCGAATAGCAAGGTCGCCTCTGACCAGCTCGCGGCGGCGAAGAACACGCCGGCATCGCTCGGAGCGTTGCTCGGCAACTTCGTCTCCATCCGTGACATCATCACGATCGCGATCGAGGACATCCTCGTGAACGATCTCGATGTCGCCACCCGCATGGCCGATGCCAACGCGGAAGCGAACAAGTCACTCGGAGAGTACGAGTTGCTCTTCGGCGGTTGATCGAGTCGAACATGGACTTGGGGGCGGAGCCTATGCTCCGCCCCCAGATCCGAACTTTCGCTTGGAGCCCGAATGAGCGCTGACAGTTCATGTTGATCCTTGGACTTGTTGTTGCTGCCATGCTCGGGCCGCTCTACGTGTGGCTGAATGTCGAGAAGCAAACCGTTCAGCGGTTCGCCATCGGCTCCGGGGTTGCCGTACTCGGCGCAGGCGTCACCCCGCTCGCAATGGGAATGTGTGCTTTCGCCGAAGGAACCTCCGGTGTCGACCACCTCCTCGCTCTCACTCTCATGTGGGGAGCCGCATGGATTGCTCTGATCGCCCTTCGGTCCTTCTTCGACCGGGCGGACGGCAAAGCCAAAGAGAGCGCAGCGATGGCCGGGGAGATCCGGACCGGCGGATATCGCATGGGCTGGTGGGTTCCCTGGGTTCTGCTGTCGCCCACCCTGATCATCCTGATCGTCTTCCTCTATTACCCGGCGATCCGCACATTCACGCTGTCCTCGAAACTGTCGAAACTCGGGGCCCCGAGATCCATCGATGTCTGCTTCGGCAATTTCACCGAGCTGCTCATCATGGATCCTGTGAAGCTGGTTGCCTACCCGTTGGTCGCCGTCGCTCTGATCTACGGTGCGAGATTCTGGATGAACAACTCCAACCAGGGCACATGGAGTCGGAAGGGCGCAGACGTTGCATCCGTGATCGGGATGCTGTCGATCTTCGTGGCGATGTACTTGATGTTCTCGCCAGGTGGCGGAGGTCAGGTCGCATACCGCCCGGTGTACGTCAACACACTCATCATCACACTGGGGATCGTGGCTTTCGGGATGATGGGCGGCCTGGCGGTCGCCTACCTCGCATTCCGCAAGATCCGCGGCGGTGGCGCCTACCGGACGTTCTTGATATGGCCGTACGCCATCTCACCTGCCGTTGCCGGCGTGCTCTTCTTCATGATCTTCGATCCGACGGCAGGAATCTTCACGCACGGGATGGATGTCGTGTTTGGGATCGACGTACCGAACTACCGGGAGAGCGCCGTGCTGGCCCAGACTTCGATCATCCTCGCGAGCGGGTGGAAGATCCTCGGCTACAACATTCTCTTCTACCTCGCCGGACTCCAGACCGTTTCAACGGATCAGATCGAGGCTGCGTTGATCGATGGCGCATCATCCTGGCAACGGTTCTACAGGATCGTGATGCCGGCGTTGTCTCCCATCACGTTCTTCCTGCTCGTGACCAACCTTGTGTACGCCTTCTTCGAGGTCTACGCAACGATCGACTTCATGACCAAGGGCGCACCCGCCGGCAAGACATCGATTGCGATCTACGAGATCATCCGTGTGGGTGTGAACAATGGTGATCTCGGTCGAGGTGCCGCCCAGTCTGTCCTGTTGTTCGCCGCCGTCATAGCGATCACGCTGTGGCAGTTCCGAACGACCGGCAGCAAAGTCAGCTACGGGGGCGCCTGATGGCAGAGGGACTCACACCGGGAGTCAAAAAGAAGACCTTCTTCAGAGGTCGGCAGTGGACGTTCCACCTCGCTCTGTCGTTTACTGCATTCGTGATCGCCTTCCCGTTGCTCTACGCGGCGTTGATCGCCACTCAGAACAACACGGAGATCTTCTCGTTCCAGTTGACGCCCGGCAGCGCCCTGAAGTCGAACTTCGACGCGGTCTGGTACGGACGGGACTTCGCCGGCGCCATGTGGAACTCGACGATGCAGGCGATCCTGGTCACAACCGGGAAGACGATCCTGTCGCTCCTTGCCGGCCTGGCATTCGTCTACTTCAAGTTCCGGGGCAAGTGGATCGTGTTCTTCCTGGTTCTCGTCACGCTGATGATGCCCACGGAGGTCATGATCCTGGCGATGTTCCGATTCGTTTCGGAGATCGGTTGGCAGGACACGATGGCGTCGATCACGGTGCCGTTCCTGGCATCGGCAACCGGCGCGTTCCTCTTCCGGCAGCACTTCGCGAACCTCCCAGCCGAGCTACTCGAAGCGTCTCAGATCGACGGTGCGTCACCCATCCAGTTCCTCACCAAAGTGTTGATTCCGCTGTCGTGGAACGTCATCGCTGCGCTGTTCGTGATCCAGTTCGTCTACACGTGGAACATGTTCCTGTGGCCGAGTCTGATCATCAGGGACGAATCGAAGCAGGTCGTGCAGGTTGCCCTGCAGACCCTCACGAACATCGACGGCTCCTTGACCTACGGACCCCTGATGCTCGCCGCGATCATGGCTTCGATCCCGCCGGCGATCATCTTCGTGCTCATGCAGAAGCCGTTCATGAGCGGCTTCGCTATCGGCCAGCAGAAGTAGGGCTTTCGCCTCCGGTCCGGCTTCGAATAGACAGGTACGATCAAGCCATGGCACTCCGAAACACCGCACTCGCGAAACTCAATGGTGGCTCGTTCGACGTTCTGATTATCGGAGGGGGGATTAACGGCGCCGTCTCTGCGGCGGTTCTTGCCGGGCGGGGAGCAACCGTGGCGCTCGTGGATCGTGGCGACTTCGGGAGCTTCACGAGCCAGGAGTCGTCGAACCTCGTGTGGGGCGGCTTCAAGTACCTGGAGGGCTACGAGCTGCTGCTCGTTCGCAAGCTCTGCGTCTCGCGCAACCGGCTCATCAAGTCCTATCCGGACAACATCAAGCCGATTCCGTTCCTCGCCACACTCGACGAATCGTCGCCACATCCGTTGTGGCTCGCGGCGCTGGGCGCGACCGGGTATTGGGGGATCGGGAGCTTTCGCACACATCGCCCGCGGTACCTCAGTCCTGAGAAGATCGAGGCGTTAGAGCCGGTGGTGAACACGGAGGGGGCCGTCGGTGGTATCGAGTACTACGACGCCTACCTGCCGGACAACGACTCGCGTTTCGTCTTCAGCTTCGTGAGATCGGCGCTCGACGTCGGTGCGACTGCTGCGAACTATGTGGAGGTCGTGGGGGCGGAGCGCAAAGATGGGCGATGGCAGATCACCTTGCAGGACGTCGATGCTGGCGGCGAGCCGTTCACCTGTTCGGCGCGCGTCGTGGTCAACGCAGCCGGTCCCTTCATTGACGGTGTGAGCGAAGAGCTCGACGTTCAGACCGATCATCGGGTCGTGTACTCGAAGGGGATCCACCTCATCGTTCCCCAGATCACCCCGGACGAACGCGTGCTCGCGTTCTACGACGATACGGGACGACTCTTCTACGTCATCCCCATGGGCCGGCGATCGGTGATCGGGACAACGGATACCCGCATCGATACGCCATACACGGAGGTCACGGACGAGGACCGCAGCTTCCTGCTCGACCAGATCAACAACAGGCTGAACCTGCAGGAGCCCCTGACGCAAGATGATGTCATCGCCGACCGGAGCGGAGTGAGACCGCTGGTCGTCGCCGCCGGAGGGGGAGACCAGACGGATGTCGACTGGACGAAGCTCTCGCGCAAACACGAGATCGAGACCGATGACACCAGAAGCGTCATTTCGATCTTCGGAGGGAAGCTGACCGACTGTCTCAACGTCGGGGAGGAGATCGCCGACGAGGTCGAACGACTCGG
>CAZWDQ010000089.1:0-7765 GCA_964632475.1 uncultured Acidimicrobiaceae bacterium
TATGTGCGGGTCTGCGAGTTGGGTGTATCTTCCTAGAGAAGTCTGAGAAGGCTGTAAATGCCTTGGATGAGTCCGAAGATCGGCCAGATCCCCCAAATGATCACCCAGTAGCCGAACGTGTTCTTGCGGTAACCAAGGTCCCGGTCCCAGATGTAGATGGTGATGGCCGTGTACACGTATGGGACAGCCGCGACGAGGGCGAGGAGGAAGCCCCACCGTTCGCCCAGGAGCATGCCGATGCTTGCTGCGATTTGGATCGGTGCCCAGAAGAAGACATCGGCCCAGGCGTATCCCTGGTTGTAGGCGAAGTAGGCCTTGGGGTCGGTGCTGTCGGGGTCACCTCCGTAGACGTTCTGGACGGTCCAATCGGACCGGGGACGTACTACGGCCACGAACTGCAGTGCACCGAGCAGGAGGATCAGTACGAGTCCTGCAATTGCGATAACCCAGGTCGCTGTGGTCACTTCCACGGTTGCTCCCTCATGCTCGACGGGCCGCTCATGAGCCGGAGAGAGCGGTGGCTGCGGTGACGATGGTGATCAGAGCGACGACGCCCCATACAGCGAGCATGATGAGTCCGAGACGTACGTTGCTGGGATCACCCACACGGAATCCGCTGCGTTGCATCTCCAATCGGGTGAGGAATCCCCTCCCTGCGAAATACAAGTAGATGCCTCCGCCGACCAAACCGAAGTAGGCCCATGCCTCGTGATCCAACAGAAGCAGAACTCCGGCGACCACGAGCGTCCAGAGGGTTAGGAAATCCCAGAGGGCTTCACCACGGATATCAGCCCAGTAGACCGGCTCGACCGACTCTCTCTTCTCAACGAGGCTCAGCTTCTCGGCGGTGCTGGGTGCGAACCACGACAGCGTCTGCCCGGCCCATGCCAGCGAACCCAGAACGATGAGCACCACAGCCCAGGCAGTCCCCATCACGTCCCTACCTCCTCACTCGCCGTGGCCTCAACTCGGTCTCTGATGGTTCGCAGCATCTTCTGTTCCATGATGAACGTGCCCGGCTCCGACAGCATGGTCACAAAGAACGTTGCTGGGGTCTTCTCAAACTTCGGTCGCCACCGACTCACCAACCGCGTCAAACCGTCGTCCGGATAAAGAGCGAGACACCAACTTGTCGAACCGTCCTGCAACACGCTCACAATCGAGTGCGCTTCGTCGATCGACTCAACGACAAATCCCATCTCCGGCATCATCAGGATCTTGTCACCGATCTCCAGGTTCTGGTACTCAGCGAGGATGCGATCAGCGCTTGGTTTGAAGTCGTTGTCGATCCAGTCGTAGCTGTACCACCCGGCTCTGCCGTATCCGAGCTGCACCAACCACGGCCAGACATCGGCGGGAGAAGCATCGATGCTGATCGCCCGCGTCGCCGAGCCGGCGCCGGGGATCAACTCGTCACCAGGCATTGTGCGAGTCGCTTCCTCATCAGTGGCGCCCCACCGCATGTGCCACGCTTTGATCGCCCAGACGTACAGACCAAACAGGACAGCCGCGGCCGCAAGGGCCAAACTCAGGCCGCTGAGCCAGCCCAGCCACCACACCAAGCCCACCACAATCGTGACTGCCGTCAGAACGGCCATCCCAACGATCGCCATGATCATCATCTGAGTCCGCACATCGCCTCCGCTGAATAGGCATCTCCAATGGTCTCTGCAACAGTCCCTCGAATCCAGAGGCTTTCGCCACCATCGATCGGTGCGGAGGCACCCATGGGTGCAACCAGGCGGACATGGGTCGACTCGCTCCTGCAGATCCCACAGCGCCGACCGATGGCCGCCCGTTACAGCGCTGTCGTCCGAATGTGCAGGTACCCACCAGGCGAGCTTTGGTACCCGCCCTGCGCGGCGAGCGAGCTGGGGCGTATGCTGATTCGGGGAGCGACCAGCTTCTCGGTCGGAGACCTTCGACGGATCAGGAGAACATGATGAAGGCGGTAGTCCAACACAGGTACGGCTCACCTGGCGACGTTCTGACAATCGAGGAGATCGAAGAGCCAGCTGTCAAGGATGACGAGGTACTCGTGCGAATCCACGCGGCTTCCATCCACATCGGCGACGCGTACATGGTCAAAGGTCTGCCGTACGCCTTGCGCCCGGTGTTCTCGGCCAGCAGAGCGCAAAGCCGGGTTCCGGGAACGGATATCGCTGGGACGGTCAAGGCGGTTGGAGAGAGTGTGAAACAGCTCCGACGAGGTGATGCGGTCTTTGGCTGGTGCAAGGGCGCCTTCGCTGAGTATGTGTCTGTTGCCGAAGATGCGCTAGCGCCGAAACCAGCGAACCTCACGCTCGAGCAAGCCTCCGCCGTCGGAACATCGGCATTCACCGCCCTCCAAGCTCTCCGAGATCAAGGGAACGTCCAGCCAGGGCAGAAGGTCCTGATAACCGGAGCGTCGGGCGGAGTGGGGACGTTCGCAGTGCAGATCGCGAAATCGATGGGGGCGGACGTAACCGGCGTCTGCAGCTCGAGGAACATGGACATGGTCCGATCGATCGGCGCAGACCATGTTGTCGACTACAGCCAAGAGGACTTCACCCGAAGCGAGCGGCGCTACGACTTCATCCTCGACAACGTGGGGAGCCATCCGCTGTCGGACACCAGACGCGCACTCACACCCCAGGGAACTCTGTCGGCCAACGGCGCACCCGTGAGCGGTTGGTTCGGTGGCCTTGGCTACTTCTTGAAGGCGTTCGTGTGGTCACTGTTCGTGAGTCAGCAAGAGCGACCGTTCGTTTCGATGCCGAACAAGGAAGACCTGGCCATCCTGAAGGAGCTCGCTGAAGCAGGCAAAGTCACACCCGTCATCGACCGAACGTACCCACTCAACCAGGCCCCAGAAGCCGTCACTCATGTCGGAGAGGGGCACGCCCAGGGAAAGACCGTCATCACCGTGTGACGCGCCGGCCGCCGCTCAGATCACCAGGACCTCGGCAAGCGGCAGTGCAGGACGGCACACATCGTCGGCTTCGCTACTGTCACGACGGCTCTTCCCGGCAGAAGAGAAGAGGGCGGGGCTACGGTGAGTATGAACCGGAGGATGCGTTTGCGTCGAGTGTGGGCCGGAATCTGTTTGGCACTGGTGGCTGCGGCCTGCGGCGGCGGCGAAGTGTCGCTGACCGATTACGTCGGGCATATCAACGTCGCCGTGGATCGAGCAGCCGAGGAGTACTACGAACTCGTCGCGAGCCCGCGAGGGAAGGTCCTCGTCGCCGAAGCGGAGCAGCTCACCGATTTCACTCCCCAAGATCTGCAGACTGCTCTCGAGCGTGTGCGCGAAATCGAGGCCAGGGTCGACGAAGCCGTCAACGACATCGAGCCCCCCGAAGAGGTCGCCGATCTCCACCGCCTCCTCTTCAACTTTGACTCCGACTTCATCTCCGCCCAGGAGGCGCTGGCTGTCAGGGCGGGCACCGCCGAGGACTGGGAAGAGCTCTCCGCAAGCCCTGAAATGGCGGCCTACCGAACAGCGCTCACCGAGGACAAGCAGCACTGCGCCGACTCCGAGGCCGAGATGAACGCCATTGCGGATCGGCGGGAAGTCTTCGCTGACACGCCCTGGATTCCCGGTGAACTGAAGGACGTTGTCGAGGCGGTGCTCGGCTGCGCTGGGTACCCCGAGCATCCCGAGGATGTGTACCGCCTGCTCCCAGCCCCCACGTCCTGAAACACCCGGACTCTCAGTACCTGCGTGCAAGGGACAATGCACGTCTCCGCGGTCGGCCGGTCATGATCTGCCGGCTTCACCCGAGGTTCAGACCCTCGCCGGAAGAGGAAACGTGCAGAACACCTGGCGGGTGACCTCACGACGCCGGGGGTAGGACGAATCGTGTCACAGTAAGAGGAGATGTCCAGTGATTGCACAGGTCGATTCGTACCCATCCCGCCTAGATATCGACTACCCCGAGAAGCTCGACCGATTCACGACGTTCTTCCGGCTGATCTGAGCCATTCCGATCATGATCATCCTGGCGGCGCTCTCGTCGACTGCGAGTTCGACCGTGATCGTGGTGGCGAAGACCGGCGAGACGGTCCCCGAGGTCGCGAGGACCGGCGGAGGGATTGCTGCCGGACTCTGGTTCGCAACAGTGCTGATGATCGGGTTCCGAGAGCGGTACCCGCGCTGGTGGTTCGACTTCGCACGGGAATTCACACGTTTTGAGGCGCGCATCGGTGCCTATCTCGCTCTTCTCACCGATCGACACCCCTCCACGGTTGACGAGCAGGCTGTGCATCTCGACATCGACTACCCCGAGGTTGAACAGGATCTCAACCGTTGGCTCCCTCTGGTGAAGTGGTTCCTGGCAATCCCACACTTCATTGTCTTGGCAGTGCTCGCAATCATCGCGTTCTTCGCGGTCATCATCGCCTGGTTCTCCGTCCTCTTCACCGGTCCCTACCCACGGGGACTGTTCGACTACTTAGTCGGTGTCACCAGATGGGGATTGCGGGTAGTGGCTTACGCGGTGTTGCTGGTCACCGACCGATACCCACCCTTCAGCCTGAAGTAAACTGAACGCGGCAACCGTCCACCGGGGAGATCGGCATGAGACCGAGCGCCCCTCACGACGAGTGCCCCGGAACGAATCCGATCATGGATGGACCGTTTGATGAAGGCGAAGAGACGGCTTCGGACGGAAGGACGAGCGTACGATGGGCTTGATCTGCGGGATGCGTTTGCGGCGTGTTTGGGCCGTCGTCGGTCTGGTTCTCGTCGCTGCAGCCTGCGACGGTGGAAGCCTCAGCCTGTCGGAATACAACGTGCAGGGGACGGCCCTTGTCACGGTGATGGAAGAGCGGATCTACACGCTTGACGCTGAGTGGGAATCTCAGACTCAGACCGTGGAGCGTGCCCGGAGTTACTGGGTCCGACGGGTTGAGGCACGTGTCGGGGCCCTCGAAGGATTCCAGGGACTCGATCCACCCGATGAGATCGCCGAACTGCACGAGACGGGTCTCGACCTGTTCAGCAGGCTCACTGCAGCGGAGGAGACTCTGGCCGTTCGAGTTGCTTCGTTCGAAACGGTGACCGAACGCGACGAGTGGTGGGATACGTCGGAGGGAAGGGCCGTGCGAGCAGTGGACGAGGAAATCGATGCGTTCTGCCACGTCTTCCAGGCGGCGTACGACGCGACGATAGAGCGCATAGTCCTCTCGGATGTCCCATGGATTCCTTCGGAGATGAAGGAAGTTGTTCAGATCGACATCGGCTGTCGAGAGTAGAGGCGCTGTCCTAGACGCATCGCCTGCGGCACCCTTTGACAGTCTGCTCTAGCCAACCGACTCTCGATCAGGCACAGTGGTCCTGTCGAACGAAGGAGGAGACATGAAGCCTGAAGGAACCGCCGAGGAGACCGACGCGGCAGCGATCGTCGACGAAACTGAGCACGCAGACAAGTGCCCGGCCGCGGCCCAGAAGATCGTTGGATGGATCGTCGCGGCGGTCCTGATCTTCGTGGCGCAGCGTGATCTTCGGAAGAGGCCGGCCCAGTTGGTGCGCGGCAAAGTCGGGGTGTGGAAGGCAGTGGCGATGGTACCGCCGGGGGCGGTGGCCTATCTGCTCCTTGGCCGTCGCAGGACCGTTGAAGCGATGCCCCTCGAGGTGCCGATCTCGACGACCGACTGACGGGCATCGCGGGCATCGCTCAGTGCGGGATGTCGCATCGCGACAGCGCTCCCTTTAGAGCGAAGTGTCTGCAATGAGCATCTGAGAGCGCCCTGATCCAGAGACCATCAACTCCGGTGAGGAAGGCATCCATGAAGATGCGAGCCGGGAGGGCGATGTCAGCGCCTTCGCGATACGTGCCGATGCCCGCGGCGGCGATCGTCGATTCGGTGCATGAGTGCGGCGGTGCCAATTGCGACCGCCGCGCCGAGCGCTGCACCGGCAGCAACATCTGACAGCCAGTGTGCTCGGAGGTACACGCGGCTAAGGGCCATGAGTACGGCGAACACAGCCGCCAGCATCTCGAAGTTCCGACGTTTCGGACCTGCCGGAATCAGCACGATCACGAGTGCGATCGCTATCGCGGCTCCCGCAACGGAGTGACCAGAAGGAAAAGACCAGCTCGTCGTTTCGACGAGCGACATCGGCGGCCGGGAACGCATGTACAGGTCCTTCACGGGACCGATCAGGACCTGCGAGGCGGCCATGGCCAGTACCCACGAGAGGAAGGCTTCCCATCTTCGACGCCACGCCAACCAGCCGGCAACCGCGACGATCACCGGCCACGTCACCCACACGCTGCCGATGAAGTCGAGAGTCTTGGCAGCGAATACGATCGGGTTCCACTCCACCGACACCGCCCACCGGTTCACAACATCGTCAATCGACTGAACCGGAGTGGTGAAGAGGGGAACCGCCAGTGCCAGGAACAGGAGGGCGCTGAGGATCCACAAGCCGAGCGCGACTCGCCACGCGAACGGATGGTCGTGCAAGAGGGGGCGCTCCTGGAGCCGACTGTCGGCAGTGGCATCTGGTCGCTCAGCGGTCATCTACTCCTCCACCCCTTCGCAACTTGCTCCGCGTCCCGATGTGCTGCCACCATGCCTCGGACGGTACCCGTCGACGGGCATCCTGCGGTCTCTCACCACGGCGCGGCGATGAGGCGAGAGCCGGCTCGGTGAGAGGGGCTACGCCTCGCCCAGACGATCGGCCACCTCAGGCTCATACTTGTACGCATCGCCGGTCAGTTCCGTCCGATCCTCCTCGGTCATCTTCCAACTCCGATTGACGCGCCAGGTGACGTAGGAGATGAGGCCGAGAGGAATCGGCAGGAGGTACGTGACTGCTCTGAACACGAGAATCGCTGCCACAACCTGGGCGCTGGTGATCTCGTCGAGGCCGATCGTCATCACTGCTGCATATCCGAGCTCCACGACCCCGACGCCGCCGGGTGTCAGCGGAAGCGCCGAGATCAGTCGGACGAACGCGAACGCGGCCAACACTGCTATCCAACTCAGCTCCTCCTGCGACACACCGACATGGCGCAAGGCAACGAGGAGTACGAGATATAGCGAGATGTGGCTCACGAGCGTGGCGATCGTCAGCCACAGCCATCGATGCCTCAGAAGTCCGATCGTCTCAGCGCGGAAGGTTGACGATCGCTCTGCCCAGTCTCCGACCGGCTCTTTACGGAGCAATCGACGCGCCCAGTCAACGACTCGGCCGATGCCGCGACCGATCGCTCTTGCCAGTCGGTCGCTTCGCAGCAGCAGCGCGAAGACCACAACGGCGCCGATCAGCACGGCAATTCCGACGCCAGCCGCGAGTAGCCGTGCCGGTGTGATATCTCCTTCGAGGGCCAGCAGCGCCAGAGCAACCACCGGCATGCCGAGCTTCACGAAGTTGTTCCAGATCCCGGTCACGACGGCCGAACGTCCGATCGAACCGATCCTGAAACCCCACGAAGTGAGCATTGCGATCGACACGCCAACACCGATCACTCCGCCCCCCGGCATTGTGTTAGAGACTGCCGTTGACGCTTGGTTGACGACGGCCGCCTCGCGCAGGCGCAACCCCGGCAGGGCCGCGGTCAGCACGAACCAGTAGGTGGCCAGGTTCCACAGCCCGATGAGGACGAGCGATCCAGTCTCCGACACCGTCATTGCCCGGATGGTGTCGAATACATCGCCGTAGTCCGCGATCAGTGGCATGACGCCGAGGAAGATGCCCGCGACGATGGCGAGGGAGATCAACGCCTGGATGATTCGCTTCCAGGGGAATCCCCGACGCGTGTTGTCCTCTTCGGTG
>CAZWDQ010000090.1:0-7726 GCA_964632475.1 uncultured Acidimicrobiaceae bacterium
TCAGCGTTCCTTGCCTTCTTCTTCGATCATCGTCCGGAGCTTGTTGAAGAGCTCCGGGGGAGGTTCGGTGTGGCCGCGATCTCGAATCACACCCTTGAGCTTGGTCTCGAATTCGTAGGCGTTCATACACGAGGAGCAGCGTCTGAGATGTAGCTTGATCCGCGATGAGCGCGCGACAGAGATCTCGTCGTCTAGGTACTGATAGATGTATTCGATTGCGTGGTCGCAGCCGCTACTCATTCGCATTTCCTATGATGCCGTGTTGCTCTGCCAGATCCCACAACTTCTTCTGGAGCAGTTTTCTTCCCCGATGAAGACGAGACATCACCGTCCCAATCGGAATGTCGAGAATCTCGGCAATCTCTTTGTACGAGAAGCCTTCGACGTCGGCGTACAAGACCGGCATCCGGAACGCCTCCGGCAACGACTCCAACGCGTCGGTGATGTCGGTGTCGACGAAGGCATCGAGCATGTCGGCCTCTGCACTCTGCGAAGCCCCCGACGCTTCACCCAGTCGCTTATAGAGATAGAGATCCTGCAACTCTCCCAGCTCGACCTCGGAAGGCCGCCGCTGAGACTTGCGATAGGTGTTGATGTACGTGTTCGTGAGAATCCGATAGAGCCAGGCCTTGAGGTTCGTTCCGTCGGTGTAGGAGTGATAGGCCCGATACGCCTTGAGGAATGTCTCTTGAACCACGTCCTCAGCGTCAGCCGGTTTGCGCGTCATCCGGAGTGCCGCCGAATAGAGCTGCGGTGCGTATTGCATAGCGTCGCGTTCGAAGTTCGCTTGATCCGCCACGAGCCCCCTTCAGGAATCGCCGTCAGCATAGGGGGAGGTCTCGTCGATCATGGACCCGTGACTCGAGGAAACACGCACATGCAACGGCCTACGATCGAGCCATGATCTCCTTCGAGCCGACAGACGCTCTCATCATGGACCCGTCGCAGGTGCTCAACCGTGAGTGGATCGTCACCAACGGAATCGGAGGGTATGCCTCGGCGACCGTCGCCGGAGTGCTCACACGGCGATACCACGGCCTGTTGGTCGCAGCGCTCGACCCACCGCTTGGCCGCACCGTTCTCGTGGCAAAGCTCGACGACTCCGTGTCGTTCGACGGCGATCCGATTCCGCTCTTCGCTAACCAATGGCATGACGGGGAGGCGCCGATCGAGCCAGACGGGTTCCGTCACCTTGTGCAGTTCCACCTTGAAGGAACGACGCCGGTGTGGACCCACGAGATCGAGGGTGCGCTGGTTGAGAAACGCGTTTGGATGGAGCACGGGGCGAACACCACGTACGTCAAGTACGACTACCGCTCCGGTCCGGGCACGATCCATCTCGGGGCGAAGATCCTGGTGAACCATCGCGACTTCCACCAAACGACACGTTCCGGCGACTGGCATATGAACGTCGACGGCGTCGCCAACGGGATTCGAGTGAACGCCTTTGAAGGGGCGACACCCATCTACCTCCTCAGCGACAGCGCCACGATCGAGCCGCGCCACGAGTGGTACCGGGGCTACTTCTTGAGCGTCGAGGCATTCCGAGGGCTCGATGCGCTCGACGACAACCTGCATGCAGCACGTGCCGAAGCGACCCTCGAGCCAGGCGAGTCGACCACGCTGGTTCTGAGCACCGAACCCGACCCGCCGCTCAACGGCGTGACTGCGCTGGCCGAACGGACCCAGTACGAGGATGGAGTCATCGCCTCGGCCGATGTTGCCGGAGACCATCGCCTCGAACGGCTGGCCCTGGCAGCCGATCAGTTCATCGTGCGGAGATCGTCTGATGGCGACGACGGCAGAACGGTGATCGCCGGATACCACTGGTTCGGCGACTGGGGTCGGGACACGATGATCGCTCTTCCTGGATTGACGTTGGCCACGGGACGCCACGCCGAAGCCGGCCAGATCCTCCGCACGTTCGCTCGCCACGTCGATCGCGGGATGCTGCCCAACCGCTTCCCGGACGACGGCGACGTTCCCGAGTACAACACGATCGACGCCACCCTGTGGTTCTTCGAAGCAATCCGAGCCCTCCACGCGGTCACCAACGATGTCGATCTCGTCGCAGATCTGTTTCCTGTGCTTGCGGACATCGTCGCGTGGCATCAGAAAGGGACCCGCTACGGGATCCGTGTCGATCCGGAGGACGGACTGCTCGCGGGTGGGGAACCGGGTGTTCAACTCACGTGGATGGATGCCAAGGTCGGCGATTGGGTCGTGACGCCTCGCATCGGCAAGCCCGTTGAGATCAATGCCCTGTGGTACAACGCCCTTCGGACCATGGCCGAATTCGCCCGACTCCTCGGTGAGAACCCAACACCGTACGAGTCCTCAGCCGACAACGTGCAGGAGAGCTTCGGGCGATTTTGGAACGGCGACCGTGAATTCTGCTTCGATGTCATCGATGGTCCAGACGGCGACGATCCGGCACTCCGGCCCAACCAACTCTTCGCCGTGTCGCTCTTTCACAGCCCGCTTCCGAGCGATCGTCAGCGCTCCGTTGTCGACGCGTGTGCCGCTTCGCTGCTCACTCCACTCGGCCTTCGCACGCTCGGCCCGAACGAGCCGGGATATCGAGGCCGGTTCGGAGGAGGACCGATGGAGCGAGACGGGGCATATCACCAAGGCACCGTCTGGCCCTGGCTCATCGGTCCGTTCGCCGACGCCCACCTGCGGGTCTACGACGATCCGGCCGCGGTCCGCGACCTTCTCGAGCCGCTCATCGCGCACCTGAACGAGTACGGGATGGGGAGCATCGCCGAGTGCGCCGAAGGAGATCCACCCCATGATCCGAGGGCCACAATCGCCCAGGCGTGGAGCGTGTCGGAAGTACTACGGGTGTTGCGGCGTTGAGCAAGGGAGACGTCTTCCAGCGGAGCAATGCCACACGATGAATACCGCCGAACACAAGAGACTCGCCGCGGACGCGGCCGGGGACGCCGAATGGAAGAACTGGGGCCCGTACCTCAGTGAACGAGCGTGGGGGACCGTGCGCGAGGACTACAGCGAGCACGGAACAGCCTGGGATGCCGTTCCCCACGACCATGCGCGCAGTCACGCATATCGATGGAATGAAGACGGTCTCGCGGGCATCAGCGACCGCAGCCAGTACCTGTGCTTCTCCGTCGCATTGTGGAATGGCAAGGATCCGATCCTCAAGGAACGCCTCTTTGGCCTCTCCGGTCCGGAAGGCAACCACGGGGAGGACGTCAAGGAGGCGTACTACTACCTCGACGCCACGCCGACCCACAGCTACCTGCGGATGCTCTACAAGTATCCCCAATCCGCCTATCCGTACGACGAACTTGTTGCGGAGAACCGGAAGCGAAGCGCAGGCGATGCCGAGTGTGAGCTGATCGACACTGGCGCGTTCGAAGAGAACCGCTACTTCGACGTCGATGTCTCATACGCGAAAGCCGACGAGGACGACGTCTTCATCGAGGTCGCCGTCACGAATCGCGGACCCGATGCTGCTGCGTGCTCGGTCCTGCCGACGCTGTGGTTCCGGAACACATGGAGCTGGGGCTACGAGGCGGGACCGATGGGTGACGTGCCCGAGCGCCCCGAGATGCATGCCGCGCCGCCCACGGACGGGACCGCGATGATCGTCGCGGAGCACCCGGTTCTCGGCACCTACAACCTCTACGCAGAGAGCGCAGAGCAACTCCTCTTCACCGAAAACGAGACGAACGGGAAGAGGCTCTTCGATTGGCCGCTCGAGACACCGTACGTCAAGGACTCCTTCCACCGTTTCATCGTCGACGGGGAGACGGACGCGGTGAACCCGACGCAGCGGGGTACGAAAGCGGCAACGGTTCACCGGCTCGATCTCGATTCGGGTGAGACGAAACGGGTCCGGCTTCGCCTCAGCAACACAAGCCACGATGCACCGTTCGACGACTTCGATGAGGTGAGGGCGCTCCGCCGGAGCGAGGCCGATGAGTTCCACGACGCCATCACCAACCCTGCCCTCTCGCCCGCCGAACGCTCGGTTCAGCGCCAAGCCCTCGCGGGAATGGTCTGGTCCAAGCAGATGTACTACTACGACGTTCGGCAGTGGCTCCGCGGAGACCCGTCCGGTCCGACACCGCCGGAGAGCAGGCAGTCGGGTAGGAACCGCGACTGGGAGCACCTCAACAACTTCGACATCATCTCCATGCCCGACGCGTGGGAGTACCCCTGGTTCGCCGCATGGGATCTCGCTTTCCACACCGTGCCATTGGCGTTGCTCGATCCCGAGTTCGCCAAGGGACAGCTCCGGCTCATGACTCGCGAGTGGTACATGCACCCGAATGGCCAGATCCCTGCCTATGAATGGGCCTTCAGCGATGTCAACCCGCCCGTCCATGCCTGGGCGACGCGACGCGTGTTCGAGATCGATGCAGAACACACCGGCGTGAGAGACACCACGTTCCTAAAGGCGATATTCCACAAGTTGCTGATGAACTTCACGTGGTGGGTCAACATGAAGGACACGGACGGCAACAACGTATTCCAGGGCGGCTTCCTCGGTCTTGACAACATCAGCCTCTTCGATCGCAGCGCAGCGCTCCCGACCGGCGGGCACATCGACCAGTCTGACGGAACCGCATGGATGGGCTTCTTCACGCTCGAGATGCTCAAGATCGCACTTGAACTATCCAAGGACGACCCGGTCTATCAGGACCTCGCGACCAAGTTCTTCGAGCACTTCCTCGCGATCGCCAGAGCCATGGCGGACGTGGAGGGTGGCCACGGCCTTTGGGACCCGGAAGACGGCTTCTACTACGACGTGCTGCACCTGCCGGACGGTTCATCAACCCAGTTGAAGGTGCGCTCGCTCGTGGGACTCATGCCATTGCTCGCGGTCGACGTCGTCGGTCACGACCGCGTGGAAGGGCTGACGGCGTTCACGCGACGAACGCAGTGGTTCCTCGAGAACCGCCCCGAGATGCGCCAACACCTCACCGTGGAACAGGAGTCCGGGTCCGAAGGACGGTACTTGGTCTCGATTCTCTCGAAGGAGCGAGTCGTTGCCTTACTGAAGTACATGTTGGACGAGGACGAGTTCCTCTCACCCTTCGGGATACGGTCCCTCTCAAAGGTCCACGAGGAGAACCCCTACCGGTTGAGCTTCGCCGATGAGACGTTCGAGATCGGCTACGAGCCAGCCGAGTCAACGGCAGGACTCTTCGGCGGTAACTCGAACTGGCGGGGCCCGGTCTGGTTCCCGATCAACTTCCTCATCATCGAGGCACTGCGCGAGATCCACAGGTACTACGGCTCAAGTCTTCGAGTCGAAATGCCAACCGGATCCGGAGTGATGATGACGCTCGATGAGGTCGCCGACGATCTGTCACAGCGTCTCGTCGGGCTGTTCCTTCCGGACCCCAACGGACGACGACCCGTCCACGGAGACGTCGATCGATACCGGGACGATCCGCAATGGCGCGACCTCGTGCTGTTCTATGAGTACTTCGACGGGGACACCGGAACCGGGCTCGGTGCCAGCCACCAGACCGGCTGGACCGGTCTCGTCGCCACTCTGCTTCAAGACCAAGGAGAAGAACGATGATTCCCACAGCCACCGCCGTCGATGTGCCGTATCTCACGACCGATCAAATGATCGAAGTCGATCGAGCCATGATGGAGGACTACCTCATCGATCTCGTTCGGATGATGGAGAACGCCGGCAGGAGTCTGGCCCATCTCGCACGAGAGCGGTTCCTTGGCGGCGACCCGCGTGGACAGAGGATTGTCGTTCTCGCCGGGACCGGAGGAAATGGAGGGGGCGCCCTGGTCGCGGCTCGTCGCCTCCACAACTACGGAGCCGCTGTCAGCGTCTTTGTGACCAAGCCCGAGGATCAGTTCACACCCGTCCCCGGCCAACAACTCGATCTGCTGCGTCGGATGGGGATCAGAATCGGACGCGCCAATGATGTGGAATTGACCGGGACATTGGATCTCGTGCTCGACGGTGTCATCGGATATAGCCTCCAGGGAGCGCCACGGGGTGAGGCCGGAGCGCTGATCCGCTGGGCGAACGATCAACGGGCCCCCGTGTTGTCGCTCGATGCGCCGTCCGGTGTCGACACAACAACCGGGACCGTGTTCGACCCGGCGATCCGGGCGACCGCCACGATCACGCTTGCCCTCCCCAAAGAAGGACTGCGGGCATCCGGTGTCGAAGCTCACGTCGGTGAGCTCTACCTCGCCGACATCAGCGTCCCGCCGGAGCTGTACAGCAGATTCCTCGGCATCGAGGTCGGTCCAATCTTCGCCCAGAGCGACATTCTCCGCCTCACCTAGCAGCCCACTCCTCGTCTCCCACGGAGTGGGAGCGGACAGCGGACAGCCAGATGGTGCTGAGCATGCCGGTGGTGATGCCTACTCTCGGATTGTCATCGAAGAGGGAGTCCGGGTGGACAGCGATCGCACGCGAGAAGAGCTCGAATCACGCGGTCTTCGCCTTGAGTACGCCACGATCGCGTGGAACGCGGTCGAGATGGTTGTCTCGATCAGTCTCGGCGTCGCAGCGCGGTCGCTCGCTCTCGTGGCGTTTGGGCTCGACACGATGGTTGAGCTGTTCGCGTCGGGAGTGGTCGTGTGGCACCTGCGTCACCCGGGACGAGACAGCGATCACATCACTGTGCAAGCTCTTCGCATGGTCGCTGCGGCGTTCTTCGTGCTTGCACTGGTGGTCACGGTCGGTGCGGTGTGGGCGTTGGCGGCCGGCTCCGCTGCTGACGAATCTCCGGTCGGTATCGCCTATCTGGCGTTGACCGTTGTCGTGATGCTGTCGCTCGGCGCGGCGAAACGTGCGATCGGTATCCGTTTGGGCAGCGAGCCATTGGCTGCCGAAGCCCGCATGTCGATACTCGATGCGGCTCTTGCATTCGGAGTGCTGATCGGTCTCGCGGCTAATGCGCTGTTCGGATGGTGGTGGGCCGATCCGGTCGCCGCACTCCTTGTCGGCGCCGCGGCGATTCACGAGGGGATCGAGAATCTCGAGGAGGCAAACGACTTCTCGAAGCCCGCTGGCTAGCGCGACATTCTCTAGATCACGCCTCCTGTGCATCACCCACACGAATCGGCGCCTACAAGTCGCGTTGGGTTTGTCGTAGCGCTGCTGCGCCTTCCCCGCCGCATTCGGCACTCCGGATCGGGGTTTCGTTCGCGAGTGACACGCATCTCGCGTGAACTACGTTGTGGCATACAGACCCTCCTTGACGGGCCTGAGGTACGACCGATTCATGTGTTCCGACTCCACGAAACCTGGACAAGACCAGCTTTCCATTGTGAAGGCGTTGAACACCGTCAGACCGACAGAGCTCCTGCCTTGTTCTCATCACCGTCGAAACCAAGCTCATTTCCGAAGAGCCGGTTATCCCATACCCTCGGCCAGCGAGTGCGAGACAATCCAGACGAGTGCTGCACTCCGACGGACAAGCGTCGCAATGAAGGATTTTGAGGCGCCTGCAATGCTCCGTACAATTCGCATCAAGTCTGAGAGTCGGCACCAAGGCTGACGGAGGTCGTCATGAGCGGATGGCTTATGGGTATTGTCGCTGTCATGGTGTTTCTGGTGTTCGTCCTGGCGGCTATGGGTGCCAGTTGCTGCCTCCTCGGACGGTGTTGCCGGCGACAGCGTCTTCGTCGAGGTGATTGGTCGGACGAAGACCAGTCTCAACACTGACCGCTGCAACCTGGTCGCCGAAGTCATGTCTTCCCAACCCGCTGG
>CAZWDQ010000091.1:0-7712 GCA_964632475.1 uncultured Acidimicrobiaceae bacterium
GGGCGCTGGGCTACAGCCAGCGCTTCGGACTCATCTGGGTCGACCACGAAACCGGCGAACGCATCCCGAAGGACAGCCTCGCCTGGTACAGCGACGTCATCGCAACACGTTCGCTCGACTGAGCCACCGGTCGATCGTTTGTGCCTAGAGCCATGAATACTCTGGTCGTAGCTACAAGCGATGGCCACAGCAACGGGAATCAAGCAATCTGACCGAGGTGCCAATCCGAGCGGGTGAGCGCACCCCCGCCCGGCTGAGCCGATACCCTGGCGGTGATGCGCACTTTGATCACCATCAGGGAGCCGGGCAGCGGCCCGCTCCCCCTTGTCATCGAAGGCGACCGGTTCTCCGACCCGGACGACGGGCCGATCGACAACGAGGTCGGCACCGGCCACCTCTTCGCACTGCCCGGTCTCGCCGACTGTCACGCCCACCTGGGTCTCAACCACGTCGGTTCGATGACGACGATCACCGAAGACGAGATTCGATCCAACAGCGTCACCAACGCCTGGATGCAGATCGAAGGAGGCGTGCTCTTGATCGCCGACAAGGGTTCATCAAGCGACGTCTCGCTTGAGATCCTCGACGCGCCGCCCACCGAACGACCCATCACCACGATGGCCGGGCGGATCATCGCACCGCGCGACGGCTACTACCCCGGATACGGACACGAGGTCGACGAGGACGGGCTCGTAGAGGCGGTACGCCAGGCCGCAGGAGGACGCGCCGACTGGGTGAAGATCATCGGCGATTGGCCGAGAAAGGGCCGGGGGACGGTCGCTAATTACGGCGAGGCTGCACTGACCAAGGCGGTCCGGGTGGCGCACGCCGCGGGCCGCAGGGTTGCCGTTCACACGATGGCCCCGGAGGGGATCGGACCATCCATCGCCGCCGGTGTCGACTCCATCGAACACGGTCTCTTCCTCGACGCCAACGATCTACCGAGGCTCGCGGAACGCGGCGGGGCGTGGGTGCCGACGATCCTGGGTGCCGAAGCGATCATCGGGATGCTCGGTACCGACAGCACCGGCGGTCGCCTCCTCACCGATGGTGTCGACAATGTCCGCGATCTCCTCCCCGAAGCCGAGCGCCTCGGAGTAACGATCCTCACCGGAACCGACCTCGCCATCCCCCACGGGAAGGTTGCCCGCGAAGCGATCCGTCTCCACGAACTGGGCCTGTCAGCAGCGGCGACGCTCCGTGCGGTCACCACGGCCGCCTTCCGCTACCTCGGCATCGTGCATGGCTTCTCCCCCGGGATGCCCGCCGACGCGGTGTTCTTCGCCGACGACCCGCGCGAGCGTCTCGAGACGCTCCTCGAGCCTCAGCTAGTCGTTCGATCGGGGCGCATCGTCACCTTTTGACATATTGATGCCTCATTGATGTGTTTTGATGTATGCGAACCACGATCCGGATGGATGACGATCTGCTTGCAGCGGCCAAGGCCGAAGCGGCAACATCTAGCCAGAGCCTGACCTCCTTCATCGAAGAGGCCGTGCGACGACATCTCGCCGCACGCCGCAGAGCGCAGGAGCACCCGACACCGGAGCTACCGGTGTTCACCGGCGACGGTCTGCTCCCGGGAGTTCATCTCGACGACTCGGCGGCGCTGCTGGATCTCATGGAGGGCCGGTGAGGCTCTTCGACATGAATGTCCTCGTCAATGCGTTCCGAGAGGACTCAGAGCACCACGAGCCGTGTCGCGCCATTCTCGATGAGACGATTGCCGCACCCGGGGCATTCGGCCTGACACCGATCGCGTTGAGTGGATTCCTACGGATCGTTACCCACTCCCGGATCTTCCGGACCCCGACGCCTCTCGGTGACGCCATCGAGTTCGTCGAAATACTCCGGGCCCAACCCCAATCCGAGATCATCTACCCCGGCCCGCGACACTGGGACATCTTCACCATGCTGGCCGAGGAGATCTCGGCAAGAGGTGGTTTGATTCCGGATGCATATCTCGCGGCGATCGCAATCGAATCCGGCTCTGAGTGGGTGTCGACAGACGGCGACTTCGCTCGATTCTCGGGCCTCACCTGGATCGATCCGAGAGCCCACTGAGGGCCGGAGGTCAGAGCTCGAGGCGACGGTAGAGCAG
The DNA here is from genome assembly GCA_964632475.1 of uncultured Acidimicrobiaceae bacterium. Taxonomy (GTDB): domain Bacteria; phylum Actinomycetota; class Acidimicrobiia; order Spongiisociales; family UBA5794; genus JAHEEL01. The sequence continues at coordinate 2,102 of CAZWDQ010000091.1, forward strand.
CATCGCTCCCGCCACAAGCAACACCGATGCTATCGCCGTCGCCCATACCGCACTCACCGGATCGAACGGATTGCCGTAGATGTATTCCATCCCGGGGATCCAACCATTCACATCTAGATCGGCCTTCATCAAGCCGGTCGGAAGGTATCCGTACCAGGACGGCCGTATCCACACCGGTGCAAACCGCAGCACGATCCACAAGATCATGACGAGGAGCGCGATAGGTCCACGGCGGCGGATCACAACACCAAGCAGACCGGTCACAGCGATGAAGAACGCCAGAACCACAGAGGTCACGCCGAGTGCGACGAGGAAACGCCCGAAAGCTGGCGCCGCCGGGGTGACAAATCGGTACGGCGTTACCGTTGGCAGCCACCAGTTGGCGACGAGTCCCGGGACCAGGATGGCAACCACGGAGAGCCCGATCCAGAGTCCGCCGAGCTTCGCCGCGATGTAGCCCCCTCTCGTTACCGGTTTCGAAACGAGCCACGCTGCGATACCGCTCCGATACTCACCGACGACCGTTGCCTCAGCCAGAATGATCCCGGCGAACACAGGAAACAGCATGAGCCCGCTCAGTAGGTTCTCATAGCCCAGCGGCCCGAAAGGCATGTTCGCGGTCACGACGGTGGAGTACACGAAGCCGTTGATGCCCGCCACCCACAGGATCAGGTGGAAGAGACCTCGCCGACCGAGCCATCTTCGCAATTCAGCTCCCAGCACCCCGAAGAAGCCGCCAACGCCAACGCGAGCCGAGGTCGCATCAATCGCCATCGTCGACCCCCACAAGCGTCAGGTAGGCATCCTCGAGTCGTCGGTCACTGAGGTGGAACTCAACAATGTCGTGTCCGTCACCCTCGACGAGCGCCGGAGCGAGCCGCTCAACGGCCGATCCGTCGATCAAACGGATGACCCAATCCTCGATGTCACCGTGACGACGGGCGTCGATGCGCTCCACCCACGGCTCACCGACAAGACGACCGTGCAATGCCTTGGTGTCTCCTCGCAGACGTACCGCGTAGTCCGTTTCCGCGACCGTCAAGATCTTGTTGATGTTTCCCTGTGCCACCACGGCTCCCCGACTGATCACCACCACGGTGTCGCTCACCCGTTCGACGTCATCGAGGATGTGGGTCGAGTAGAAGACAGCGGTCTCGGTTCGGATCTCGTCGATGAGGTTGAGCATGTCACGTCGGCCCGCCGGGTCGAGGCCGGCGGATGGTTCGTCGAGAATGAGGAGGTCGGGTTTACCGATGAGCGCTTGTGCTACGCCGAGCCGTTGCCTCTCGCCGCCCGAGAGTCCGGCCACCCGACGACGGGCCTTGTCGGTCATCCCGACACGGTCGATCAGATCGTCGACACGACGACGAGCGGCTGATCCGCGGGGGTGGCCCGGATAGAGGCGTGCAGCTGTCGCTACGACACTCCGAACCGTCTGATGTGGAGGGAAGACCGGGTTCTGTGGCAGATAGCCGATGCGGGACCGGGCGAGAAGACCGCTTCCTCGTACGTCGATGCCTTGCACAGCCGCCCAGCCGGAGGTGGGTCGGATGAGGCCCATGAGAATCTTCATCGTGGTCGTCTTCCCTGCCCCATTCGGGCCGAGGAAGCCGCACACCGAGCCGGCTTCGACGGTGAGATCGAGCCCGCGCAGGGCTTCGACCTTCCGATACCGCTTCTTCAGCTGTCGAATCTCGATCGCGGGAACCGTCATGCGAGCTCCCGTCTGTCAAAGGACCACACCGCCGCACCAACTACGAGGATCGAGAGGAAGAGCGAAGATAGGACCGGCACGAGCAGGGCGACATCGTTGCCCCAGGCGGTTTGGAGCACAGCCCAAACTGCGCCGGCCGGAGTCGTGGCAACACTCGATCCGCCAACCACGGCGCCGGCCACGACCACTCCGACAAGCACCATCCCGAGGCCGAAGACCGCGGTCCGGGACCGCAGAAACGCCCCGAGGAACATCATCACGGCGATGACAAACACAACCGTCGCCCATATCGCTGCGAGCATCCCGATGTAGCGTCCGAAATCCGGGAGGTCGGTGAAGCGTCCCCACATGCCGATTGGAGATTGGGTCACCTCAGGGACCTCTCCTGCCCGGAATCCGGTGCCTCCTCGATCGACCGCGCCGGCGAGGATCGGGTACACGAGAGTCCCGGTAACAAAGATGATTGTGGCGTAGCCCACTGCGGCAGCAGTGAACTTCGCCACAATCACAGACGCTCGTCTGATCGGCATCGCCACAAGCCAACCGGCGGTTCCCCGGTTGATCTCACCCAGCACGGCACCCTCGCTGAGGGACACGGCGGACATGAGCAGAACCGCCGACCACATACCGAGGAAGAAGAGGAAGAGGATGCCGAATCCGGGATCGACGCTGGGATGCGGAGCGACGCTCCACGGTCCATACATGACCGCGAAGATGATCAAGCCAACGACGGTCATGAGGATCGAGCGCAGAGGGAACCAGACCTGGAACTCCACGCCGAGCAGTCCTCCGAGCCCCTGCAGCCGACCGACTCGATCGACGGATGTGACAGTGCCAACATCAGTGGTCATCAGCGTCTCCGACTAGTTCCATGTACAGATCCTCAAGACTCCGATATGCAGGCCTCATTGCAATGACACGGGCCCCATCGCTCTTGACCAAGAACCTCATGAGCTTCTTCTCAGCAACCGTGCGATCGGGTGTCTCGATCCTCCACTCCCGCCCGCCCATTGAGGTTACGTTGTCCACCCATGGCTCGTGCTCGAGGCCCCGCACAGCTCCGTCACCGACCCCACCGTCGAGCGTGACCCGGTAAACACCCCGACCGCCGAGGTACCGGTTCATCGAGCCCTGCTCGACGATTTCACCACGATCAATGACAACGATGTGGTCGGCAACACGCTCAACATCGTCAAGGATGTGACTTGAGTAGAAGATCGTCATTCGTTCCTTGAGCTGATCGAGAAGTGCGAGCACCTGGAATCGGCCTTCCGGATCGAGACCCACCGACGGCTCGTCGAGGATGAGCAGTTCGGGATCCCCAATGATGGCCTGGCCGATGCCGAGGCGTCGGAGTTCCCCTCCGGACAGGGCCTTCACCTTGCGGTCGGCAAGATCCGTGAGGCCGACCAAACCCAGGGTCTCGTCGACCTTCGCGTCGAGTGCGGCACGGGATCCATCCAGATAGCGCCTTGCTACGAATCGGAGGATGCCACGCACCTTGGCCCTCGGGTAGAACGACGGATCTTGTGGGAGGTAGCCGATCCGAGAGCGTGTCATTAGGCCGTCTCCGTCGAGGTCATCCCCGAGAATCGATGCCCAGCCGCCTGACGACCGAATGAGCCCCATCAGGATCTCCATCGTGGTGCTCTTCCCAGCGCCGTTCGGGCCGAGGAAGCCACACACCGAGCCTTCCGGCACCTCGAAGTCGACGCCACGCAGCGCCTCGACGCGCCGGTAGCGCTTGCGGAGGCTTCTGGTCTCGATGGCGGCTGTCATGGGCACTCGCCCCACTCGGGCATCTGCACGATGGTGTCACCGTTGACCTCGATCGCTACAGACCCGCAAGACTCGCGTCTACAGCTGTCGTCATCACAATCTTCTTCTCCCCACTCGCCGTAGATCCGAAGGTCGTAGATCCCTGGATCGAGAGCAACCGGCTCCGGGAAGAACGCATCCCACGGCTCCTGCGAATCCCCCGGTGATTGGATACCCTGTACGCCTCCGCCCATTCCGTAGGGCAGAATCGGCACGAGGCCGCTCTCCGATGCACGGCGAGTCCTCTGAGGGTCGCCCTCATCGTCACCGAACCAGGTATACCCGAAGTTGACCCCTCCGACCGGCCAGGCGTCACCTCGACCGATCTCACCGAGCGTCGTCCCGGCGGGGAGAAGCACAGCCGTGAAGTAGCCCGGGGATTCCTCACGATGGAGAGCATCCGGAAGCTCGACCCAGAGCCGGCTGTCACCGGTTGGGGGAGTCGATGGCCTTCGAGCCATCTCTTCTACTGATCCGATAGGCTTTAGATCACACTCGTCGAGCTCCGGAAGATCGACGACCGTATCCCCATCCACGTTCACCGTGACCTGCGCGCACTGCTCCGGGGCGGCGAAGTAGAGGTCGTAGGATCCCGGGCCGCCGATGAAGGTTCCGGCGAAGAGCTCGTAGGCACCGCCGGGGACAACAAGCCCGCCTCCACCACCTTCTTGATACTGCAGCAAGTTGCAGATGCTCCCCTCGTGATACTCCCCGACGTTGATAATCGGCCGCAGTGGCTCGCCCCTCAACCACTCGTCGAGGATCTCGTCCTCACTCCGGCCAGAATCCCTGATTGTGCGCTCAAGTTCGCGATCGAAAGCCTCCGGTGATTCGTGCATTTCCGTACACAGCGCCCCGAGGTATTCGTCAGGGCCTGACACCGATCCGAAGTCGGTCCCAACCGGAAGGATCGCGAGCAGAATCGTTCGCCCGACGAGATCGTCTCGGGGTCTGATGCGCACAGTCAGCGAACCGGGTGCTCCCCCGGTGAGCGTGGTCGGGTCGCAGTTGGCTGCGGTCCAGACTGCCATCGTCTCAACGGCCGAGAGCGACCCCTCGTACATTACCTCGTCATCCATGCCCATCCCATCAACGAGCCGCTGAATTCCCTCTTCGCCCTGGAAAACGCTCGGGCCGTATTGCCGGCCCATCGCCAGGAATCGAGACTTGAGGATGGCGGCGGTCTCCCACACGTCGGCGATCCCCGAGGGAACGAGCATGCTGCCAACATGGATCGCGGACTCCTCCTTCTCGATCAATTGTTCGATGTCTTCGTGCCATCCCTCAAAGAGCCAATGGGTGGGCTCGACCAACACGGCGTTCCGCAGTTCCTGCCACCGAGAGCAGAAGTCCCCGCATGCCGTCACCGACCACTCGTCGATCGCCTCGATCGCGGTCGCGGCATCGTTCATCACCGACTCCATCCCGCCGGGGCCGAACATCATGGCGAAGTGCTCGGCGCGGATGGTATGTCCGGCGTACCCGACCGTGAATGTGAGGTCGCTGGCCCGGGTGTAGGTGTCGTAGAACCGATCCCACTCGGTGCGAATCTCCGACGGCACGGCCCGGTCGTACGTTGCCATCGTGTCGTCCACCACAGCAGCGTTCCTTGCATCCTGGAACCGCTGATCTTCCCCCTCCAACATGTCGATCACGGTTCGCTTGGCCTCGGGCCAGGCGCGACAGAAAAGGGCGGTATTCCCCGCCGTCTCCCCCTCGTTGTCGGAGTCGGGACCGAGGTTGGCGGCGTTAGTGCACGCCGTCAGAGCAACGGCCGCGACTGTGACCATGAGGCACAGACGCATCCGGTGTCACTCCCCTTCCACACGAGACGCTAAGTGGTGACGACTCGTCCTTCTAGAGACGAAGGACTCCGATTTCTCGGATCAGCCAACGATGTAGGTGCCGGTCCCGGCTGCGATCAGCGTGTCAACGTCGGGCATGGAGCGAGTGCACGGTCGGTGTGCGGGGCCCAAATCGAGATTTGGACTTGAAGTCTGAGTGAAGTTGTGTCATATTGTGCACTCGAACGAGCCGATCGTTGCTCGGGAACCCCTCCGTTGTTGAGAGCGTTGTTCC
>CAZWDQ010000092.1:0-5674 GCA_964632475.1 uncultured Acidimicrobiaceae bacterium
ACCACGGCACCGTCGTCGCCGCCAACTTCCACGGTCTTGACAGTTCTCGCAATGGTCACGGGGACGTCCCTGAGGAACAGGTTCGCCATATCGCCCGTCTCCAACGCTGCGGCATTCAACATCACGCCAAGCTGACCTTCGTAGTTCCGCGTCGAGTCAACATCGCTGGGGAACTTCGCCTGAGACGGGAGCACGACGAACTTGACGGCCAACCCTCCCAAAACAAAGACGACTCCGAGTACCAGAATCACCCACCCGATTCCTTTGGTTTTGCCCATGGATTACCTCACTTGGTTTTGTGGACGTTTCGACCGTCCTTGTTCGGCACTGGATGATAGTCGGTAGGTCCTTCGGGATACCGGTAGGGACCCGAAGACAGAAAGAACCGTATGCTCTCCGACCTGCGACAATTGATTTCTTCACGACGAAAGATTCTTGATGTCCGGCAACGCCACGTTCAGTATGACCGACACCGCCATTGTCTCCATCGCCCATGTGGACGCGCCGGAGGTAGTGACGTCTGCACAATTCGATGAGATCCTGACCGACACTTACGCCCGTGTTGGTGGCCAACCCGGTCTTCTCGAAAGCCTTGCAGGTATTCAAGAGCGACGGTGGTGGCCGGAGGGGTATCTCTTCACAGACGCGGCCGCAGCAGCCGGGGCGAAGGCAATCGAGGCCAGCGGGGTGCGTGCCGACGAGATCGGCCTGCTGATCGATACATCGGTCTGTCGCGACCGGCTCGAGCCGTCGTCTGCCGTGACGGTCCACCATGCCCTGGACCTTCCGAGTTGGTGCCTCAGCTTTGATCTCTCCAATGCCTGCCTCGGGTTCGTCAGCGCCCTCCAAGTCGCCGGCAACATGATCGACAGCGGCCAGATCAACTATGCCCTGATCGTCGACGGCGAGGGCAGCCGCCAACTGCATGAAGCGACGCTCGACCGGCTTGCCGGGTCAGACGCGACAATGGTCGACCTGTTCGCAGAGTTCGCATCGCTGACGCTCGGCTCAGGGGGAGCGGCGGCCGTCATCGGACGCCACTCTGAGAACCCGGGGAGTCACAAGGTCGTCCGGGGAATCTCGAGAGCCGATACGAGCCACCACGGCCTCTGCGTCGGCGACCTGAACCAGATGCGCACCGACACCAAGTCTCTCCTGGACGCCGGATTGCAGGTCTCGAAGATCGCGTGGATCGATGCGGAAGAGTTGGGATGGCTTGAGGCCGACCGTTACATTATCCACCAGGTTTCGCAGGTTCACACACGCATGCTGTGCGAATACCTCGGCATCGATATGGACAAGGTGCCCCTCACGTTTCCGTTCCTCGGCAACGTCGGTCCCGCGTCGATCCCGATCACGCTCTCCCGTGAAGCCGAGTCGCTCGATGAGGGAGACAAGGTGCTGCTTCTGGGGATCGGCTCGGGAATCAACGCGTCGGCAATCGAACTGATCTGGTGACCGCCAGTCCAACCGCACCCGCCGAATATCCGCCGGCCGGTCTCGATGGCCTTGATCCGGCGTGGTCACGGCTGGTCGAGACACCCGCCCTGGACGACGTCGGGCGAACCTGGCATGTGCTCGACAACCAAGTCGTCGATCCCACGGTCACGTTGCTCTGTGTGCACGGCAACCCGACCTGGTCCTATCTCTGGCGTGATCTGATCGCAAAGGCTCCCGCAGGTGTTCGAGTGATCGCCGTCGACCATCTCGACATGGGGTTCTCCGAGCGGACCGGTACGACACGCCGACTCGAGCAGCGCATTGATGACCTTTGTGCCCTCACCGACGAACTCGATGTGTCGGGTCCGGTCGTGACCGTTGCCCACGACTGGGGTGGCCCGATCTCCCTCGGTTGGGCGCAGCGTCACCAGCCGCAACTGGCGGGCGTCGTGCTCATGAACACTGCTGTTCACCAACCAGAGGAGTCGCACGCTCCGAGTCTCATCCGCCTGGTCAGGACCCCGGGCGTGCTGCACCGAGTGTGCGAGACGACTCCGACGTTCATCCTCGGAACGATGGCGCTCACACACCCCCGCGTCGCCCGATCGATCCGCGAGGGCTATGAGGCCCCGTATCGGAGCGCCGACCGTCGGGCAGCCATCGCAGCGTTCGTTGAGGACATCCCACTCGACGACGAACATCCGAGCCAGCACGTTCTTGATCGAGTCGCAGCAGACCTGAGCCAACTCGAGGACGTGCCGGCGTTGCTGTTGTGGGGACCATCTGATCCGGTGTTCTCCGATCTGTATCTGAGGGATCTCGCGACACGGTTGCCCAACGCAGATATCCATCGGTTCATCGGTGCCGGTCACCTCACTCCCGAGGATGCCGATATTGCATCCGCGATCTTCACCTGGCTCGATCAGCCGGGAACTCCCGCACCGCAGGATCCTGAGGACCCGGAGCGAGAGCCGCTCTGGGGCGCGATCGGCAGAAGGGCCGGCGACGAGTCGGTCGCGATCGTGGAGATGGGCAACGACGGGGAAGCGGCGTCGATCTCATTCGCCGACCTCAACGCGGATGTCGATCGGGTCGCTGCGGGGCTTGCCGATCTCGGTGTTGCCCGGGGAACCAGGGTGGCGTTGCTGATACAGCCTGGCATCGATCTCGCCGTGTGCCTCTACGCCACCCTGCGAATCGGCGCCGTGGTCGTGATGGCCGACGCGGGCCTGGGAGTCAGAGGCATGGGAAGAGCGCTGGCGAGTGCCAATCCCTCCTACCTCATTGGCAATACCCGCGCGCTCACCGTGGCACGAACCATGCGGTGGCCCGGCATCCGAATCGCATCGGCTGCCCTGGATCCAACCAGGAAACGCCTGCTGGGAGTCCAGACGACGCTCGACGATGTGCGTGCACGCGGCGAAGGACGGCCGCTGCCGGCGGCCCCGCTATCCGACGATGTGGCGGCTGTTGGGTTCACTTCGGGGGCCACGGGGCCGGCCAAAGGCGTGGTCTATCGACATCGCCAACTCCAGGCGCAGCGCGATTCGATCGTCGATCTGTACGGCATCCAGTCCAGCGACAGCCTGGTCGCTGCGTTCGGACCCTTTGCGCTGTTCGGGCCCGCCATGGGCATCCCGTCGGTTGTTCCCGACATGACGGTCACTTCCCCGGGGAGCCTCACCGCACGAGCCCTCGCAGATGCTGCGGGGGCAATCGAGGCAACCCTGGTGTTCGCATCGCCTGCAGCCCTGCGAAGCGTCGTGGAGACGGCGGGGGAGATGTCGCGAGATCAATCTGAGGCGCTCGAGCGGACTCGGGTCCTGATGTCGGCCGGAGCGCCCGTTCCGACCGCAGTCCTGCGAGCTGTCGGCGACCTGATGCCACACGCCGAACTGCACAGCCCGTACGGCATGACCGAGGTGCTTCCGGTCGCTGACATCAGCCTCGCCGAGAGCGAAGCGGTTCCCGACGGCAACGGCGTCTGCGTTGGCAATCCCGTGCCCGGTGTCCGGGTGGCGATCAGCCCACTCGATGTCGACGGGAAGCCGGCGGGGCCCCTCACGGAATCGGTCGGCGTCGTCGGCGAAGTGTGCATCCAAGCGGCTCACATGAGGGACGGGTACGACAATCTGTGGATGACCGAGCACGTTGCCTCCCAACCAGTCGGTTGGCACCGTAGCGGGGATGTCGGCCACATCGATGACGCCGGGCGACTCTGGATCGAAGGTCGGATCGGGCACATCGTGACGACACCTGCCGGCCCCGTCACTCCGGTCGGAATCGAGCATGACGTCTCCGAACTCCCAGATGTTGCCCAAGCTGCCGTCGTCGGTGTCGGCCCGTCAGGCACACAGCAGGTTGTTGTTGTCGCCGTACCGGTGGCTTCCCGGCGGCGAGCGGATCTCGCCGACGCGGATCTAGCTGATCGAGTTCGAGCGAAGGCTGGAGACGTCGACGTGGCGGCGGTCTTGGTTGTCCCGTCGCTTCCCGTCGACAAGCGCCACAACTCGAAGATCGACCGAACCCGAGTTGCCCGGTGGGCAGATCGGGTCCTTGCCGGTGGGCGGATGAGCCGGATATGAGAGTGCTCGTAACCGGGTCGACCAGCCTCGTCGGGCGTGCGGTCGTGACGCGTCTCACGAGTCGGGGAGATACTGTGTGTGTGCTCCAACGGCAGGCCGGCGCCCTCGGTGTGACCGAGTATCTCGGTGATATCGCGGATCGCTCCATTGTCGACGCCGCCGTGGACGGCGTCGATGCCGTCGTTCATGTTGCCGGCCGCGCGGCGGCAACGGGGGAGTGGGCGTTGTTCGAAGCGACGAACGTCCAGGGCACGCGGAACGTCGTCGATGCGGCGCGCGAAGCCGGAGCCACCCGATTCGTTCACGTCTCGTCACCTTCGGTCGCGCACAGCGGGCAGTCGCTGGTCGGCGCCCCGGCCGACCCCGCCGATCCCGACCGTGCCAGGGGTCACTACGCCAAGAGCAAAGCCCGAGCAGAGCTGATAGCCCTCGCAGCGAGTTCGTCTGCCATGCCGGTCGTTGCCATCCGGCCCCATCTCATTTGGGGACCCGGCGACACCCAGTTGGTCGGACGGATCGTTGAGCGGGCAAAGGCGGGTCGGCTCGCCGTCGTGGGCTCGGGAGCATCGTTGATCGACACGACCTACGTCGACAACGCCGCTGACGCGCTCGTCGCTGCTCTCGATGGCGCTCCGACTCTGGGAGGGAGGGCCCTCGTTGTCACCAACGGCCAGCCTCGTCCGGTGCGCGAGATCTTGAGCCGCATCGTGATGTCCGCCGGCCTCGCACCGCCCCGGCTCAAAGTGCCATATCGCGTGGCGCATGCGGGTGGTCTCGCCGTGGAGCAGATCTGGGACAGACGCAAGACGGATGACGATCCACCGATGACCAGCTTCCTCGCCGAGCAGCTCGGTACAGCACACTGGTTCGACCAGCGAGAAACCCGCCGGGCCCTGCAGTGGGATCCCGTGATCAGCCTCGATGAAGGGTTCCGGCGGCTGGGGTCATGGTTCGCAGGGGAAGCCGCTGGAGAGGCCTAACTGGCCGAGGTCTGGCCCGGCGCTTCGTATGCCTTCACCCCGGCCGGGATCGGCTCGGTGATCCAGTTCTCTGCAGGAGGCAGCGGGCAGGTGAACTCTTCGTCGTAGACGCACCATGGATTCTGGGCAGTGTTGAAGTCGACGGCAACCTCACCGGTCGCGTCGGCATCGATCCCGACGTAACGGCCGCCGCTGTAGGTGTCGGCTCCGCACGTGCCATCCCGAAATGGGACGAACGCACCACCGTCACCGTCATCGAGGACCGTCAGTCGATAGTCAGAGTCGCCGACGGAGAGCGTCACAACACCGAGCTTCGTATAGGAGCTCTCGGTGCCGACGGACGATGGCACCGGCACCTTGTGGGGTGCGGCTGGGTGGTACTCACCGACCAGGACCCATGATTCGTCCGGTGGGAAGTAGTCCAGGCCACCGAAGCCGGACCGGTGCTCTTCCGGCAACGGCGAGCTGTAGTGATCGAGGAGGAAGTCATCACGTTCCGAGCGGTCCCGCAGCAGTCGATCAATGTCCATGGCCGTGAGGTTACCGCCGGATGGTATCGGCACGGTTCCGCGGGCTAGCCAGCTGTCGTGGTTGTCGTGGGGGCTTCGGTGGTTGTTGTGGGGGCTTCGGTGGTTGTTGTCGTCTCTTCGGGCACCGTGGTTGTTGTGG
>CAZWDQ010000092.1:5774-7708 GCA_964632475.1 uncultured Acidimicrobiaceae bacterium
GTTGTGGGGGCTTCGGTGGTTGTTGTCGTCTCTTCGGGCACCGTGGTTGTTGTGGGGGCTTCGGTGGTTGTTGTCGTCTCTTCGGGCACCGTGGTTGTTGTGGTGTCTTCAGGAAGCGTGGTCGTCGTCGGCGGCAGCGTGGTGGGTGGTGTCGTCGACGGTGGACTCGTGCACCGCGCAGAACCCGACACCGTGGCGCACGAAGCGACCTGGATCTTCTTGGCACCGCCCCGGTAGCGCCAGGTGAACGGTTCACGCTCAACGGTGCCATCGGGGTAGGTGATCACTCGAGTCACGGTCACGGTCCAGCCTTCAGACCCTCCTTTGACGACTCGCTGGGTCCCCGGGCTGAGAGAAGGGTTCTCTTCGTAGATCACTCTGGGCTCGGTGAAATTCCTCCGATCGGAGCGCTCCGAGGCGACCTTCAATCCGCCGTTGTTCCCGAAGAACAGCACGGTGACGCTCGAGGCTGTGCGTGCAGTTCTGATAATGACCGGTGCGTCAGTGTTGTTCCGGAAGATGACATCCGGGTGCAGGTATCCGAGCGTTGCCTCACGGCCTTCCGGGTACTTGGAGAAGTAGATGCTGTGCGGTTGGTGTTCGATGTCCTCGTAGCCGCCGAAGAAGACAGCGTTGAAGAACGTCGTGCCGAACTGGCTCACGCCGCCACCCACGTTCACCGGGCTATCGCAGCAGTAGACCTCGCCGTCGATGATGGCTGCGTCGCGCACATAGCCCTTGGCTTCCGTACGTTGGCCGACTTTGTCATTGATTGAGAACGTTTCGCCCGGCCACACGATCGAGTCGTCGACGGCGCGTGCCATCGTCTGGATGTTCGTGACCCGGGGTTGGCCCGGCGTGTACCTCGTTCTGAAACTCGAAACCAATCCGAGGGGACCCCACGCCTCGACTTGTTCGGCCGTGATCCGTGGTTCGACGTCGGTCACGATGGGGAGGTCTCCGCGGCCTCCGGCCATCGCCGCCTCGTACAACGCCTCGGTGACAGCTTCTATATCAACGCGGGTGCCGTTCTCCGGCGCGGTCACCGAGACTCGACCGGAAGCGACGCTGGTATCGATCTGAACCTCGACGGGTGGTTTCTCGAACCTGGACAGGCGCGACTCGAGTGTGGTCGCGAGGACCTCAGGATCGAGGTCAACGCTTATGTGGGCCGGTGAGGTGGTGACGATATCGATCGTTGTGGCTGCTGCCATTTCGGATCCGAGGACGATGAGCGTGGCGCCGCTCTCGGCATCGTGAAGCGTCATCGGCCGACCGATGAGGGTCTCGACGGTGGTGGCGGCCTCGTCGAACTCCTGATTCGAGATCAGGGGCTGGCTGTCAACAAGTGGGAGTGTTACCGACCGCTCTACTCCGTCGAGCATGGCGGTTTCGATGGCCGCACGGGCTGCGACACGGTCGATTCGCATCCCGGCGGTCGGATAGGTGACGCGAACATGGCCATCGACGATCGCGATGTCTCCATCGAAGGCCGGTTCGGGAATCGCAGCCAGTTCCCACTGCTCGAGGTAGCCGTCGATGGAGGTCCCGTCGATCGTGACCTCGATCGGAAAATCGAGGTCTGTTGAGAAGCTGCGGATCCACGGAAGGAAGCCATCGACTATCCCGTAGTTGGTTTCAGAAGCCGCTGCCTCTACTGCCGAGTCGACATTGATACTCAGGCCGACGTCATTCGGATTGAGTTCGTACGTCATGCCGTTGACCATGAATGCGGACGGCTCTGCATGCAAGCCTTCCTCGTAGGAGCGAACGACGGTGAAGGCTTCATCCGGCGATAAGCCGGCAACATCGATACCAGCGACGGAGACGTTCCGTGGCAGGGTTCCGTTGCTCACCGACCGATCGGTGAGGTAGACGGCGACCGGGAGAGCGAGGATCAGGAGCGGAGCAATGACGAAGAGGAGGGCTCTGCT
>CAZWDQ010000093.1:0-7616 GCA_964632475.1 uncultured Acidimicrobiaceae bacterium
TCGCAAGAAGTGCGACGATGAGGAGGAGTAGGAGGCCGCGTGTCACGCGGGGTGAGGCCATAGGCAAATCAGGCTAATACCCGATTCGAGAAACGGACAGTTCGAAGTGGAGTGTGCTCGGCGAAATCCCTGGCTGGGCACACTCCAAGCGCTGTGGCCACATGCGTCGAGGGGTCCCGGACTTGGGTGGTGTGATCGCGAATTCCAGAGCATTCCGTGCGTGTTTGATCAAGGGCGGGTGCTCAACTTCGATGACGAGATGGGATCGAGGGTTCTCCACGGCCCGTCATTGACCCACGTCTCGACCGGATGCCCGTGCGGTCGGATCTCGTGGTCTGTCCACCAACCGTCGCTCTATTCCGTCGGCCAGGGCGGCCGCTAGAGCCGATGAACCTGCTAGAACGGGTCATGATGTCTGAATCGCTCGCTGATCGAACGATCCTTGTAACCGGTGCCTCCGGTATCGCCGCGTCCGGCGCCCGACTCTTCGCTCGGGAGGGGGCATCCGTGTTCATCGTCTCGCGAACCGGCGAGAAATGTGAGCGCCTCGCCGATGAGGTCAATGAGGCTGGCGGCACCGCGGCATGGGCCAAGGCAGATTTGACGGTCGAGGCAGAGGCCGACGCGGCGACCGGTGCTTGTGTCGCGAAATTCGGACGGATCGACGGACTCTTCGCGGTCGCCGGCGGCAGCGGCCGGCGTTTCGGCGACGGACCAATTCACGAGATGGATCTGGGCGGGTGGGAAGAGACGGTCAAGTTGAACGGCCACCCTGCGTTTCTCGCGGCACGCAATTCCGTGCGGACGATGAGGGAACAGGTCTCGAATCCCTCAGGAACGCGCGGGTCGATCGTTCTGGTCACGAGCGTTCTCGCCGCCCACCCCGTCCCGTCGCACTTCGCCACCCATGCCTACGCCGCGGTCAAGGGTGCCGAGGTGTCGCTCACCACGACCATGGCCTCGTATTACGCGACCGACGGCATTCGTGTGAATGCCATTGCGCCGGGACTCATCCGAACGCCGATGTCCGAGCGAGCCGCGGAGGATCCGGTGATCTCCGCGTACGCCGCACGCAAGCAGCCCCTCGCCGGCGGTTTGCTGAAACCGGAGGAGGTCGCGGCCGCAGGGCTGTTCCTGCTGTCCGACGCATCCCGCCACATTACGGGTCAGATCCTCGGCGTCGACGGTGGATGGAGCGTGACGGAGGCGGCGCCGTGAGACGAGCGAATCTTCCGTCCGCCGTCCTGGAACGGCGAGTCATCCCCGTTCTCCGTGGGCTCGACCCCGATCGATCCGGTGTGGTGACCGGAGTCCTTCGAAACGCGGGAGTGGATGTCGTGGAGATCACCATGGACAGCCCTTATGCGACAGTGTCGATCGAGGCGGCGGTCCGGGAAGGGAGCATCGTCGGAGCGGGGACGGTGATGTCGGTGACGGAAGCCGACGACGCCGTCGCGGCCGGCGCCACGTTTCTGGTGTCACCGCACACCGACTTGAAGGTCGTGTCATGGGCCGTCGAGAGGGGCATCCCGATGATTCCGGGTGCGTTCACGCCAACTGAAGTGGCAACCGCCTGGGGGGCGGGAGTGGCTGCGGTCAAGGTCTTCCCCGCCTCGATCGTCGGGCCGGGGATCGTCTCGGCCCTGCGCGGGCCGTTTGGTGACCTGCCGCTCATCCCCACCGGGGGTATCACCGCCGTCAACGCGGCGTCGTATCTGGAAGCAGGTGCGATTGCCGTCGGGATCGGAGCGTGGCTGACGGATCAAGACGATCTGACGGTGATTGACGAGCGTGCGGCGGCAACGGTTGAGGTCTGTCGGGCCGTGTAGACCCTGGTTGTATAGACAATTCGATCACGGCGTGGGAAGATCGAGGCATGCAACCCACATCACTCACCGCCGCAGACGTCACCTATGAGCAACTCGCCGCCATGATCGACCACTCACTGCTCAAGCCGGAACTCACCACCGACGAGGTGGTCGCAGGCTGCGAGCTTGCCGATCGTTATGCGGTCGTGTCCGTGTGCGTCCGCCCGTGCGACGTTGCCCTCGCTGCGGGCGCCCTTGTCGATTCCTCTGTTGCTGTCGGGACCGTGATCGGCTTCCCTCACGGAGACCACACCACGACTACCAAGGTCTTTGAGGCCGAGCGGGCGATGACCGACGGCGCCGTCGAACTGGACATGGTGCTCAACATCGGCTGGCTCCGGTCGGGCGAGTTCTCCCGTGTCGAGGAGGACATCCGGGCTGTCGTCGACACCTCCGGTGACGATGCGCTCGTGAAGGTGATCTTCGAGAACGCATACCTTGACGATGCCCAGAAGGTCGCAGCATGCGAGCTCACGGAAGCCGCCGGCGCCGACTTCGTCAAGACGTCGACCGGTTACGCGGCGACAGGTGCGACGCTTGACGATCTGCGGCTCATGCGTGCTTCGGTCTCGTCGACCGTCAAGGTCAAAGCGGCCCACGGTGTCCGTACACTCGACGATCTGCTCGCCGTGCGCGAGGCCGGAGCCGAACGGTCGGGAGCCACGCAGACGGCGGTGATGCTCGACGACTACCGAGCGCGCACGTTGATCTGATCGCGGGCGGCCAGTGCAGCGCCGATTGCCCCGGCCCAGTTGCCGAGCTCCGCTGCGACGACGGAGACTTGCTCCGCCGGCGCAAGTGTGACGTGCGCGATCATCGCCTTTCTGATCGGCCCAAGGGCCAGCTCGCCCGAAGCCATAATCCCTCCACCGATGACGATGCGGGACGGTCCGAGAAGGGCGACGGCGTTGGCGAGGCCGATTCCGATGTAGGTGGCAACGGTGTCGATAGCGGCGAGACACGATTCGTCGCCTTGAGCGGCCCGCTCGTAGACGGTCGCTGCATCTGTCTGTCCGGCGAGCGCGGCGAGCGCTTCCGCCTTTGCAAGGGCCTCGACACATCCACGATTTCCGCAACCACAGAGCGGTCCATCGGGAACGATAATCTGATGGCCGATCTCACCCCCCGTGCCAAATTCGCCGAGGTGGATACGCCCGTCGATCATGATTCCCCCGCCGATGCCTGTGCCGAGGGTGAGGCCGATCAGGGTGTGGCTGCCTCGACCTGCACCGACGGTCCCTTCGGCGAGCACGAACGCCCGTGCATCGTTGATGAGCGCCGTCGGGACGCCGAGGGCCTCGGCGATCGGATCGCGTAAGGAGTGGCCCGCCCACGGACCCTTCAGGTTCGGGAACAGCGCGATTCGGCCGGTGTCCGGATCGAACAACCCCGGAACGCCAAGCCCTGCGGCGTCGACGGAACCGACGTTCTCGATCGTTGCGGCACCGACTGTGATCAGACGGTCCGTGACTCCGTGTGGTCCGCGTTCGGCGTGAGTCGCGTGCTGTGCGGTCAACACCACCCGCGGTGGTTGTTGATCCTCACCTGCCTCAACCACCGCAACCTTGATGTTGGTACCGCCGAGATCGAGACCGAGATATCGGCCGGTGGTCATGTGGGCCCCTCCCAGTCGTCGCGGTAGAGGATCGCGGTGAATGCGTAGCGTTCTGCGGCGTAGAACGTGGACGTGTGTTCGAGCGGAGCGCTGTGCTGATCAAAGATGGTACGAACCTCCGAAAGAACGACTCCGTGAGTGGGGAGATCCAGGAGTTCACGTTCGCGCTTGTTTGCCGTGCGAGCCCCCACCTCCGCAAGCGCTCGGGTTGGAACGCGGCCGGTTCGCTCGAACGCGGCATGGAGCGAACCGGTCGTGAGGTCTTCGTCCAGGAGACTGGAATCGATTGACGGGATCGCGGCATGCTCGATCGCCATAGGGATGCCGTCGGCGAGGCGAAGCCGTTCGAGCCCGATCGCCGGCGCCGTGCTCTCGATTCCAAGCGCCGCAGCCGCCTCAGCGCTGAGGTTGATCAGTCCGGCGCGAAGAACACGCGATGTCGGCTGCATGCCTCGCAGGCGCATGCTTTCGGAGAAGGACAACGGCGACCCCAACGCCCGCGGGACCCTTGGGTTGCTGACGAACGTTCCCGAACCGCGCTTGCGCTCCAGGAGCTGCTCGTTGGCGAGCACCATCACGGCCTGGCGCGCCGTCATGCGGCTGACGCCGAAACGTTCGCAGAGCTCAGCGTCAGAGGGGAGGCGATCACCCGGTATCGCTGACGCGACCAGCTTCCGCAAATGGTCGGCGATCTCCAGGTATCTCGGGGCTGAACTCACATGGCACTCCTCCGGCGCTTCTTGACGCCCTCAAGACCCAATCCCTAACCTGTCTATACATTTACTCATCTGGGCGAAAGAAGCAAGGCGGCAGTCGAATGCACGGTAGTGAATACGCAGGCGTGAACGTGCGCGGGAAGTGGACCGTAGAGGCAATCGCCTTGCTCGAGTACATCGCGGCAACGCAGCTTGACGCCATCGAAGCGGCGTCGGAAGTCTGTGCCGATGCAATCGGTTCGGGCGGGCTGGTCCACCTGTTCGGAACGGGCCATTCGCGCATCCCGGTCGAGGAGATGTTTCCCCGCTACGGGTCGTACCCAGGTTTCAACCCCATCGTCGAGCTCTCGATGACATTCCACACGCAGGTCACCGGTGCAAACGGACAGCGGCAGGCGATGTACATCGAGCGGGTCGAGGGCCTTGCCGACCAGATTCTCGCGAACTTCACATTCGGTGAGAGCGACGCCATGATCATCTACAGCTCGAGCGGTTCAACCGCGGTCCCCATCGAGATGGCGCTCGGCGCCAGGGAGCGGGGACTCCCGGTGATCGCGGTGACTTCTGTCGCCCATTCCTCTGCGACCGCATCGGGACACTCGTCGGGGACCCGACTCATGGATCATGCCGACATCATCATCGACCTCGGTACGCCACCCGGTGACTCGCTCGTCGACCTCGGTAGCCCCGAGACCCGGGTTGGGCCCGGATCCTCCGTGTCGAACATAGCGATCACGAACGAGATCAAGGTCCAGACTGCGGCACTACTCGTCGCACGCGGCGCACTACCTCCTGTCCTCACCGGCGCTGCGATCGTCGGGGCAGAGCGCTCCAAGGAGCTCTTCGATGCTGCCTACGCCGAGCACTCGCGACGGCTCGCCAACGTGCTTGCCAAGACGGAAGGGCACTGATCCAATCCCCATGAAGACCTCGAATCGGGTGACACTTAAGGCTACGAATGGCGAAAGCAGCGAGGGGTTGGGGGGAAGATACGGGGACTTTGTCTTTGACTCGGTCAATAGTTGCTGGTTGAATGACGGAATGAGTGAAGGCGCAGTGAGCGGCACCCCGGGCTACCTCCTCGATCTGATCCGCCGCCGCAGCCCCATCACCCGGGCGGAACTCGCCTCAGCCACCGGCCTCGCCCGATCAACCATCGCCCAACGCGTCGATGCTCTCATCGTCGAGGGTCTCGTCGGTGATGTGGGGGAGGCCGCATCGACCGGAGGTCGACCGCCGACGATGCTCGGGTTCAACGCGACTTCCGGAGTCGTTCTCGTCGCCGACCTCGGCGCAACTCATTCTCGCCTGGCCGTTTGCGATCTCGATGCGAACCCGCTTGCTGAATCCTGTCGCGATATCGATATTGCCGAAGGCCCCGACGCAATCCTGACCTGGGTCCTCGAGACGTTCGTACTACTCACGGCAGAAGCCGGTCGCACGGACGGCGACATCAGAGGCGTCGGAATCGGCGTTCCGGGGCCCGTCGACTTCATCGCCGGACGAGCAGTCCATCCGCCGATCATGCCCGGCTGGGACGACTACCCGATCCGCGATCGCTTCATCGAGCGGTATCGGGTTCCGATCCTCGTCGACAACGACGTGAACATCATGGCGTTGGGCGAGTACTGGGCGATGTCCCCGAAGGTCGCCGACCTGATCTTCGTCAAAGTTGGCACCGGAATTGGATCCGGTCTGATAGTTGGGGGTCGTCTCCACCGCGGTGCGCGGGGTGCTGCCGGCGACATCGGTCACATCCAGGCCGGTCCCGCCGACGTGATGTGTCGCTGTGGCAATCCCGGCTGCCTTGAGGCTTCTGCGGGAGGGGCGGCGATTGCTCGCGATCTGCGGGCCAGGGGCTATGAGGCAAGCGGAAGCCGGGACATCGTCGCTCTGGTGCAAGCCGGGAACTACGAAGCGATCCAGGCAGTCCGCGACGCAGGACGCCTCATTGGCTCGGTCCTCTCTGCGACCGTCAACCTGCTCAATCCGGCAGTGATCTCGATCGGCGGCGATGTTGCCGAGGCCGGTCAGCAGTTGCTCGCCGGCATTCGGGAGACGGTGTATCGCCGCTCGACAGCACTGAGCACCAGTGATCTGCAGATCACGACTGGAACTCTCGGCGACCGCGCCGGGATCATCGGTGCCGCTGCGCTCATCATCGAACACGTCTTTGACCCGGAGGCTGTCGATGCTTCACTGGTCGGGGCTAACAACGGAGGAGGTTCATGAACAATCCGAAACCTCAACCTCGCGCTTCACCCACCGCCTGGCTCGCAGGAGCCAATCAGAAGAAGGAAACGGCCACATCATGGCCGACGACCGACATAGGAGGAACGAATACATGAGGCAATGGAAGAAGGGCTTGCGGGTCGTTCTGCTGCTCATGGTGCTGGCGATGGTTGCCGCTGCATGTAGCAGCGACAGCGACGACACCACCACGACGGCGGCAGCCGGCGAGACCACAACAACTCAGGTTGTGGCCGACGAGACATTCACAATTGGCGTTTCGAACAACACTGTTGGAAACGGGTGGCGTGAGCAGATGATCTGCGCCATCAAGGCTGAGGCGCTAGTCCGCGGCAATGTCGACGAAGTCGTCTTGCTCAACAGGGATACGGACACAGCAGGGCAGATCAGCGATATCACAACGCTGATCTCACAGGGTGTGGATGCAATCATCCTCAATCCTGGGGACGCTGAGGCCTTCAACTCCGTGATCGAGGAAGCGATCGCGCAGGGCATCGTCTTCGTCGTCGTTGACAACAGCGTCACGACGGATGCCGCATACCTGGTGTCAAATGACCAGGCCGCCTATGGTGAGCTTGGCGCACGCTGGCTCTTCGAGGCGATGGGTGGCACAGGTAACGTCGCCTACATGCGTGGCATCGACGGCGTCGGTGCGGACACGCTCCGTGACGAGGGTTTCCAACTTGCTCTCGCCGAGTACCCGGACATCACGATTGCCGCTGAGGTCTTCACCGACTGGTCACCAACCACCGGTGCTCAGCAGGCGCTCGAGATCATCACGACCCAGGACATCGACGGCGTCTGGACCTCAGGCATTGACTACTCGGTCGTCGAGCAGTTCACCGCCTCAGGTACCCCGTATGTGCCGATCGTTGGTGCTGACAACAACGCCTTCATCGGCCAGTTGCTCACAATCGACGGTCTCACGGGCGCTTCCGTGACGAACCCGCCGTCCGTTGGTGGTGCCGGTGCCGCAATCGCAATTGACATCCTCGAAGGCAAGGACATCGCCAAGCGAACGCTCCTGACGCCAGCGGCGCTCTCGTCGGCTGAGGATCTCGAGGCCATCTACATCGATGGGGACTTCCCAGACGGTTGGAGCTCCTACATGGAGATCGAGCCGTACACCCACTACACAGCTGCCGACGTCATTGCCTGCAAGGGCCC
>CAZWDQ010000094.1:0-7466 GCA_964632475.1 uncultured Acidimicrobiaceae bacterium
TGAGGGGAGGGAGAATGGCACGGCATCCGACGAGGATCAGCCGTCGGCGAGGATGTGAGCCGCAACGCCATCGGCGTCGAGTCCCAACTCCGAGAGGATCACGTCGGCATTGCCCGGGGGAAGGAACGCGTCCGGCAGACCGAGGACCCGAACCCTTCCAGCAAGACCCGACGGAGCGAGCGCACCGAGCACCGCTGAGCCGAAGCCTCCGGATGCGACGCCGTCTTCGATCGTGATGATCCGTTCGTACTTCTCGGCCCATTCGAGGAGGCGCGGGTCGAGGGGCTTCACCCAACGAGCGTTGACGAGACCGCAGGAGATCCCTTCCTGCTCCAGCAGCGTGACCGCGTCGGTAGCCACCGGGACCATGCGGCCAACGGCAAGGAGCAGGACGTCGGATCCGGAGCGGAGTTCCTCCCACTCCCCGTAGGGAACCGGCACAGGCGGCAACTGCGGAATCGAATCGACGCGAGCCTTGGGATAGCGGATCGCGACGGGACCTGGATGATCGAGAGCGGTCGCGAGCATGCCGGCGAGTTCATCGGCCGTAGAAGGGGCGGCGATCGAGAGGCCGGGGATCATGCGCAGGTAGGCGAGATCGAATGCGCCATGGTGAGACGGTCCGTCTGAACCGGTCACGCCGGCGCGGTCGATCATGAAGACGACCGGCAGGTCATGAAGAGCGACATCCGACACGAGCTGGTCGAATGCTCGTTGGAGGAACGTCGAGTAGATGCAGACGATCGGTCGGCGTCCACCCATGGCCAGGCCGGACGCGAGGGTCACGGCGTGCTGCTCGGCGAGGCCGACGTCGATGACACGGTCGGGGTGCAACTCCGCTAGACGACCGAGGCCTGTTGCCGAACCCATGGCGGCGGTGATCGCCACCACGTCCGGTCGTCGCTCGGCGGCGTCAGCGATGATGGCCTCGGCCGCATCGGTGAACCCGAGACCGTTCGAGTGAGTGTCGCCGGTATCGAGGTCGAAAGCACCGACCCCGTGGGTTCTTTCGCTCTCGTCCCTGGCCGGTGCGTAGCCCCTGCCCTTTTCGGTCACGACGTGGACAACGACCGGTTCGTGGAACTGCTTGGCTCGCTCGAGCGTCGCTTCGAGAACCTCCAGATCATGACCGTCGATCGGTCCGGTGTACTTGATACCGAGCACGTCGAGGAAGGTGGCGGGCTGGAGAACCTGCTTGATCGCTTCCTTCATCCGGTGCAGGGCCTCATCGGTCGTCTCCCCAACCACCGGGATTCTGCGGGCCATCTCACCGAGGATCTCTTTCGACCGTTCGTACGTGGGGTTCACTCTGAGAGCAGCAAGGTGTGCGGCCAGGCCACCGACGGTCGGAGCGTATGAACGGCCGTTGTCATTGATCACGATGATCAATCGTTCCGGGCTCAACTGTGCGATGTGGTTGAGCGCCTCGTACGCCATCCCTCCGGTGAGCGCCCCATCTCCGATGACGGCGACGATGTAGGAATCATCCCCATCTTCGCGTGCCAGGGCGAGTCCGGTCGCGTAGCTCAGCGACGTCGATGCGTGGCTGTTCTCGACGAAGTCGTGGTCGCTCTCGGATCGCGACGGGTAGCCCGACATGCCGGACTCCTGTCGAAGCGTCGGGAAATCATCGAAGCGGCCCGTGAGCAGCTTGTGTGGATAGCACTGGTGTCCGACGTCCCAGATGATGCAATCGGTCGGGCTGTCGAACACGGCGTGAAGGGCGATGGTGAGTTCGACGACACCGAGATTCGGCGAGAGGTGCCCGCCGTTCTGCGAGATGACGTCGAGCATGAACGAACGGATCTCATCACTGAGATCAGCGAGGGTCTGCTCATCGAGGCCTTCGAGGTCTGCCGGGAGAGCGAGGCTCTCCAGCAGGGGATAGCTCTGTGGATCCGCAGGGGCCACTTCGCTCTGTCCTTTGTGTCAGGAGGATTGGCGCCAGGGAGGCTAGCGCTTCACCGGAGTCTCTCTCACAGGGATTAGTGCACTGCTCCGTCGGGGACCAACCCTACGAAGGTCCGTGTCTCCCGACATGTCACCTACCGAAGGCGGATGATCTCAAGTTGTCAGTACACATCCGGGACGAACGTCTGCTCCGTGATCGGAGGACGTATGTAGCCGATGTCCTCCTGCCGGGGTGGCAATTCGATCGCTCCGAGCGGGGGGTCCTCATAGGGAATCATCGTAAGCAGATGACTGATACAGTTGAGCCTCGCGCGCTTCTTGTCCTCGGCGTTGACGACGACCCACGGAGCCTGCTTGATATCCGTGTGGTCGAACAGGATGTCCTTCGCCTTCGAGAACTCGACCCACTTCGCTCGTGACTCGAGATCCATCGGGCTCAGCTTCCACCGCTTGGTTGTGTTTTCGATGCGGGCCTGGAACCGGCGTTCCTGCTCCTCGTCGCTCACGGAGAACCAGTACTTGATGAGGATGATGCCGCTTCGGACCAGCATGCGTTCGAACTCGGGGCAGGAACGGAGAAACTCCGTGTACTCGTCGTCGGTGCAGAACCCCATCACGGGCTCGACGAGTCCACGGTTGTACCAGGACCGATCGAACAGCACCATCTCACCTGCTGCGGGCAGGTAGTTGACGTAGCGCTGGAACCACCACTGGGTCTTCTCGCGTTCCGTCGCCGTACCGAGGGCTTCGACCCGGCAGATTCGGGGGTTCAGCCGTTCGGTGATTCGCTTTATCACACCGCCCTTGCCCGCGGCATCGCGTCCTTCGAAGACAACGACGACCTTGAGCCCCTCCTCTTTGACGTAGGTGTGCATCTTGACCAATTCGGTCTGGAGCTGGGCAAGCTCAGACTCGTAGAACTTCTTCTTCAGCTTCGGCTGTTTGGTGCTCTTCTCCGGCTCGATCGTGTCGAATACGGATTCATCTGAGTTCTTCATCTCTGCCTTCCAAACTGCTCGGGTACGGGTTCAGCATACTGCGCGCGATCTAGGGTTTGCTCGCCGCATCGGCCGCGGGGTCGCAGACCTGCAAATCGAGTGTCCTTCTCACTCCGGTGTCACGTATGCGGCGGTGATCCCGCCGTCGACGAGGAACTCGGTTCCCGTCACGTACGACGAGTCGTCGGAAGCGAGCCACAACACCGCTTTCGCCATCTCCGCTGCCTCACCGAAGCGCCCCATCGGGATGTGGACGAGCCTGCGCTGTTTCTTCTCCTCGGTGTCGAGGAACTTCATGAGCAGTTCGGTGCGGAGCGGGCCCGGGCAGAGAGCATTGATACGGATCCCCTCACGGGCGTGCACAACGGCGAGTTCCCTCGTCAGCGCAAGTACGGCACCCTTCGAAGCGGTGTACGCAACCTGCGGGGTGGCGGCGCCGAGATGCGCCACGAAGGAGGCCGTGTTGATGATCGAACCACCACCGGCTCTGCGCAACGCAGGGATGCCGTGCTTGCATCCGAGGAACACGCCCTTCGCGTTCACGTCCATCGTCAGGTCCCAGATCGCTTCGTCGGTGCCGACGGCATCTCCGTCGTCGGAGTGCATGATCCCGGCGTTGTTGAAAACCACGTCGACGCGGCCGAACGCCATTTCGGCAGATGCGATCATCGACGCCACGTCGGCGTCTTTGGAGATGTCGGCGACGATGGGGATCGCCGTGCCGCCGCTCGCGATGATCTCTGACACCGTGTTGCTTACGGCCTCCTCATTGAGATCCACGGCTGCGACTGAAGCACCTTCGGTGGCGAACAACAGTGCGGTCTCTCGTCCGATCCCGTTTCCGGCTCCGGTGATGACGGCCGATTTGCCTTCGAGTCTCATTTCGCTCCTTGTCCGATCGTGCGACTAGATCCGTTCGAAGTAACGCCGACGCTCCCAGTCCGTGACGGCCGAGTCGTACGCCCGCTGCTCGCTGCGGAAGAAGTGGATGTAGTGGTCGTGGACCTCTGCCCCGAATGCTTCCCTGGCCCACTCGCTTTCTGCGAAGCGTTCGGTCGCGTCGCGAAGTGTTCCAGGCACTGCGGTGAGATCCTTCGCCGCGTAGACGTCACCGGTGAAGATCTCAGGCGGTTCGATTCGGTTCTCGATACCGTCGAGACCGGCTGCCAGGGTCGCCGCGTACACAAGGTACGGGTTCGCATCCGATCCGGGAATGCGGTTCTCGATCCGGAGGCTTGCTCCGCTGCCGACGATCCGGAATCCCGCGGTCCGGTTGTCGTAGCTCCAGGCGATACGCGTGGGGGCCCACGAGGACTCGACGAACCGTTTGTAGGAGTTGATGGTTGGGGCGTAGAACGGCGTCAGCTCCTGCACATGAGCCATCCAACCGCCGAGGAACCAGCGGAACTCGTCCGATGCGAAGATCGGACCGACCGGGTGCTCGCCGGGGAACACAGGGCCGTCATCATTCCAGAGGCTCAGGTGGATGTGGCAACTCGACCCGGCATCGTCGTCATGGGGCTTCGGCATGAACGTGATCGAGATGGCCAGATCATCGGCGATCTCCTTCATGCATTGCTTCATGAGGGTGTGTCGGTCGGCCATCTCCAGGATGTCGGCGTATCTGATGTTGAGTTCGTGCTGGCCTACACCCGTCTCACCCTTCGAGGTCTCGACCGGGATGCCGGATCTGCTGAGAGCCCTTCGAGCGGCCCGGTTGAAGAACTCCTCGCGCGTTCCCTGGAGCAGGTGGTAGTCCTCGGAATACCAGCCGATCGGTGTGAGGTCCGCGTAGTCTCGATCGGCGGCTTCGCGGTAGGAGTCCTCGAACAGGAAGTACTCGAGTTCGGACGCGGTCTTCGCCGCGTACCCGGCCTCGGTGGCACGCTCGATCTGGCGACGGAGCATCGATCTCGGGGCAACGGCGACCGGTTCGTGGCTGCTCGGATCATGGAGGTCGGTGAGCACGATCGCCGTGCCGGGCAACCAGTCGGCGATGCGCATCGTGGACAGGTCGGGGACGAGGTGGAAGTCGCCGTAGCCGAGCTCCCAGTTCGCATACGAGTAGCCAGGCGCCGGCTCCATCTCCATGTCGGTCGTGAGGAGATAGTCGCAGCCGTGACTGCCGGATTCGGCGACCTCGTCGAGGAAGAAGGCGGCGTCGATGCGTTTCCCGAGGAGCTGTCCCTGGTGGTCGG
Source organism: uncultured Acidimicrobiaceae bacterium (assembly GCA_964632475.1). Taxonomy (GTDB): domain Bacteria; phylum Actinomycetota; class Acidimicrobiia; order Spongiisociales; family UBA5794; genus JAHEEL01. The sequence continues at coordinate 5,108 of CAZWDQ010000094.1, forward strand.
TGAAGGCCAAGACGACGGTATCGAGCGTATCGGCCTCGACGGCTTGAGCCAGTTCCTCGATCGTCAACAGCCCGATCGGATCAGCCACTGAGAACCCTTTCCAGGGGGGAGATCGTACGTGACCTGAGACTAGTTCGTCTGGTACTCGGCGAGTTGTGTCTCGTGGATTTGGAAATGCCGTCCGATGACGATGGATATGTGCAACCATGTGAGAGCGAACGCAATGACCTGGGGGAAATCCTGATGTGGTCCTCTCGATCACGGATCCGCGAAGAAGATGAACGTCACAAGGAGCGGACGACGGATCGTCTGCGCCGGTTGGGCGCTTCCAGCAACGTAGGTCGGGACGCCGATCCGGAGCAGGTCAGGGCACGCCTTGAACGGATGACCTACGGGGCTCCCCGCCAATCCCGCCCGAATGAGAACCCGGCCTAACCCTTGGGATCAGGCTGGTTCGACGCGGCACAGGAGGCGCAGACGCCTCGGAAGATGATCTGAGCCTCGTCGATGGTGGCGCCGGGCATGTCCGCGTCGAGACACGGTTTCGACCCGATGGCGCACGGTACGTCGGTCACCTCTCCGCACACGCGGCACACGAAATGATGGTGCCACGTGTCGGCTACCTCGTAGATCGCCGTGCCCGGTCCTCGATCGGCGCGCATAACGAGATCGGCGCGGGAGAGATCGTCGAGCACGTTGTACACCGACGCACGGGCGAGTCGCTGACCGTTGTCCCCGACCAGTCCCGCGACCTCGTCGGCCGTTCGGTGGCCACCGGCCTCTTGGAGGAGGCCGTAGATGAGGACTCTCGGTTTGGTTGCCCTGAGGCCGGCATCGCGGATCACCTGGGTGGTGTCGACTGCTGACATGGCTCCGCTCCGGTGGACAAGGTGGCTACTTTAGAACTAGTCTAAACAGGAAATCGATACTTTCGACCACGTGCCCGCTCGAGGAGGACCCATGTCCGACAAGCTGACCAACACATTCGGACGGCCGATCGCCGACGATCAGAACTCCATGACCGCCGGATCCGAAGGACCCGCCCTCATGCAGGACACCCACCTGCTGGACAAGCTGGCTCACTTCGACCGTGAGCGGATTCCTGAACGTGTCGTCCACGCCAAGGGCGCGGGCGCCTACGGCTTCTTCGAGGTCACTGCGGACGTGTCTCAATACACGAAGGCAGCGTTCCTCTCCGAAGTCGGCAAACAGACCGAGCTCTTCGTCCGGTTCTCAACCGTTGGTGGGGAGAAGGGATCTGCCGACTCGGAACGAGACCCGCGAGGGTTCGCGGTGAAGTTCTACACGGAGGACGGTAACTACGAAATGGTCGGCAATAACACGCCGGTCTTCTTCATCCGTGATCCGCTGAAATTCCCCGACTTCATCCATACTCAGAAGCGCAACCCGGCGACGAACCTCAAGGACCCGAACATGTTCTGGGACTTCCTGTCCCTAACTCCCGAGTCGCTGCACCAGGTCACGATCCTGTTCTCAGACCGTGGAACGCCGAAGTCGTACCGCCACATGAACGGCTACACGAGCCACACGTACCTCTGGTACACCGACACCGACCGTTATTGGATCAAGCTCCACTTCAAGACCGATCAGGGCAACGAGACACTTACCGGTTCCGAAGCAGCGGCGCTGGCATCGAGCGATCCCGACCAGGCCACCGGCGATTTGTACGGGGCGATTGAGGGCAGTGACTATCCGTCGTGGACGGTCAATGTACAGATCATGAACGAAGCCGATGCGGCGGACTACCGGTACGACCCCTTCGACATCACGAAGGTCTGGCCGCACTCGGATTACCCATTGATCCCGTTCGGCAAGATGGTGCTGAATCGGAACCCTGAGAACTACTTCGCCGAGGTCGAGCAGGCCGCCTTCAGTCCCGGATCGTTCGTACCCGGCATCGCCGCGTCCCCGGACAAGATGCTCCAGGGTCGCCTCTTCTCCTATCCGGACACCCACCGCCATCGTCTCGGTACCAACCACGCGTTGATCCCGGTCAACCAGCCAAAGGGAGCCGTTGCCCACACGTATGAGCGCGACGGGTCGATGAGAACGGATGGCAACCATGGTGGCGGTCCGAACTACTACCCGAACACCTTCGGAGGAGCGGTCCCCGACGACACGGCTGCTGAGCCCGGTGTGGCAGTCACGGGCGAGGCAGGACGGTTCGAGTACACCCACCCGAACGACGACTACGAGCAGCCACGGTCGCTGTTCGCCGACGTGATGAGCGACGAAGACAGGGATCACCTGATCTCAAACATCGCGGGCCATCTCGGCGGGGCCCAGGAGCGGCTGCAACTCCGCCAGACCGCCCTGTTCTATCGCGTCCATCCAGACT
>CAZWDQ010000095.1:0-4061 GCA_964632475.1 uncultured Acidimicrobiaceae bacterium
TCATATGCCAACGCCGTTACCTGGAAACGCGACTAACCCAACGAAGCCGCTGATCAGCTGACCGGTAGATCTCTGCCGCCGCGGCGGCCGCTCGTTGACCGGCGCCGTCCAAGGAAGATCATCTGGTCCCAGTTGTAGTTCCAGCGGAGTGATCGGAGCACGACGCGGTCTGGAATGCGGCGGAGACTGTCGATCTGGGCCCGACGCCTTCGTACGATTGCCCGGCGGCTGCGGATCGATACGTAGGTCCGTCCCTTCGCCGCGAGCATGCTCGGACCTCGCATCAGGCAGTAGCCCCACATCATCAGCTCGGTCCAGAGCAACAATGGGGTGAGAGCCAGCCGCGTCGCCAGCCTCGTGTTGGCAAGAAGCAGCTCCAGCCGGTTGCGTTCGAGAAGGAAGAGCTTCTCCGGTGACATCGTCAGCATGTAGTCATGCTCGACAGGGGGCGTGGGAACGTAGGCAATCTCGTGACCCATCACTCGGACTGTCCAGGAGAGTTCAACGTCCTCGTGGTACAAGAACCCTCCCGAGTACCAGCCGCCCATGGCTTCGAGAACCGACCGCCGGATCACGAACGCCGTTCCCTGGAGTCCCGGGACTTGTGCGGGTGAGGCGCCGCCTTCTGCGATGCGCCGATGCAGGAACCGGTTGAAGCCCAACCCGGTCACATGGATGTCCTGGCCCGCAGCATTCAGGTGATCGGTTCCACGCAGAGCGACAGTCGGACAAGTAGCGGCAACCCCTGGATTCTCCTCGAGGTAGGCGATCTGCGGGTTCAGCCAGCCGACAGAAGGCACTGTGTCGGCATTCAGTATCGCTAGGTAGGTGCTGTCGACTAGGCGCGCAGCTCCCGTCACCGCAGCCGCGTACCCGAGATTCTCGGAATTCGCCTGAGTGACGATTCGCTCGTCGCTTGTCGCGAGACCCTCGAGGATCGATGGCGTGCCGTCGTCCGATGCACTGTCCACGACGATGATGTGCCTCGGTGTCGGGTCGGCGGTGAGAGCGCCGACGCATGAGATGAGGGCGTCGCGATCGTTGTACCCGACGACGATGACCGCCACATCGGTGGTCCCGGCCCTCACGATGCTGAGGTCGTGTTGGGGTGGTTCCGGAACAGCGTCAAGAACATGGAGGCTGAGAGAAGCTGGAGGCCGAAGACGAACCCGGTCGTCATCAGCACCAGCCGACGGGTCTCGGTGAACTCCGGGCCGCCCGATGCGACCCATCCGATGACGAGCACCGCCAGGAGGATTCCTGCACCGAACGCCAGGAGGCCACCGATGATCGCCGTCGCGGTCCGCACCGGAGATGACGTGGCTCGCTGTAACCAGACCGAAGGAGGAAACCCGAGGCTCGCACGGTACAGGGCAGCCGCGAGTCCGAAAACGATAAGTTGGAAGCCGGCCAGAACCCCGAGAGTGGCCACGATGAACGTGTGGATGCTGAGGCCGAGGTACCCGGTGATGACAGGGCCGCCCGACAGGGCGATCGCCCCGATGATCGAGATCAACAGCAGGATCAAGCCCGGCACGGCGAATAGAGCTAGCGGGCGGTACAGCAAGACCATCCGGAGGATGCGACCCAGGATCCCCAGTCCGTCGGACAGCGGGTCGAGCTTCTTCTCTCCAACCCGGGGGTTGTAGTCGGTTGGCAGCGTGGCCACCCGAAGGTCGTTTGCTTGGGACTTGATGCCTATCTCGACCTCGATGTCGAATCCGTCGGCTTCCGTGCCGAGAGATTCGAAGACTTCCCTTCTGGCACCGTACAGACCGGATAGGTAGTCGCCCGGCTCCAGGCCGTGCAGCGACGTCAAGGCCTTTCCGAGGAGAACGTTCCCGAGCCTATTGACCGCCGGAGTGTTCGATGCGTCGATGCGCCGCTCAGCTCGGACGAAATCGTGATCCTCGAGGAGGTCGATCATGTCCGGAATCGTCGAAGCCGGATAGGTCGCGTCGGCGTCCATCACGATCACGACGTCGCCGGTAGCCGCGACCATGCCCGACCGGATGGCAGCACCCTTGCCACGATTCCGGTCATGACGGACAAGAAGACAACCGAGTTGCTCGGCGACACCGGCGGTTCCATCCGAACTACCGTCATCTACGACGACGATATCGACGCCATCTCCGAGGACGGATCGAATATCATCGACGACAACGGGCAGGGCCTCCTCCTCGTTGAACGCTGGCAAGATGATCGTCGCGGTCTGTGGCACAGGTTCTGCTCCGACCTCAATCTCGCTGTCTCTAATGGCAGCGAGGATACCCGTCGTTCTTGGGATCAGTCGCCCCAGTAGCCGGTCGTCGGGTTCATGTAGTACTCACCGAACTTGAAGGAGATGTTCGCAGAGGTCTGTGTGAACGTGTCTCGCAAGTACCACATCTGGGTCGACGGTCGGTAGACGCCGACGGTGTCGATGCCGTCACCGTTCCAGTCCCCGGTGATCACTCTGTCGCCCGACGCCGTTCCCGAGTAGGCGAACGAGATGTCCGCAACCGGATGAGCGAGGTCATTGGCGAGATACACCATCTTCGTCGACGGTCGGTAGACGCCGACGGTGTCGATGCCGTCGCCGTTCCAGTCCCCGGCGATCGGTGTATCGCCTCGAGTGCCGAATGCGAAACTGACATCAGCAACGCCTTGCGTGTTGGTGTTGCGGAGATAGAACTTCTCATCCGACGGACGGAAGATTCCGACGGTGTCGATGCCGTCACCGTCCCAGTCCCCGGAGATCGGGAGGTCCTTGGGATTGCCGTAGTAGATCTCGATATCCGCGATCCCCTGGTCGTTCGTGTTTCGGAGGAACAGGTAGCCAGCGCTCTCCCGGTAGAGCCCCATGGTGTCGATGCCATCGCCGTTCCAATCGCCCGCATATGGCGTGTCTTGGGGGTTGCCGTAGTAGAAGCTGTCAACCGTGCCATCGGCATGTCGGATGTGCCAGATCCCGGAGCGTGGATCCTGGAGTGCGACCTGGTCGCCGCCGGCCGGCGGCGGTGTCGATGTTGGCGGAGGTGGCTCGGTCGTCGGTGGCTCATCCACCGGTGGCGGTGCGGGATCATCCGACACGAATGAGAAACTGGTGACGTGCGGCGACCGCAGGCCGAAGAGCGACTGGATCTCTTCGCCGGAGTAGTGGCGAACCATCGCGTCGCCGTTGACCGTTCCCGCGAGTTCGATGTCGCTAGGAGTTCCAGACGCGAACGTCGCTGCGATGGTGGCCGACTCGAGCGTCGAGAGTCCTACCTTCGAGAGGAACGTTGAACGGGCAACGATGTGTGAGGTTGTCGCGGGTGCTTCCCAGGGGGAGTACGGATTGCTGTATGCGCTGTACGGGTCGGGTTTGGCGACGAGGTAGGGCGTGAGGAATGGCTCTGGATTCCAGATGTCGCCGACGTTCTCGGTGGCGCCACCGTTCGATGAGGAGAAGAAGGCACCGATTGCTTTGCCCTGATAGGTGAGGACTTCGCCATCGGTCGCTCGAGCGGCGTCAACCCAGCGCTGAGTGCCAAATCCCCAACCGAGGTAGACCTGATGTGGGGCGCGATCGTAGATACCGCACCAGCAGTCGGGCACCGCCCGACCGAGTTCGGCTTCGGATTCGTTGTTGGTGTACCGCAGTGTGTAGTCGTTCTGGTACTGGGCGAATGTGCGCGAAGCCACGGCCTGCGTCTTCAGTGCCTCACTCGGCCAGCCGTACGGCATCTCCCCGATCCCGAGGATGTAGTCGTCCGGATCGATCTCGAGCGAGATGTTGAACGCCGCACGCTCAGCGTCGTGGGTTGTGTTCGGGTTGTTCCCATCGGGCCGAATGTGCATCGTGCCACGGGCATACGAACACTCGATGCGCGACGGGTAGACGTAGTGGGTGCAGGCCTCGCCGGTACCGTCGAGATCAGAGCCGTACTCCCAGTGACGTTCGAAGGCGATCCTCGTTGTCGGGCTTGGACTCCACCCGTCCCATTTCAGGTCGATCCGACAGGATCCGGGATCAGAGACCGTGTCGTTGATGGTGTATGTGCAGGTCTTGTCGGTCGAACTCGCTCCAACGTAGTCGA
>CAZWDQ010000095.1:4161-7445 GCA_964632475.1 uncultured Acidimicrobiaceae bacterium
TACCACGTCGCCGTCGATGGACGGTAGATGCCGACAGTGTCGTCGCCGTCACCGTCCCAGTCTCCGGCGACAATCCGATCCCCGGATGCCGTGCCCGAGTAGAAGAACGATGTACTCGCCACGGGATGGCTGAGGTCGTTCATGAGGTAGACCATCCGGGTGGACGGGCGATAGACGCCGACCGTGTCGAAGCCATCGCCGTTCCAGTCTCCGGCGATTGGGACGTCGCGCGCATTGCCGAAGGAGAAGTCGATGTCTGCGATGCCCTGTGTGTTGGTGTTCCTCAGGTAGAACCTCGACTCAGACGACCGGTAGATGCCGACTGTGTCGATCCCGTCGCCGTTCCAGTCTCCAGAGATGGGCAGGTCTCTCGGGATGCCGTAGTAGATCGAGATGTCCGCGACGCCCTGATCATTGGTGTTTCGAAGGAACAAGTAGCCGGCGCTCTCGCGATACAGGCCCATCGTGTCGATACCGCTGCCGTTCCAGTCGCCGGCATATGGCGTGTCCCTGGGATCGCCATAGTAGAAGGTGTCGACACTGCCGTCGGCGTGACGAATGTGCCAGATCCCCGAGTTCGGATCCTGAAGGGCGACCTGGTCCGCTCGTGAGCCGGCCGGGGGTGATGTCCGGTTGATCGTGATCTCGAAGTACCACGACCGGAGCCCGTATCGGGACGTGACCGCTCCCACGCTCTTCTCCACGCTGGCCGAGGCTCCGCTGGCGGCAATCCCCCCGAAACGGAACCTTCGAGGACTCCCTGAGTCGTTGCGCTCGATAATCTCGACCGTTTCGACATCGGCAAGTCCGAGCCAGGAGGCGAGACCCGCTCGTGTGATGGTCTTGGTCCAGGAGCTGTACGGATTCGCTGTAGTCAACGACCACGGGTCCGGGACGGAAATGAGGTACGGGAAGGAGTCGCCCCACCTGTCGGCCGATGCTTCGGTGGCGCCCCCCGACGATGACGAGTAGTAGGCCCGCACAATGGTCTGGTCCGGTGCCGACGGGTGAACGACCACCTGCCTGGTGGTTGCCACCGCTGCGGCATCCCACCGATCCCAGAGATCGCGGCTCCCGAGCCATCCGGCATAGACCTGGTCGGATGAGCTGTTCACGAGATCACAGAAACAAGCGCTGGCGGTGGGATCGGAGCGGATCGTGGACGTGGCGGCGTACGAACGTGCAGCGATCGCCTGTGCTTGGAGAGCGGGGACATCCCACGAGAACGGGACCTCTGCGATACCCCGCGTGTAGGTGTCGATGGGGAGCTGGACCACAGCGTCGAAGCCTGGCTCGAGGGGGCAGTCACCCGGACCGCTCGGGCAAATGGTGTCCGGGGCGGATCGAAGGTTGCTGCCGTTGTCGACGAAGAGCAGGGCAGTTCCCCACGCGAACGTGCAGTTTGTTGTTCGACAGGAGTCGAGTTCGATGACGTACGGTGGTGGAGACGTGTCGGGAGCGAGGGGAACCGTGATGTCGCAGGATCCCATTGCCCAGGATGTGCCGTCGCTGAACTCGACGGTGCATCTGCCGTTCGACTGCGGGTCCGTATCGGTGACGGTGAACTGATCGCCGGCGAAGAGCGCCTTCGTCTGGTACGTGTCGTCGACACCCCGGAACACAGCCACGCCGTTGATCGATGTCCCCGGACCTTCGCCGATGGTCACCGTGCGAGTCACCTGATCGGACTCGACGCTGACGTAGATGTCGCCGATCGTGGGCACATCACCAACACCGATTTCTCCGAGACTGGAGCCGTGGTAGTAGTGGCCCAGGATCTCTTCACTCGTGCGGTCGGCGGCCATGGCCTGAGCTCCGTACTGGCTCATCCCGACACCATGCCCCCATCCGGCCCCATCGAACGTCACCGTGTCATCGTCCGCCGCCTGGGCCGGGACAACTGCGAAGAAGATGAGAACTGCCGCGACGACGGAGAGGATTCGTCCCATGCGAGTCGCAGCGGTGGTGTTCGTAGTCCTGTTGTGTGGCCAACCGCTGAAGCCGCTTCGAGGTGACATGACATGCAGTGTGGTACGGACTCTCGTGTAGTCAAGGGATCGCGCCGTCTTGCGCTCCAGTTGTATTGCCGACCTGTCGATACCTCTCTAAGTAGAGTCCCAGGTTCTGGGTCGTGGAGCGATGAAGCGGAGGACGTGTGCGTATCGGATCTCGGATCTTCTTGATTCTTGGGTTGGCAGTTGGTCTGCTTGTCGTGATGGCCGGTTCGGTGATTGCCGCCGAGAACGATGGCGTCGGCGTGGTGGACGGACGCAGCGGCGAGTGGTATCTGCGCGACGCCGCTACCGGCTCGACGACACACTTCTACTACGGCAACCCAGGGGACATTCCCTTCACGGGTGACTGGGACTGCGACGGCATTGAGACTCCCGGTCTCTATCGGCAGCAAGATGGCTACGTCTATCTGCGGAACTCCAACACGCAGGGGATTGCCGACATCAAGTTCTTCTTTGGCAATCCGGGCGATGACCCGATCGCCGGCGACTTCAACGGCGACGGTTGTGACACGGTGTCGATCTACCGATCGTCTCAGGCCAGGGTGTACATCGTCAATCACCTTGGCTCGAACGGCGGCGGACTCGGATCGGCCGACTTCTCCTATACGTTCGGGAATCCGGGAGATCAGCCGCTCGTCGGAGATTTCGACGGCGACGGCATCGACACGGTGGGCGTGCTTCGCTCGTCGACGAACACTGTCCACATCTCGAATCGTTCCGCGGCCGGTTCCGCCACGAGCGAGGTCCCAATGGGCCAGAAGGGCGATCTCCCGGTTGCAGGTGTCTGGGGCACGAGCAGCGATGTCGTCGCTACGTATCGGCCCGCGACAGGCACGTTCTTCTTCCCGGGCAGCGCTGATTCACCTGAGGTTCCTTATGGATCAGCCAGATTCACCCCCGTTGCAGGAGCATTCGGCCCCCTACCTGGTGGCGACGAACCACCTCCCTCGCCACCGCCGTATCCCGAGGTTGGATCGGGGAAGAGGATCATCTACTCCAACTCAGCACAGCGAATCTGGCTGATCGACGAGAATGAACGACTCGTTGACACATACCTGGTCTCGGGACGAGTCGGTATCCCCCACTACGCGACCTACACGGTGTTCTCCAAGTCGGTCAACGCGTGGGCCCCCTACGGCGGTATCACCATGAAGAACATGGTGAGATTCGTACGACCGGGAACGTGGGGGAACCAATGGTCGTATGGCTTCCACTCCATTCCCAGGTACTCGAATGGCCAGCCGATGCAGACGGAAGATCAGCTCGGAA